>JBAXOP010000132.1:0-13316 GCA_037133195.1 Verrucomicrobiota bacterium | reverse complement strand
TAATAATAGGTGCTGCCGTTGACGGCCGTCAGATCGTCATAACTTGCGGTGGCGGGATTGCCGATCGAGGTGTAGGGGCCGCCGTTGGTCAGCGAGCGTTTCACTGAGTAACCGGTGGCAGCGGCCGACACCGTCCATGTCAGGGCGACATGGTTGTTGCCGGACGCGGCGAACAAGTTGGTTGGCGGAGGGGCCAACTGGCTGGTGATGGTGATGGCCAGGGCCGCGGAGGTGCTTGCCGCATTGGTCGCGTTGCCCGCATACTGGGCGGTGATATTGTAGGAACCGATAGCCAGGCTGCTGGTGGTGAGGCTGGCTTGGCGGGAACCGTTCAGGGTGGCGCTGTTCAGCAGCGTGGTGCCGGCATAGAACGCCACACTGCCGGTCGGCGCGCTGCCGGTCACCGTGGCCGTGAATGTCAGCGGCGTGCCTAGATTGGCCGGCGTGCTGCCGCTTGTCAGGGCGAGCGTGGTGGTGGTCGCCGGCAGAACGGTCACCGTGCCAGTTCCGGAAAAGTAGCTGTTATTTTTGTTAGTCGCAGACGAGGACGTGGAGCCGTAGCTGCCGGAACTCATCGTTGTGCCACCGAGGGTGAGCGAGGCTATGTTGCGATTTCCCGAGAAATTCAGCTTGGCGATGGCACCGCTGCTGATGTTCAAGGCACCGGGGCCCACTGCCGCAGCCGCGTCGTAGGAGAGCGTGCCAGCTTGGATGGAGGTGGGACCGGTGTAACTGTTAGTGCCGCTCAAGTGCCACAGGGAGGTGCCGATGGTGGTGAAGCCGCCCGAGCCGCTGATGTTGCCGGGAATCGTGAAACCGCCTGTACTGCCAAAATTAAACGTGGTTATATTTGTCAGTGTCACAGGGCCGCTGAGGGTGCTGGAAAAGCTATTGCCGCCAGTGATGGTAGTGCCGTTGAGGAAGATGCTGTTTGGCAGGCTGGTCCGGTTGACCTGGAGGGTGGCGTTGGGGTTAATGGTGAGCGGACCGGTGCCAAAGAACGGGGTCACGGTCGCGCTTGCCGGGAACGTCACCGTCCCGGCGTTGAGGACAGTGCCGCCGCTGTATGTGTTGTTGATGTTGTTGATCGTCAAAACGCCTGTGGTGTTCTTGGTCAGTCCGCCGCTGCCGGAAATCAGGCTGTTGAGGGTCACCGAACCGCCTCCACTGCCGCCAAAGCTGGTCATGGCGGCCAGGTTCAGCGGCGTACTGATAGTGACCGCGTTGGCGCTGGTCTGATTGAGCTGGGGCAGGATCGAGCCATTGGCGGCGAAGGCCAGGCTGTTGGTGCCGGCGAATGTGACCACACCGGCCACGTTGAGTTGGTTGAGCAGAAACCCGTTGTTTAAGTCATCGGTGACGGTGTAGGTGCCCGCCGGGGTGAAATTGAGATTGTAGTATGGCTGGCCGGCGGCGGCGGGGGCCGCGCCCCCGGTCCAGTTCGTGCCGACACTCCAATTGCCCGCTGTGGCGCTGCCCCACGTGTAGGTCACTGGCAGGCCGGCCCAGATAGAGATGGCCACGGTGGCAGGGCTCGAATTGCTGGTGCCGTTATTAACCAGAAACGTGAAACTGTCCGTGCCGCTGAAGTTGGACGCCGGGGTGTAGGTCAGGTAGGGTACGATTCCTGTGAGACTGCCGTGAGCCGGTTGGGTGACGACCCCATAGCTCAGCGTTCCGCCGCTGCCCGTCAGGGTGATGGGTTGCGGGGTGTTTTGTAACATGGTCAGGCTCTGTGCGTGGGCGTAGGGCGTGCGGTTGGTGACACCCGTGCCGTCATAAAGCCACGGCGTGCCGATGATACCACCGTTGGCACCGGCAAATGACGGGCCGGTCCATTTCAGCTTGGCCACGGCGGAGCCGGTATTTTCATAATACTCCATTTGTAGGTCCACCAGTTGGCCGGCGGTCAGGTTGACCGGGGTGCTATCTATCCAGTTGGTTGACTGGTCCACATAGTCATCGATGACCAGATTTCCATCGATATATAACCTGACCCCGTCGCTATTGAGGGTTGAGAAGGTATATGTTCCGGTTTCCGGAACCAGCAGCATGCCGCTCCAGCGCACGCTGAAGGTGTCCGGCCCGATCGTGGGATCGGGTGAGCCGCTGCCCCAATCGAAATTCACCTGCGCATCGGTGCGAGTGACCTTCAGGTTGGTAAAGTTGATGTTGTCAAAATACTCGCCCTTGAGGCCGGTGCCGGCCGTGCCTACGATGACGCTCACCGTTCCCGGCGCGGAGGTGGTCAGGCTGTCTGCCACCTGGAATGTAAACGAGTCCGGCCCGGTGTAGCCGCCCGTCGGCGTGTATGTTAGATTAGGGGCGGTGCCCGTGAGTGTGCCGTGGGCCGGCGCGGTCGTGTTGAGGAAAGTCACCGAGCCGCGAGGCGAACTGCCGGTGAGTGTGATGGTCTTAGCGCCGGTGGTGGCCACGACCTGGGCATTGGCAGCGGCCAGGCCGAGGTTTTGGGTGGGCGAGCTGATGGCCGCCTGGATGCTGGCGATGGTATTGACGAGGGTGGTGTATTGGGATGAGGTCGGCCCCCAGGTGGTGAGATACCCTCGCAAGGTGGGCAAGGTCCAGCGGGCGGCATCCCCATAAGCCGCCAGCGCATTGAGGCCGGGAATTTGAAATCCATCACAGCCCCAGCCAAAGCCGGTGGGCACGACCAACATGTTGAGCGCCTCCTGGATTCCCTCGGTGATTTTGTACTTGGCGAGCGTGGCGATGCCCGAGCCGCGGGGGTTCATGCTCCACATCGTGTCGGCTTGGCTCTCAGTTTCGACGACTTGGAAGAGATCCGGAATGAGTGCCTGCACGTCCGCAAGTGTTAGATAGTTGTAGCAGAAACTAGCCGTCCCGGTGCGCGAATTGGAATCCGGTTGTTTCAGGCCGGCCTGCACCGCCGGATAGAGCAAGCTCTTGGAGGCATTGATAGAATAGCTGGCAATATTGTTGCCGCCATAGACGGCATCGCCAAACAGGGCGAATCCCAGATAGTTATTGGAAATTTGGACGGGATCATCCCACACGATCACATCCGGATTGGTCGCATTGGCGGCGAACGCGGTGAGCATCGGGTCTCGTTCCACGCTGGCCGCGGCGGGGGTGTAGCTGCGCAGCGCGCTGGCGGCTTTGGCGCGCACCCACGAGTTCGGTTCGATGGTTTTGTCGAGCCGTTGGGTGATCATGGGCAGTGCGGTGGCGTCCTTGAGGAGTCCGAGCGTTTGGCAGGCACCCTGGCGACCGTTGGCGTTGGTGATGTCACTGAGCATACTGCGCAGGGTGGTGAGTTCGGTGGGAGTCAGGGTACGGGTGGCCAATTCGATCGCGGCGTAGTAGCGCACCACCGGATCAAATTCACTCAAAGCGGCGATCAACTGGGTGGTGGTTAAGCCGTGGCAATCCAGATTGAAGGTCGCGGCGGCAATCGCGTTGGCCACCTTGGCTGGCTCGAGCGTGTTGAGGGGGTTGGCATTTTTGCCGGTGATGTAGAGGCGTTGCAGCGGCAGCGAGTAGGTGAGGATATAACTGGCGGTCGGGTTGATGTCATAGTAGCCACTCTTGCCCAAATAGGTCCCGTCGGCAGTCGAACCCGCGCCATATTGCTCCCCGCCGTCATAGACAAACGAGCCATCGGTGCGCCGTTCCAGATCGAGGTGCCAGCGCACGGGCGTCAAATACTGGGCCACTGCCAAGGCCCCGCCCATGTTGGCACCCATGGCCCCCCATAAATAGCTGAAGCCCTGACCCGTATGACCGTATTCGCGGCCATTGAAACCCGCGGTGGTCATGCGGGTAAAGTATTCGGTTTCCGCAGTGCGGGTGGGCTGCAAGCCGAAGAGCACGGCACACAGCGCATCCTTGCCATTGGGTGAATGGCCCGATATGAACGGCTCATGCTCGCCGTAGGGAATGGGCCCCTTGTTGACATACCATGCGAAGAAATTTCCGCCGCGCAGGATCGCCGGATCTATTTCCGGGTCGATCGGTTGGCTGGCCGCCACCAGCGCCTGCTTGCCCATGACGATGGCGATATTGGCGGGGAGTCCGGCCTGGTTGACTGGGCCATAGGGTTGGATCGTGCCGTGCAACGAGCCATCGGTATTGAGCAGCGACCCGCCGTGGCCAAAGGTGCCATACCGACTCTGGGCTTTGGCCAGAGCGACAACGTAGGTATTGAGACCGGGCAACACGCTGGTGTCGCCGGTGCTCAGGTAATACTCGCTGAGAAACACGCCGATGTAACCCCAGTTCCAAGTGTCACAACCCGAGAGTTGCAGGTTTGCGGGGGCCATCGTGTGGGCAATTGACTGCAGGCGCGTCTGCACCGTGGCGTAATTGGTATCGCCCGGCACCACCCCGGCTAACAAAGCCAGCCCCTTGATAGCACCGCCGTAGTTGTTGGTCAGGAAGTTCGGATCGGCCAGAAGCTGGCTGACCAGCGACGTGCGGGCGTTGGCTAGAATCTGCGTGGATTTCGGGCATGAGTAGGGGGCGGTGCTGGTGTAATTGCCCATGATTGTCATGGGAATATTCACATCGGTGATGGTACCGGAGTGCCAGCGTTTGACCCGCAGGGAGCCAACGCCGGTACTCTCCGCATCGCCGATTGCCGCGCCGAAAGCCTTGCGGGCATCACTGGTGAAAAGCGGCACGGTGCCGCTGTTGCCCGCCATTGCGCCGAGGATCACGTCGTCCACCGCCAGCACGGCACTGCCCGGCGTGCTCGCCACGGTCACCAAAATCTGGCGGCTTTCGCCGGTGATGATGTCATCCGGGCCCACATTGCCGCTGGAGATATAGATCCAGCCGCGCAGGCCGGTGGCGCCGAGATTGTAGGTATAGGCGTAAGTTGGCGAGGCGCTCGGATCGGTCTTGAGCGCGGCGATCACGCCTGCGCCGGTGAGGTCCGGCGGTGCGGCCTCAACCCGGGTGGGCAGGGCTAAAAGTGCGGCCAGACAAATGGAGGCGAATGCGGCTTGTGGATGGAGTGTGGGTTTCATTTGATTTGGTAACAGGGGAGGGGATGGACAGATTGCGCTAATTCTTCAAGCTACTCAGAAAGTGAATGTGCAGGGCCGCCAGTGCGCACCGACGACCCTGCTGGATTCCGGAGGAAAACCTATAACTCCGGAAAAGCGATTGACTCGCAAGCGAGCCGATTTTTTGATTTTTTGATTTTTTTTTGAATGCCAGAAAGTCGTCTTGGCGTCACTCTAAAATCTAAAATCTAAAATCCAAAATTCAAAATCTAAAATCCAAAATCTCTCCCTCATCTGCGCCGCAGGCATAGTGAATTTTGGATTAGGTGCTTAGGATTGAGTGCATTGAACCGCCGTTACGGTGTGACGACAACATTGAGCCGGGCGAAGAGCTTGCCGTCCGTAGCGAGGGAACGCTTGATTTTCACATGAACCAGATCCACGCCGCTGCCGCCGCCGTCAGGGGTTGTGGTGATGATGGTTTGGGTGCCGTCGCCCGAGGCGGGGGTCCAGTTGCTCAGGTCGCTGCCGTATTCCACCTTGATGCTAGTGTTCGGGTCGGAGTTGGCTGCAGCACTGCGGCGGTAGGTGAAGATGAAGTAATTTATGTCAGAGGTGGTGTCGAAGGTCGGTGTGCCACTGGCGTCGTCCGCGGGGGTGGTCGGGTCGCCTTTCACCACCCACTCGATGCCGGTGGACAGGCCGCCACCGTCGGGATCGTGGGACGGGTTGGTGTCGGTCAGGGTTCCGAGGAACGTCGGGTCCTTCGTCCAGTTTGAGTAAGGCGTGCCGATGGGGGCCAACGCCAGTTTGATATGGCCGGCGCTGCTGTAGTCGAGGGTGGCGGTGTAAGTGGTGTTGCCGGTGAGGGTGACGCTGCCAAATTGCCCCGTGATGACCGGGCTGGCACCCGTGAGGAGTACGATATCGGTGCTGGGGACATTGCCGGTCAAGCCCGTGGTATCAATGATGAGGGACCTGCCGGTGATATTGAGCGTTGTCGCCGCTATGGAAACCTTGTCCATCGTGGATGATGGCGCACGCACCTTCAGGATGCTGCCGGTATTGAACGTCGGCGCGGTGGCGCTGGAAAGCGTCAGCGTATTCGTGCTGCCGGAAATGGACGGCTGGAGGGTGCCGCCGGACTTGATCGTCACGGCACCGGGGATGGTGCCCGAGCCGCCGAGAGTCGCGCCGACTTGCACCGTCACCGCACTCGCCCCGGTGTTCACCGCATTGAAGAGCAAGGTGCCGGCGTCCACCGAGGTGGCTCCGGTGTAGGTCGCCGCAGAACTGAGGATCAGTGTGCCAGCACCGGACTTGGTAAGGCCACCGCTTCCCTGCGTGAGCGGGATATTAATGGCGAGCATGTCTGAAGCGGTGTCTGTTCGGATGACCAGTTCGGTATTCGTGCCGCCCGTGACGGCGGTGCCGCCGCTTATGGTGCTGGCACTGCCGCCACCGGCTTTGAGGATGGTGGGGACGGTGAGCGTCTGGGAGGCATTTTGGGTCCAGCTCAGGCCACCGGCGGACAGATTCAAGGAGAGCAGAGTAATTGTATTCTGGTTCGCCGGTGTCCAACTCCCCGTGAGCTTCACATGCTTGCTGGCAGTGATGGAATCCACAGTCACCGTATTCGCATCCCCACCGCCGTAGTTCATCGCCCGGACATACCCGCTCGAATCATAGGCGGCGTAGTCCGCACCGTTGAAAAACACCCCTTTATCAATCATCTGACTTGCGGTGGGAGCCGTCGTGAAAATTATCTTGTTCGTCGTGTCTGTCACCCCTCCACTCACAAAATTGGCCGCCACGCCCGCCGGGCGTGCATTCACGCTGGCAAACGTCAACGTGGCACTTGTTGCCCCGCCCTTGGTCGATTGGATCGTGTTTTCACCGCCGCCCAACGTCAGCGCACCCATGTTTTGCGATTTCGCACCCGTGGACGACGTGTTGTCGTAGATAAACGACGCCGAGCCGCCCAGGGTCAGCGCCGAGTAGGGTGAGGTGCCAATAAGCGAGCCGGTGTTGCCATTGAGGATAAACGACCCGCCATTGACCGTCGTCGTGCCGGAGTAGGTGCATGCGCCGGAGATCTTCCAGATGCTGGCATCCGCGGCCTTGACCACGCCACCGGTTCCACTAGTTCCATTCATAACGATGCCACCAACGATTTCATTCACGCCACCGCTGAAAGTGCCGCCCATGCCTATCGGTTGGTTAAATCCTGTGCCGCCCGCGCTTATATTCCACGCCGGAGTGGCGGTGAAGGTCAGAGCGCCCGTGCCGTTGTTATAGAAGGTGCCGCCACTACTATTGCCGCCGTAGCCAAATTTGAACTGGCGGTCGGTGGTGCCACCCGCGCCGAGGTAAATCAAGGTGGGGGGAGTTGAATTGTTCCCGCCGATTTGAATCGCCGTGCCAAGGGTGCCTTTGCCGAGCGAGCAAGGGTTGCCGTAATCAGCGATGGAGGTGATGGCCGCAATACCGTTCATAGTGCTAGCGCCCGTGTAATCACTCGCGGTGTTGCTCAAAAACCATGTGCCAGAACCACCGAAACTTATGGAGGTCGCGCCTAATGCCGAATCCGTGATTTTACCGCCGAAGGTGCTCGTGCCGGTGTAAGTGCCACTAAAATTGAGGGTCTTGGCACCCGAGCCGGTCACTGATAGATTGGGGGTGATGGTCAAAGGAACGGTGGAGCTGTTATTGATCGTTCCGCCGGTCGTGGTGCCGGTCAGATTGAAGAAACGGGTGTTATAGGTCGTCGCTGTGGTGCCGGCGAAAGTAAACGTGCTATTGTTCAATTCAATCGAGCCAGCGTCGGCAAGACTCTTGACCGTGACCGTGCCAGCGCCAATCGCCAGCTTGCCCGTGAAGGAATTCGCCGTGTTGGCTAGGGTGTAGCCAAAGCCGGAGATGGTTCCCGAGCCGGACAATACTCCGTTAAACGTCGAGGTAATGCCGGACATCGCCAGCGTCGAGCCCGAGGCGACCTCCAGTGCATTCGGTATGGTGAATGCTGCGGTCTGCCCCAGTGTGGAATTGCCCCCCACAGAAATTTTGCCCGTGCCGAAAGCACTGGCATTCCCAAAGGTGATTTGACCGGCGTTCAGGTAGGTGCCGCCGGAGTAACTATTGGCGGTGGATAGAGTGAGTGTCTTGATACCCGACTTCGTCAGCGAGCCGGAGCCCACGATGCTGCCCGTACCGTTGAAGATGTAATTGTAGCTCGAGTCGGTGACGGTGATACTGGCGGGACTGACGTAACTATTGATAGATACGGTGGTGTCGGCAGTCATTCCTGCGTCAAGGAACTGAACCGCCGATCCGCCGAGGGCAACTTGCTCGGTAAATGTCACGCCGCTGGTGCCGAGGTTATTTTTCCACGCACCCGTGGAGTTGATGTCCCAGGTGCCGGTAGTGGAGGTGTTCCATGTCAGCGGATAGGGAGAAGGACTCGTCGCCGTGCCGGAAAGGGTCACGAACAGGGTCTTGTTGCCGGGGCCACCCCAAGATACCGTGCCAACTGACAGCGAGCCGATGGCGCTCGCATCGCCAGAGATCGTCACCGTCGGGACGGCGGTGGGCGCGCTGCCGCCCACCACAATCAAGGGATAGGTGCCGGCCACTAGGTTGGCCGCGTCAAGGGTCAGGGCCGGTGTCGTGGTGAAGGTCAAGTTGCCGGCCACGTTAAGCGGAGCCACCGAGCTGCTGGGCGCAACGGTGAAGCCGAAATCCAAAGTGGGGCCGGTGCCGGCCGTGGTCAGGGACTGGGAGGTCCACTGTTTGGTATTGTCGTTGACGAGCACGCCGAGCGTGGCGCTGGTGGTCGGGCTGAGTGTCACGTCGCTGTTGGCGCAACTGCCGCCGGCCACCCCGACCAATGCGCCGGCACTGATCGTCGTGGCACCGCTATAGTTGTTGACGTTGGTGAGGGTAAGCTTGCCTGTATTGTCCTTGTTCAGAATGCCGCCGCTGCCGTTGATGACACCGCTGATTGTCTGCGGGGCGGTGCTGTTGTAGCGGAACGTGCCGCTGTTCTGGATGTTCGCCCCGTAATTGCCAGCACCGAGCAGTCCGGCGCCACCCACCTCCAGCGTGCCGCCACTGATCGTGGTCAGGCCGCTGTAGGTGTTAGTACCAGCCAGAATCTGAGAGCCCGCTCCGGTCTTGGTAAGCGTCGTGCCGCTAGCTAAATCCGCGATGATACCCGAATAGGTGCAGGTACTGCCGGTGCCGGGATTGAGCGTTAAACCGGTGATGGAGGCTTGGGCTTGCCGGTTGTCGCCGTTGAAGCCGTTCGCAAAGGTAAAGGCGGTGGTCAGATCCCGGCTGCCTTTCAGTCCGCCAAAGGTCGGACTGGTCACATTCACCCCGCCGGTCATGAAACCGGCGGCATTATTCAAGCCCAGCGAGCCGGTGTTGGCACCGTTCGTGTCGCCCGTATTCCAAGCACTATTTTGCAATGCAAGCGGGTTTTCCAATACGAGTGTGCCGCCGCTGCGGATGACCGTATCGCCGCTAAAAGTGTTCGTACCGGTAAGATGCACGACGCTGGCTCCCACAATCAAAGACCTCGGGCTTGCGCCGTCCGCCAGAACGATGTTCATGCCCAGAGGACTGACGCTGCTGCTGAGAGAACCCAAGCGGTAGATTCCGTCCGCAGGGGTCAGACCGCTGGCGACGCCGTATTGAGTTTTGCCACCATTGCCGACATAGTTACCAAGGAATGCGTTCGGAAAGTAGGTTCCGCCGTTAGCACCACTGAAGTCAATCGCGTTGGTGTTGCCGTCGGCCATCATAATCGTGATTTCGTCGGTGGTTGAAACCAGCCGGTTCAGCAACGTATTATTGAGAGCCGTAAACTTCACTGAGGCACCTGCGGCAACATTGATATTGTGCCCGCTGCCCGCAGGGGTCGTTGTCCCAAAATCCAGTATACCGGAGTTCACATAGGTGTTGCCGCTGTAGGTATTCACGCCGCTGAGATAGAGTGGTTGTGTCCCGGCCTTGACGAGGTTGACCGTTCCTGAGCCCGCGTTGTTGCCAATAACTGCGGAGATGGTCAGTCCGCCCGAGTTATATTGATGCACAATCAGGTCGGAGGTGCCGCTGGTGCCCGCAGTGAGCCGAGTGGCACCGGCCGTGCCGGAAATCGTCTGCCCTGTCGAACCGATTGAAAGCAGCCCGCCGCTGGTTAGGGCCAGGGTGTTGGCCCCGAGCGCCAGCGCCGTGGCCGAACCCGTGATTTTCAGGGTGCTGGCCGACACACTGCCCGACAAAGTGCCGCCGGCAGCGGTCGAATCATTGTCGGTTGCGTTGCCGCCCGTCAACGGCATGGCCGTGTAAGAAGCGTAGGCTCCAAGCGTGTAAGGCGAACTGCTCGAGGCCGTGCTGGCCCAGTCGTAGCCGGTATTGGCCGTGCCGTTGAAATAAACCACCCGCCCGCCATAGATGCTCGTGGCGTCTTTGTTCGAGGTTGCGGTGAGGATCGGGCCGGCGCCGGTCACGCCCAACAACAAGCTGCCGCCGGCAGTAGTGGCCGTGATATTGCCCAGCGCGACCGTCGGTGTTTTTGTATTTGGGTTGACCAGAATCGAACCGCCGAGGGGATTGACGGTGACGCCACCAAAGGTTTGGGATGAACTGTTGCTGGCATTGCTTTTGATGGTCAGAGCGCCGCCGCCGAACGTAAGGGCGTTGCCGCTATTGATCAAATTGGCCGTGGCACCCATGTTGCTGAAATCTTCCGCCAACGTGCCGCCGTTGAGCGTCAGGCCGCCCGTCCAAGTATTCACCGCCGAACTGTTGAGCGTCAGGGTGCCGACGCCGGATTTGGTTAGACCCGCGCTACCCGCAAGCACGGTTGCCGTGTTGTTGCCGATGGTGACGGCCGAGGTGTTGGTGATCGTCGCCGGGCTGTTCAGAGTCAGGGTTTGGGCGCCGGAAAGTGTGTAGAGATAGCCGTCGGGGTTGGCATTCATCTGCAGGCCGCCAACGGTCATTCCAGTGCCGATGGTCACCGTGGCCGCGCCACCCACGCCGCCGAAAATGGCGGTGTCATTGTTAGCATTGTTCCAACTGGAGGAAAACGGCCCGGCCGCGGCCGATCCCCACTGGGAGGTGGTCGTAGTCCAGGTGCCGGTGCCGCCTTGCCAATAGACATTGGCGGGTGACGCCGGGCCTGCGGCGAGAATGAGCGATGCGAAGGCGGCGGAAAGATGGCGGAGTTTCATGAAATTTGTATTTTGAATGGAAGAGGTCGGAATTCGGTGCCCATTGATCAGTGACCACTAATCAACGGGCTCGGTTCTGCAAAGGTCCATATAATCACTGATCCCATTTTTTGTCAATCAAGTATAAGGTATAATCAATCAATTATTGCGTCAATCCAGTGTTCGCTCACACAACCCCTGAGCGGCACCCACCCCCAGAGACCCTACGCCAGTAAAATCGTCGCTCCCTAGCATGCGTCATCCGCGCCAAGTCATGCATAAGGCATAGGAGCATGGACCAAAGCAATGCTTGCGCGTTTCCGGCGCTCGCGTTAGCGTGTGCTCACACTTATGTCACGCAGTCGTCATGTCGCGGTAGTTATGGATCTCGCGTGGCCGTTCAAACGCCACTACGAGATATTCGCGGGAATCCGTGACTTTGCCGAAAAACACGCGGATTGGACATTCGATCTGGGCAATTTCCCGCACTACGAACTCGCTCACGGAAAGCGTTACGACGGTATCGTGGGCAGAATTACCAAGGACTGCATGATGGCGGCCATGGAAGCACGCATTCCAGTGGTCAACGTCTGGATCGACTCGCCGGTGGCCGACAAGCTTGCCGGGGTGTATTTCGACTCACACGCCACAGGCCGGATGGCTGCGGAGCATCTGATTGCACGCGGCTTCAGACGCCTCGCCTATTTTGGCTTCAACGGGTCGGCGGATGCAAAACGCCAGTATGAGGGCATGCGTGAAGTGGCCCGCGAACATGACTATCCTATTGCCAGGTATTGGACGTACACCGGGTTTACCGAAAAAGCTGACAAATGGGCGCGCTTTGTTGCTTACATCAAGCAGGTGCAGGATGGTTGGGAAGCGCCCCTGGGCATGCTGTTGCAAGTCGATGAACTCTGCCACGCCGTGTCCACCATCTGCCGCAGCGGTGGATGGCAAATTCCCGTGCAACTGGCATTGATGGGTTGTGGCAATGAGCCATCTATCTGCAATGCCACGGTTCCCTCCTTGTCGAGCATCGACCGGGGGGACCGAAGGATCGGTTATGAAGCGGCCCGCCTGTTAAATACTTGCATGCGGGGTGGCAAGCCCCCGGTTGAGTCGCTGATGATTCCGCCGCAAGAGGTGATGGTGCGAGGCTCCACCGATTGCCATGCGGTGAGCGATATGCGGGTGGCGCGGGCTTTGTCTCACATGGCCCGGCAATCTGCCGCCAAGCTCTCTGTTCCGGAGATCGCTCGCTTCGTGGGCGTCGGCCGCCAAACCCTGGAACGCGCGTTCCAAGTGCACCTCGGCCACTCGATCAACGAGGAATTGATCCGCTTGCGTGTCGCCAATCTCCAACGCCTGCTGGTGGAATCCGATAAATCGGTCAAGGAAATCAGCGCCCGGGTCGGCTTTGGCACCACCGCCAACATGTTCCCCCTATTCAAACGCCTGACCGGTATCACCCCCAAACAGTATCGAGAAAAACACGGCCCGCTTCCCGGTTCGTGAGTGCAAATACTCAATATCACCTCTTATCCCTTTCCGGAGTTAAGGGGTTTTCTCTGGGATCCAAGGAGTCGCCGGTGCGCAACGGTGGCTCCACTTTTTTTGCGGCTTATTAGCACCAGAACCCGCGTGCGGCGGGTGTGGCACTGTGAGTCACTTGAAGGTTTGCCGCTGCGCGAAGAAGATAGCAACCTGTTGCTCACGCCGACGGCCACGGTGGTCTTTTCTAACAGCTCGGCCAAGACCATGCTCAGCTGCAGTTTCGGGGCCGTGGGCAACGCCACGATTTCCGGGACGGACGCGATCATCCATGTGCCTGCCAGCCAAGGCATGATCTTCGCCCGCCTCGTCGTGAGCCAGAAATGAGAAAATTTTGAATTTTGGATTCTGGATTTTGGATTAAAAGAATGAGCATTGCATTGCAGAAGATACAAGCAGAACGGGGTGACGAAGTGAGCAGAAGGCCATGGGATCGCCCGCACGGTGGGGAGCGCCGGCGTCCCGCCCAATACTGTCAGGTTTGTTCATGCAATGGCAGGAATAAAGAAGAGGCGGCGGGCAGGATGCCCGCACCACGTGGCCCGGGCATCCTGCCCGG
>JBAXOP010000131.1:0-13323 GCA_037133195.1 Verrucomicrobiota bacterium | reverse complement strand
GGCACCGCCATCACCGTGGGTGCCGCCGGCACGATTGCCTCCACCACGGTCTATGTGCGTCTCGCCGCCACCGCCCCGGTCGGCAGCTACAATTCCCAGAACATCGTGCTTTCCAGCACTGGTGCCACTGCGGTGAATGTGACCACCGCCGCCAGCGGCAACAGTGTGAGTGCTCCGTCGCCGGTCATCACCCTGGCGGATACGTTGGGCGCGGTGAACACCACCTATGGCACAGCCTCGGCCACGCCGACGAGCTTCCATGTGGCCGGCAGCGCGCTCACTGGCAATTTGACGGTTACACCGCCAGCCGGTTATGAAGTGTCCCTCAGCAGCGGCACGGGCTACACCACCAGCCTGACCATCACTGCCAGCGGCACGCTGGCCAGCACCCAGGTGTATGCGCGGTTGGCGGCCACTGCGGGTGTGGCCAGTTCGCCCTAT
Source organism: Verrucomicrobiota bacterium (assembly GCA_037133195.1). Lineage (GTDB taxonomy): Bacteria > Verrucomicrobiota > Verrucomicrobiia > Verrucomicrobiales > Akkermansiaceae > Luteolibacter. The sequence goes on along the minus strand of JBAXOP010000131.1, from coordinate 12,882 downwards.
GCGGGCAATATCACGGTTTCTGGTGGCGGTGCCAGCTCCCAAACCATTGCCACGGCCTCCAGCACCGTCGCCAAGGTGACTCCGGTGGTGGTTGTGACGCCCTACACGGTGACGTATGACGGCAACCCGCACACCGCGACGGTGACGTCCATTACCGGTGTGAACGGCGAGACGGCGGCGACGGTCGGATCGGTCACCTTAACCACGACGCACACGATCGCCGGGACGTATGCCACCGATTCCTGGAGCTTCACTGGCACCGCCAACTACAACAACATCGGCAGCACGACCCTCACCAATACGATCAACAAGGCTGCTTCGAGCGTGACGGTCACCGGCACCTTGAGCTTCACCTACAGCGGATCGGCCCAAGGCCCATCCACAGCCAGTGTGACGGGTTCCACAGGTGCCGTGACCTACAGCTATGTGGGCACCGGCGGCACGATCTACTCGGCCAGTGCCACCAAACCGACGAACGCCGGCAACTACACGGTCACCGCGACGGTAGCGGCTGACAGCAACTTCAACACCGCCTCGTCCACGGCCACGGCCTTCAGCATCAACAAGGCCACCCCGACCGTGGTGGTGGCACCCTACACGGTGAGCTATGACGGCAACCCGCACACCGCGACGGTGACGTCCATCACCGGCGTGAGCGGCCAGACGGGGGCGACGGTCGGCACAGTCACGTTGAACACGACGCACACGATCGCCGGGACGTATGCCACCGATTCCTGGAGCCTCACGGGCACCGCCAACTACAACAACATCGCCAGCACGACCCTCACCAATACGATCAACAAGGCGACTCCCACCGCCACGCTGGCAGTGAGCAACTCGCCCGTGACCTACGACAGCACGGCCAAGACGGCCACTGTCAGTATCACGACCAGCTCGGTGCCGGGCGCGGTGCAGAATGTTCTAACAGGCGGCACGGCCACCCAGACCGCCGCAGGCACCTACGCGGTGAGCGCCGACTTCATGCCGACCGACGCGGCCAACTACAACGCGCTCACCGGGCTCTCTGCGGGTAACTTCGTCATCACGGCAGGGTCTGGAACAACCTACGCCAGCTGGGCCGCCGCCAACGGCGTAACCGGCGGCGTGAGCGGCAGTTCCGGCAATGGCGGGGTGCAAAACGGCATCGCCTATTTCATGGGCGTGACCGGCCCCGCAACCAACCCGGCTTTGGACGCGGGAAGGAAGGTGACCTGGCCCAATGGCGGCAATATCCCGAGTAGCGCCTACGGCACCCAGTTCGTCGTGCAAACCTCGCCGGATCTCGTGACTTGGACGCCGGTGGCCGGCACCGATTCGAAGCTCAGCAACACCGCAGGCTCGGTTTCCTACACCCTGGCACCCGGCGCGGGCATGACCTTCGTCCGGCTGGTGGTAACTCCTAACTGAACCACCCGGATTCCAGCATCCATGACTCCGGGTGGTGTGAAAACCGCCCGGAGAATTTGTAGCGAGGCCTCAGACCCCAGAGACCAGAAACCAGAGACCAGATAGAAACCTTGACCTAACGGCAGCAGGTTCGCTCTTTCAGGATTCCAGGCGGATGAGACCAAATATCCTGCTAGATTTTCAAAAATGGATTCAATCAGCGGTGGCCACATCCCGACGGCTGTTTCAGAACCACCTGCCAAAAGCGCTTTCCCAGAACAAAGAACCAAATCACCACCGCAACCCAATGAATCCATGCGCCACTCCACTCCCACTCCGCCCCTTGTTCGCCGCGACCGTACTGGCCCTGTTGGTCGCGATGCCCACCGAGGTCAATGCGGTCAATGCGCTGAAGATCGATCTCACTGCGGGCAACAATCTTTCCACGGTTGACCGCACCTGGACCTACAACCTGGGGCCCACCGGGATGCGCGGGTGGATTGACAACGGTTGGCCCGAGACCCCGGCGCAGGACGGCTACACGGCGTTTGCCCCCTATCAGATCTTGGTGACCACCGTGGCCACCGGCACTCCGGCCGCCGGGGTGCTGGCCGTCGATGACGTGATTCTGGGAGCGAGTGCGGGCACGGGTGCCGTGCCGCTCTTCACCAGCGATGCCCGCAAGAGCCTGGGCTGGGCGATCGGCGACGCCGAGGCCGGCAACGGCATCCTGAAATTCAAACGCTGGCGTGCCGGGGTCACCACCGATGTGTCGATCACGCTGCCCGTCATGGGCGCTTACTCGGACACCGCCCCCTACAATTGCCCCAAGTCCGCGTTGGTCATGGCCAACGCCGCCAGCAGTCTCAAACGAAAAATTGACGCGAATGGGTGGGGGGGTGACGGCGGGAGTGGCGCCATCAGTGCGCTGGCCTTGCTGGCAACAGGTGATTCCGCTTACCTGCCGATGGTGCAGGCTTATGCCAGGCAGCTGGCACCCCCGGATTATGTAGGAGGGAGTTCGGCATGGGATTGTTACAACGCCATTTTTCTAGCAGAATATTACCTGCTGACGGGCGACGCCCAGGTGTTTCACGGGTTGAGCGAGTATGTCATCTACGCCGCCACCCACTCGAGCATGTTCGGCACCGCCGGCCACGGGTTTTCCAATGTGCCGCCGCCCGGCGGTTGGGTGGCCGGGGGCACCCATGGCTCGATGGGTTGGTATGGGCCGGTCAATCAGGCCGGACTGGTCGCCCAACTCGCTATTGTGCTGGGAAAAAAGGCGGGCGTGGTGAGTCCGGAGATCGATCCGGCCATTGCGCGGGCCTCCAATTTTTTCAGCTACTATGTCAACCGTGGATCCATTCCCTACGGTGAACACCAGCCGTATTACGGCGAACACGCTCTGCAGGGTCAGAGTCGGATATATTATGATCACTGCAGCAATGGCAAGGACGCTCTGGCTGCCGTCATGTTTGCATGCATGGGTGATAAGCCGGTGGCGGCGGAGTATTTCGCGCGGATGTCCGTGGCAGGCTTCAGTGGCGAGCAATACGGGCATACCGGCCAGGGGTTCAGCTACCTGTGGACCGCCCTGGGTGCCAATATGGGCGGCCCGACCGCTGCCGCTGAATATGAGAAAAAACTGCGCTGGGACCGGGATATGAAACGCCGCAGTGACGGCTCGTTTGTGTATGAGGGTGGCGAGCAGTGGGCTCCCGGCCAGGCCTCCAGCTACTGGGATGATAGTTATACCTACTGGAACTATCCGACCGCCTATTATCTCCTGCACGCCGCCATGCCCCTGAAAAAACTCTATATCACAGGCAAAGGGTTGAATCCGGCGAACGCGCTCAGCGCCCAGACGGTGAGCAACGCCATCTGGGCTTCGGACTTTACCTCGCTATGCGCCGGCTATACCAAGGCGCAACTCATCGCCGCCCTGGGCGAATGGGACCCGATTGTTAGATACAATGCCGCCACCGAACTCGGCACGCGCTCGCTAACCACCACCGAGGTGAACTCGCTCATCACCATGGCGGAAAATCCCGCCGATGCCAATCAGCGCGAAGGCGCTTGCACGGCCCTGGGCTGCCTGAAAAGCACCAGCGCCGTGCCTGCCCTGACCCGCCGCCTCAAAGACTCTAACATCTGGGTACGCGCCAAGGCCGCCAAGGCACTTGGTCAGATCGGCGCGTCGTCGGTGGCTGCATCCGTGCCGGACATGCTCGATGCGTTTGTTGCCAATGTGAAGCCCACCTATCCGTTCGAGGCGGGCTTTGATTGGAACGATCCCTTGCAGATTGCCAACGGCTATCTGTCAGAGACGCTGTTTAACAAGCTTGGAAATATCACCATCAATGCCAACAAAAACTTGCTCTATCCAGCGGTGAAAGCCGGGATCAAACAGCCGGCCGGCATGTGGCGGGGCATGCTTGATGGGTTTGTGCAGGACAGGTTGACCCTGCCCGATGTGGAGGTGTTGATCCAGGAGTTGATCGAAGATGCCAAAACTGAGGGGCCGGCTGACCGGATGTTCACCGTTACACCGCCCGCCGCAGCCATGAAGGTCCTAACAAAGTATCGCATTGCGGAAGGTATTCAAGCGTGCTTCGACAATGTGGCGTATTGGGGCGGGGTGAAGGGGGATGAGGCGATTAAGGACTTGGCGGTTTATGGCGAGGCGGCCCGCTGGACGCTGTCAGATTTGCAAACCGACCTCTCGAGTTGGGTACATGACAACAACTACGATGCGCTGCTCAGCACTGTGACCTCATTGGAAGCCGCCACCACCTCGCCGGTGCTGGTCTATGCCCTGCCGGTCGCTACCCCCCAAATCCTTGCTACTCCGGTCAACACGGCCAAAGGTATAGTCCTGACCGGTTCGTCCTGCCGGACCAACCCCGTGGTCTATGCCGTCGCGATCCCGCCGGCACATGGTGCTCTAACTGGAACTCCGCCCAACCTCACCTATACTCCCGCCAGCGGTTATCAGGGCATGGATAGCTTCACTTTTACGGTGACTGATTCTCTAACAACATCGTCACCGGCGAAGGTTCAACTGGCGGTGGGCATGGGTGGCAGCGGTTTGACTGGTAAATATTACAACAACCTGGATTTCACCGCGTTCCTGGCGTCACGGGTCGATGCAGCGGTGAACTTTGATTGGGGCTCCTCGCCTCCTAACGGGTTGAGCGCGGGCACCTACAGCGTGCGCTGGACCGGACAGGTGCTGGCGCCCGAGACCGGGACCTACCGGTTTTCCACCCGCACCAGCGACGGAGTCCGCTTGTGGGTCAACGGCGTGCAGGTGATCAGTGACTGGAATAACCAGGCGGCCAACCTCTGGAACGACAGCGCGGCCATCACCCTGAGCGCCGGCCAGAAGTATAACCTGAAGCTGGAATATTTTAATAACACCAATCCCGCCACCGCACGCTTGTATTGGTATATGCCATCCCGGTCATCCCAAACCGCCATGATCATCCCGCAGGATGTGTTATTTCCGCTGGCGGGCGTGACCCTGACGTCGCCGGTGGACGGCGCTCGCTTCGGACTGCGTGCCGGCCTGCCGCCCGCAGTGACGCTCAAGGCCGACACCTCGGACTTGGCTGCGACGGTGACTAACGTGTCCTTCTACAACGGCGACGCGTTGATTGGATCGGCTAGTTCCGCGCCGTATGCTTTCGTCTGGCAGAACGTGGCGGCGGGCGAGTACCGCATTACAGCCAAGGCCACGGACAGCACGGGTCAGGTCACCACATCGGGCGTTGCGACGATGACGGTGGACGGCTACACGGTTCCTGTCACGGCGGGCCTCGCCTGCCACTTTGATGCGGCTGTCGGCATCACCATTGATGCCAGTGGGGTGGTTCAGGGCTGGCAGGACCGGTCCGGCAATGCGCATCACGCGTCGCTGGGCAGTGGTGCGCCAACCCTTGCCACGAATCAAATCATGTCGCTGCCGGCGGTGCAGTTCCGGGGCGACTATCTCAACTGTGCCGGAACGCTCTTCGCCAAAGAACAATACGTCGTGGTCCGTTCGCCGTATTCAGATAGTTGGCACACTTACGGCGCGTTCTTTGGCCGTGCTTCGGGCCGGGGCTCCAATGTCATGATGGCTCAGGACGCCCCCACGTTCTGGAATGACCAAGCACCAGATGCGGTGACCAAGAATGGAACGGCAATTACGCGTAGCGCCTCGCCCTTAAATGGCAATTATTGCTACAACATCGCCCCCATTGACAACTTCATGATTCTCAAAATCAAGGTGAACGACGGAAATACGAGCGATACAGCCTACCGGATCGCCAACGCGGATGGAAACATACTCAGATGTGACATCGCCGAGATCATCGGCTATACCACAGCGCTCTCGGCCAGTGACGAGGCATTGGTCGGCGGCTATTTAACAGCTAAATACGGGCTGACCACGGCCTATCCAGCCACCGGCAGTCTAGCCAACAAGGCCGCCACCGCCATCACGCCCACCTCGGCGGCCCTCAACGCCACGCTGAAGTGTAACGGCAACAACTACGACGTGGTCGCTTACTGGGGTCCCGTCAACGGCGGCATGAACCCAGCCAATTGGGCCAACTCGGCCGCCGTCGGCTCCTGGTCTAATGTGGCGTCGATCAATATAAACCGTACGTTGACGAATCTGGTCCTCGGCACAACCTACTATTACACCTTTCGCGCCAGTAATGCGACGCATACGGTGTGGGCGGCCGAACCGATGAGTTTTACGACGTCCTCCTCGGTGGCCCCACCCATTGCAACCACCACCGCGCTCGCCACGTCCGGCAGCACCACGTATGGCCAGACGGCAATGTTCACCGCGACAGTTTCACCGGTGCCTCCGGGCGGCACGGTGCAGTTTTATGCCGATGGCAATGCGCTTGGCAGCCCGGTAGAGGTCAATACCAGCAGCGGCGCGGCAAGCACCAGTACGACTCTTCTCACTGTAGCTACGCATGCGATCACGGCAAACTACAGTGGTGCCGACGTTTACGTTGCAAGCATCGGCTCCTCGATGCAAACGGTGAACCAGGCGGTATTGACGGCGACCGCAGACAACAAGGTTCGCGATCTGGGGTATGCCAACCCGACCTTCACCTTCCAGATCTCCGGCTACAAAAATGGTGAAAATGCCAGCTCGGCGGGCGTCAGCGGGGCAGCGGTGTTGTCCTGTCTTGCAAACCCGAGCTCCGCCGTGGGATCGTACGCCATCACCGCCACTGTGGGTTCCCTGACGGCGGCCAACTATAGTTTCACGGCGGCCAACGGAATCTTGACCGTGATGACCCCGGCCTCAACCATCCCCGTGGCGAACAGGAGCTTCGAGACGCATGGCACTCTTAATTCTGCGACTTATTGGTGGTCTCTGGGCAGCCCATGGGTAGGTGGCACCACTCCTGGGCCGTATGAAGAGCTACAGGTGAACCAGTTCAACACATTTACCGCCGCTGCGGATGGCCTTTACGCCGCAAACTTGGAGTCGTTCCTCGTCTCGGTCACTCAAAACCTGAGCACCACCGTCCAAGCAGGAGACACCCTTTCGATGACATTCTCCGGTGGGAGGGATAAATCGACTGGCGGCGGGAAATTCACAGCCACATTCAAGGTCGGCACAACCGAATACACCAGCCCCGTCATTGATACGACCTTGCAGGCTCTGAACACCTGGCAGAGCTACACCTTTACGACCCTCATCACCAATGCTGGCAATCTCAGCATTAAATTCAGCAATGTGAGCGGCAGACCATGGCTCGACAACATTAGCAACGTCACCCTCCAGGCCGGAGCCGGGTCTGGAAGCTACGCCAGCTGGGCCACCACGAACAGCGTGACCGGCGCGGTCAACGTCGATTCGAATCAGGACGGCGTGCCAAACGGCATCGCCTACTTCATGAACGCAACCGGTCGCGCAACCCTGCCGGGTGTCGTCGGCAGCACGGTGAAGTGGACCAATGGCGGTAATATCCCTAGTTCCGCCTACGGCACCAAGTTCGTCGTGCAAACCTCGTCGGATCTGGTGACTTGGACGAGTGTCTCCGTCACCGATCCAAAGCTCAGCAACACCGTCGGCTCGGTTTCCTATACCCTTCCACCCGGCATGGGCAAGACCTTCGTCCGGCTCGCCGTGACACCTGACTGAGCCGCGCGGCTTCGGGCAGTCTAGCAATTGTTAGTGTTCGATGTGATTGCGCGAATAGCGATAGAATCAAATTGAAAAGCAGCCAATAAAACCCTATCAAACATCCAATAGTCTGAACATCATGAATATCCTGAACATCATGAAATATTGGAGGAAAACCCTCTTTTCCCCACTCTCCGGTCACCGACGCTTTCCACGGCCATCAACCCAATAGCGATTTCTAAGCAGTCCAACAAGAAGCGTCCTCCAAGGCTTCACCCTTGCCCTGGCGCTGGGCGCTTCATTGCTGGCGGTATCCGCGCAGGCGGCCACACTCACTTGGAACCTGGGAGGCGGCGGCAATTGGGACACCACCACCGATAACTGGACCGGGGGTGCCACGACCTTCATTTCTAATGGGTCCCAGGATGTGATCTTCAACAACACGGCGGGCGGCTCGATCACCATTTCGGCTAGCATGCAGCCGAGCACCACGACCGTGAGTGCCGCCAGCGGCACCTATACCTTTAACGGCGGAGCTATCACCGGATCGGGGGGGCTCACCAAGTCCGGCAACGGTAACGATAAAATACAATGACAACGATGCCGGCCTGACGTTCGGTGCCGTGACCGCGACGGGGACGGGTGCGAAGACGCTCGCATTATTCACAGGTATCAATGGAAATGGTGATCGTGAGGCCAATATTTTCACCGGAGCAATCGCCGATTCCTCCGACAGCAGCCCAACCTCTCTGAACGTTACTTTCAACACGCAGGGTTCTCCGAATTGAGTCAGCCTCGGTGGTGTCAATACCTTCACCGGGCCAATCACCCTGGCGCAAATCAATGGCACTGCGAGTGGCGTCCTGGTGGTCGGTGGCGTTAGGGTCGCACAGAGTGGTAATAACACGGTCGGAACGGGGAAACTGGGTAATGGAAATTATCCGGGCGACACCGCATTCAATGCGGCCCCCCCCGTGGAACAGACGCTGACGGTTAACAAGGCCAACCAGGCCCTCACACTCACCTTGGGCTCAAGCTTGGTGAAGGGATCTAACGCAGCTCCGTTTGCCGATCCGGCAACCACGACCAAGTATTGGACGTCGCCGGACCCGTTCACAGCGTGGCTCGACACCAACTATCCGGGCCTCTCCGACAAGACTCCCGGGGGCGACCCGGACGGCGACGGCATGACCAACTTCGCGGAATACGCGTTCGGTCTCAATCCCACCACGGGTGCGTCGCTCAACCCGGTCAGTCCCTTGGTGGGCAAGAACTTCAGTTATACCCGGACTTCCGACACCGGACTCAACTACAAGGTGTGGCACTCCGTTAACCTGCAGGATTGGTACTCGGACCTTGCGACCCAAGACACCGCCACTTCTCTGGGTGGCGGCGTTGAATCGGTTCCCGTGACGCTCGACGACAGTCTGCTGGCCGAGCCGAAGCTGTTCCTGCGAGTCACCGCCGAGTGATGCCCTGACTGCGGGCGTGCCTGCCGCGCCGGATCTGGCTAGGTCCAGACCGCCCGCGTTCCTTGACAAATCAACCGAAAGGCCGGGAGTCCGACTCCCGGCCTTTTTTTTGTTACAAAAGGATGAACATGAATCAAGTTGTGAAGCGGTTTGCAGTCGCGTTTGTCACCCGTTTGTCACCCGTTCTTGTGCTTGGTGGTTCGCCGCCGAGCGGCTACGATACGCGCATTTCGCGCCTGCGGAATCAACTCTTCTTCACCACTCATGAATCTAACAAACGCCACGCGGTTGCTGCGCCCCCTGTTCACCTCGATCCCACTGATCTTCCTGCTCGTCCTGGCATCCCCGCTGCGGGCCGCCGCCACCGCGCCGGACCTCACCGCCCCGGGTGAGATCGCCAAGGTGGACCGCGCCTGGACCTGGAACCTGGGAGCCACCGGGATGCGCGGATGGATTTATCACGCCTGGCCGGCAACCATGAATCATGATGATGTCACGGCGTTTGCTCCCTATCAGATTTTAGTGACTGCCGTGGCCGACGGCACGCCGGCCGCCGGAGTGATGGCCGTCGACGACGTGATTCTGGGAGTGAGCACGGGCGCGGGTGCCGTGCCGCTTTTCACCAAGGATGCGCGCAAGACCCTGGGCTGGGCAATTGGCGAGGCCGAGGCCGCTAAAGGCGTCCTCAGAGTCAAGCGCTGGCGTGCGGGGGCCGTCACCGATGTCACCATCACCCTGCCGGTCATGGGCGCCTACTCGGACACCGCGCCCTACAATTGTCCCAAGTCCGCCAAGATCATGGCTGCCGCGGCCAAGAGTCTCGCACAAAGGATGAAGGACAAAGGGTGGCGCGAGGATTGTGATGGCAGTGATGCCATCAGCGCGCTCGCCCTGATGGCCACCGGCGATCCCGCATACATGCCGATGCTGCAGGAGTATGCCCGGAAACTGGCGCCCGCCAATTATGTCGCAGGTGGGAACGCCTGGCATTTCTACAACGGCATCTTTCTGGCCGAATACTATATGATCACCAAAGACGAGCAAGTGTTTCACGGGCTCAGCGAGTATGTCAAATGCGCGGCTAAAAACTCGGATCTGTGCGGCACGGCCGGCCACGGGTTGGCGACGCTCCCGCCGCCCGGCGGTTGGGGCAACGGGCGCCATGGTTCGATCGCTCCCTATGGAGCGATCAACTCGGCCGGATTGGCCGTTCAACTTACCATTGTGCTGGGCAAAAAGGCGGGCGTGGTGGATCCGGAGATTGATCCGGCCATCAAGCGAACCTCTGGTTTCTTCGGTTATTATGTCAATGGTGGGTCCATTCCCTACGGCGAACACCAACCATTTTGGGGTGAGCACCAAATCGAGGGCCAGGGACGGCAGTATTTTGATCACCGCAGCAATGGCAAGGACGGGATGTGTGCGGTCTTGTTCAGTTGCATGGACGACAAGCCGGCGCAGGCGGAGTATTTCGCGCGGATGTGCGTGGCAGGAACCCGTGCCGAGGCCTACGGGCATACGGGGCAGGGGTTTGCCTACCTCTGGACCCAGCTGGGTGCCAACATGGGCGGCCAGCTCGCAGGCGCGGAATTCGCAAAAAGAAAGCGCTGGGACCGGGACATGAAGCGCCGCTGTGACGGCTCGTTTGTGTATGAAGGTGGCGAGCAGTGGGGGGCCGGGCAAGGCCAGGAGCGCACGGTCAATGGTAAGACCATCAACGCCTACTGGGATAATACGTATGGATATTGGGGCTGTCCGACCGCCTATTATCTCCTGCATGCCGCCATGCCCTTGAAAAAACTCTATATCACGGGCAAAGGATTGGACCCGGCCAAAGCCTTGAGCCCCGAGACCGTGAAAAGCGCCCTCTGGGCCGGAGAATTCGCCTCGGTTTGCGGCGGCTATACCAAGGAGCAAATCATCACCGCCCTGGGTGATTATGATCCGATCGTCAGGTTGAATGCCGCCACTGAACTGGGCACCCGCTCGGTTTCCCCAGCCGAGGTGAACTCACTCATCGCCATGGCGGAAAAGCCAGACAATATCTATCAGCGCAATGGGGCCTGCACGGCCCTCGGTTACCTGAAAGCCGCCAGCGCCATTCCCGTCCTGACCCGCCGCCTCAAGGACCCCGACATGTGGGTGCGCGCCAGAGCCGCCCTCGCGCTCGGGCAAATGGACGAGGCAGCGCTCGCACCGTCCGTGCCCGGTATGGCCGATGCGTTCCTCTCCAATGTGACAGCTCCCCTACCCTGGGATCCGGGCTTCAATGAGAACGATTTCCTGCAAATGGCCAACGGCTTTCTGGCAGGGACGCTGTTCGGCAAGTGTGCGCATACCATGCTCAAAGCCGACAAGAACCTGCTCTATCCGGTGGTGCGCGTCGGACTCAAACAGCCGACGGGCAATTGCCGCGGCCAACTCAACAACTTCGTGGAGAACTTGTTGACCCAAGCCGACGTACAGGCCTTGTTCCCGGAATTGGTCGAATGCGCCAAAGTCCAAACATCGATGGACACGTTCATGGGCGGCTATCCGCCCATTGCCGCCATGAGGGCGATGTCGAGGACCAAGGTGCAGGACGGCATCCAGGTGATCAACGACAACGTGGCTTTTTATAAGAACTACGCCCTAACCGAATTGCCGAAATTTGGCGAGGCGGCCCGCTGGACGCTCCCGGATCTGCGTGCCGACCTCGCAAATTGGGAACCTTCCGGCAAGATCTACGACGAACTCGTAAAAACCGCGGCCGCGCTGGAATCCGCCACGACCCGCCCGGCACCCGTCTATGCCCTGCCGGTGGCCACCCCGAGAATCCTGGCCACTCCGGTTAACACGGCCAAAGCCATGGTCCTGTCCGGCTACTCATGCCGCACCACCCCGGTGACCTGTGCTGTCGCGACCCAACCGGCGCATGGCACCCTAACAGGATCGCCGCCCAATCTGACCTATACCCCCGCCACCGGCTATCAGGGCATGGACAGCTTCACCTTCACGGTCGCCGATAGTCTAACGAATTCCAAGCCGGCCACGGTGCATATCGTCGTGGGTGCCAGCGGCACCGGCTTGACCGGGAGTTATTATGACAACCTGGATTTCACGGCGCCCAAGACGAGACGCATCGATGCGTGCGTGAACTTTGACTGGGTCACCTCGCCTCCTGAAACGCTCAGCGCAGGCACCTTCAGCGTGCGCTGGACCGGACAAGTGCTGGCACCCGAGACCGGGACCTATCGGTTTTCCACCCGCTCGAGCGACGGAGTGCGCTTGTGGATCAACGGCCTGCTGCTCATCAATGATTGGAAAGACCAGGCGGAAAATCTGTGGAACGACAGCGCGGCCATCACCCTGACCGCCGGCCAGAAATACAACCTGAAGATGGAATACTATAACAATGCCAATCCGGCCACGGTGCAGCTCTATGGGTATATTCCGTCCCGCCAAAACGCACTGATCATCCCCCAGGAGTTGTTGTTTCCCGTGTCTTCGGTGAGCCTCACGTCCCCGCTGGATGGCGCGCGCTTCGGTCTGCGCGCCGGTCAACCGACCACCGTGACGCTCACGACCGACATCTCGGACGTGCCCGGCAAGGTGACCAAGGTGTCCTTCTATAACGGCGAAACCCTCATCGGATCCAATACCACCACGCCGTATTCGTTTGCATGGCAAAATGTGCCCCTGGGTGACTACCGCATCACCGCCAAGGCCACCTACATCCCGGGCCTGGCCAGCGCGGCCCAAGCCACCCCCGCCAAGCCCAGCACGGCCCAGCCCACTGCGGCCCAACCCACCCCCGCCAAGCCCACCACCACCCAGCCCACCGCGGCCCAAGCCACCCCGGCCAAGGCCACCGCCACTCACGCCGACGCGGCCCAGGCCCCC
>JBAXOP010000130.1:0-13534 GCA_037133195.1 Verrucomicrobiota bacterium | reverse complement strand
TGAGAATGGGGGCATTTCGTATAATCGGCAATACCCATAAACATGGGTAGTCGGGAGGCAGGGGGGATGAGAGATTTTGAATTTTTAAAATTTTGGATTTTGAATGGGAAGAGAGCCGCGAAATGGAGCGCTGGCTTGAGCTGGATTGGTAGAAGTGACAGATGGGTTGGCTCCCTGTTCCCGCTTTGCTTCGTCGGCGGCGTTCAGGCGGCGGGTTGCGCGGCCGCAGCCTTGAGCGGCACATTGTCCCCGAAGACCCGCTGTTGCTAGATGAGAGGATGGCTCAATAGCGTTGCCACCACCTTCATTGTTCGACTTGTTGTCATGTGTTGTGATTGATTGAGTAGAGACGGCCTTCGATGAGATCAACAATGAAGAGGTCAATGTCGCCAATGTTTTCTCCCGGGTTGTTGTAGAAGAATGCGTAGTATGTGCCTTTCCGAGCCAATGCTCTGCGAATCGATTCAAAGTGTGGAGAAAGTCCTGATACCCTGCCGGAATCGTAGCTACTCAGTGCGAAATCCAAATGCTCCTTGAATTTGTCATCAAACGGCGCTTCACGCCAGTGCTCGAATTTCCAATGGTTCCGGTAGCTGGGGTGCTTGGGATACTCTGTCAGAAGTCTATCATCCGCTGACTCAAAACGCTTCCGAATCGTAGCGGGCAACTCATATACTGAAAAGGAATAGCCGTCTCCATTAAACGCCCTCTCCGAGTCGTATTCGAAGATAGCCGGGCCAAGCTTTATTTCTGCGTCGTAGAGTCCAGTCAGGTATTCTGCATGTATTCTTGAGTTGCAAAGGGCTGAAATGCCTGCGAGAAACGCATAGAAAGCAACCGGAATAGCAACCTGAATGACAGCGCGCCTCCACCTCTTCTTGATCAAAGAATAGATGATCCAGATCCCGTATGGAATACACCCGAGAATCGTGATCAAAAGCACGATGCCTTGGGTGGCTGTCAAAATGTCATACATTTATTTGGCGAAAAGATAGCACATAGCGGACGTGCGTTTGCCTGATGGGATGCCGGGTGGGACCGGCAATGATCAACGGCACGCGCATCGAGTGTTCGTTCACCCGAAACAAGCTGCGGCCGGACAGCAACTTGGCGCGGGAGGGGACACAGGTGGCAGCTTGCACGTACGCGCTCTCGAAGGTTAGGAAACCGGTCTCACTTGGGAGCGGTCGGCGGCGGCAAGACGGGGATCATGCGGTCTTTCAACTGTGGCAGGGGTGGGAAGGGTGCGTGCGGCAAATCTTGGTACCAATAGGCGACCGACGCAATGTCATCCGAGAGCTTGCGGTATTTCTCTCCCCACCCCAAGGCCTGGATGGTGACCTTCACGTCCTTGTCAAAACAAACCGGGTCCATGATGTGCCAGCGATAAAGACTCCAGAAGCTGGGCGGGTTGGCGTTTTCCTGGGCCGGCAGCGTGGTGCCGGTGTAAGGGCCGCTGTAGGGCAACGGGAATCCGAAGCTGCCGCAAAAGTAATCCTCGGTGCCCGTGCCGCAAATCGTCGGAAACTCCTTGTCGCCGTCGAGGAAGAACTTGATCTCTCCCTCGCCAAACCAAGCTTTCGACAATTGGGTCCAGGCGAGGAAGGTCCCGACGTAACGGCCGTGGCCCCTGACCCCGTCGAGGATCACGTAGGGGTTTTTCACGTCGGTGCGCTCGCGGCGGAATTGGGCATGAAAATACCCGGCATTGGCGGGAACCTCGGTCTCGGCGTAGTCAATCTGATAGGCCAGCAGACCGAGGTCGTTTTCGGGCGACTCGTTGGTGAAGGTGACCCGCACGTGCTTGCGGAAGGGCATCGGCCAATAACAATTCAAGGCGTTCAGCGTGTTGACCACCACCGCCAACGAGTTGACCGGGGCGAATTTGCCGTGGCCGACCGCGAAGAAATCCGGCGCCGGCACTTCGATCGACGGCGTTTCCTCGCCGTCCCAGTAGAAGCGCAGGACATGCGCCCGGCTCAAGCCCTCGACCATCCAAATGTGTTGGATGATGCCCGGGCCATCAACATCCATCAGGGTGACGGTTTGCCCCTTGTTGACCCGCAGGAACGGGCGGACCTTCCAGCCCTGGCCCAAGTCGTCGGCCATGCGAGCCGCCGCCGGTGGTGAGGGATCGGCGGGATTCGGAATGGCCATGCCGCCCTTGCCCTTGGCGCCGGTCGGGTTTTCGGCGCACACCGAGCGGGTGCGGGCATTGGTCAGGAGTGGCAACGCCCCGAGGCCTTGGCCCAATCCGGCGAATGGAGCGTCGGCCACAGGCGGCGTCGCCATCACGGGCAACGGTTGCAGTACGGTGGCGGCGGCCACGAACGAGGCGAAACGAGTGAGAAAACCAAAGGTGGTGAGCATGGGTGTTGGTTAGGGTTAGAGATAAGAAAAAACACATGGAACATTGAACGAAAGAAAAAAAGCGCGGCTATTCAATGCGGACGTTGAGGCGATAGAACTTGTTGGAAACATCGAGGGGCAAGGTGACGGTAACGGTCTGATCCGCGCCGACTATACTGGCTTGCCCGGCCACGGGCTGCCATGAGTTGGGATCGGCTAGATGGCTGCTTTGTTGCAGGTCGTATTTGCGCGTCAGGCCCGTGTAGCCGGTACCGACCGCGCTGCGGGCGGTGAAGGTCAGGGTGAATTGGTTGCTGGCGCCGGGGGTGAGGGCCAGCAGTTGCGGGGTGAAACCTTTCGGATCGGTGCCCAGGGCGTATTCCGATAGATTAGTGAGGCCATCGCCATCGGGGTCGGCAATATCTGCGGCCAGCCCGGCGGTGATTTGCGCGGCAGTGAAATGATTGCTGCGCCATGCGTCTATCGTCGCCGCAGCACTTATCACTAAAGTGCCGCTGGCCGTGCCCGTGTAATTGGCGTCCGTAATAGTGGCCACCACGGCATAAGTGCCCGCATTGCTAGGCGCTGTGGCCGTACCATTGTAGCTGATTCCTACCGGCTTGCCCGGTGGGTCCGTGGTGGCTGTCGCGGATTTTGGCGCGCCGTCAGCTATTTGTGTGAGGCCGCCAAGCATGATCGTGACCGGGGCTGGAAAAATCGTGCCGCTGTTATAGTTTGCTAGAGTGACAGCATAGTTGGCGCCGCCGTTGCCATCGCTGATCGTGATATTAGGAACAATCCCCTTGTTGGCGGTGCCAGCGTTCGGGTTCTGGAACGCCTGCGCGAGAACGCTCGCAGAGTCACCGGAGGCCAGCGACGGAGTGAGCGTAGGCGTGCCCATCGCACTGGTGGTGCCGTCGTATATCTTGCTCGCCATCACCGCCGTCACCGAGATTGGCCGTGGCGCAACACTTGCTGTTAGACCAGCCGGCTGGGTGAGTGAGTAATTGCCCGCCTGCGCTCCAGTGAGGGTTTTGCCGGACACCGTCACGAGTTTAAGGGTTCCTACATGTTTGTCCGCAAACACACCTGCTGCCGTGCCACCTAATGTGAGGGTGTCGCCCGTGTAGGGTTTGCCGTCGGCGGTCGTGCCGGTACCCGCCGCCTCGGTTGCGGCCAATGCCGCCGTGCCTGTTAGGGTGGCATTGATGGTGCCGTCATACGCCCGACCGCTTGCCGTGAGACCACTCACCGTTAGGTTTTTTGGTGTGACTATCACCGCGCCGGTGGCAGCGGCCAATGTATAATTTCCGGCGGCCGCGCCGGTCAGGGACAGTCCGCTGATAGAGGGAGCTTTGAAAGTGGCGATGGCACCCGACCAATTCTGGGCCGTGTTCATGGTACCGGTGAAAGCCGCGGTGGCGGGCGTGGCAACCGTGGTTGCGAGCGCATAAAGTCTAACCTGCGAGGTGGCGGTGGCGCTTGCCACGTTGGCGCTGATCTGGGAACCACCCCCAATCACCGAGAACGTGCCGTTGCTGTTATAGACGAGACCAAAGCCGCCTATCGCCAGGTCATTGGCCTGCATCGTAGCCGGGGTGGTGCCGGTGCTCGCCGGATTGGTGCTGCTAGTGCCGCTGGCACCGGCTACCTGGTCCACCGGACTAGTCGTCAAGACGCCGCGATATTCCGCCACCACCGCTGCTGCGGCATATCCGGTGCCGCCCAGGTTGATCGTCACGGTCGATCCCGCACCTGCGAGAACCGGTGCATACCAGACTTCGGTGGTCGTCCCGTTAGGAACCACGGTGCTTTGCGTCGCGCGCTGCCAATTGAGCGTGGTGCCGGAGGTGGCTCCGATGCTAGCAACCGGGTTCTGGCTGGTGTTACACGTCGCAATCACAGCGATGAGCGTGTTACCGGCCGTCGGCGCGGTTGTCAAGGCGGTAACATTGAATGAGGTCGCCGTCCCGCCACCAGTGAGCGTGCCGGATTTATTTTGCACGATGACCGGTGCCGCGATTGACGCGAACCCCTGAGACCCGACATTCTTGGCGGCCAGCGTGACACTTCCAGCTAGACCGAGATCGTCACCACTTATTTTGTTAGACACAGCGAGAACTCCAGCCACCGCTGCTGTGGTCCCATCGTAAATCCGCGTGCCAGTCAATTGGAGTGACCGAGCGGTGATAGTGGCGTTAGGCAGCACAGGTTGGGCGGACAATACATAATTTCCTGCGTTGGCTCCACCGAGCATGTAGCCGCTGGCCGTCACCGCCCAGGTGCCCGCATTGGCGCTTGCAAAATTGCCGGTGCCTGCGGTCACGGCCACGATTTCTCCGCTGACCACTCCGCCGGACAGTGTGCCTGACGTTAGAACGGCGACGTTGCTGCCGTCATAAGCTTTAGTGTTAGCCGTCACGCCGGAGATAGTCAGCACCTTGGCCGTGATATCACCCGTTAGCGCCGGTTGTATCAACGTGTAGTTAGCCGCAGACGCGCCGGAAGTCGTCATCGCGGAGGTCACTGTTTTGCCGGTGCCCGTGTCCTTGGTATTGAATGTGCCGCTGGTGGCATTGCCGAGGATTACCGAGTCGCCGCCAACCACGCCGAGCAAAGTCGCGCCTGCTAGAGTGGCGGTGAGGGTGCCGTCGTATATCTTGGGAGATACTGTCGTGCCGGTCACCGTCAGCGTCTTCGTGCTAACGGTTTGGGTGTCCAGGGATCCGGACGTGCTGGATGCGAAGTTGCTATCGCCGGTATAAACGGCCACGAGATTCGCATGGATGCCGGCCGCCAGCGATGTGACGGTGATGGTACACGCGCCACCAACAAGCGTGGCGCTGCCGATGGTAGTGCCAGCAACGCCGCCGTCCTTCAGGGTCACCGTGCCCGTCGGCGTGGATGATCCGCTAACAGTGACATCGAAGCCCAGGGCATCGCCATAGATAGAGGAACTGCCGGTGCCGGTATGGCGGCCCAGCGTGGTGCGGGTCACACCGGTGCCGATGACGTTGATAGTTGCGCTGGCCTCGGTGGAATCCGCGCTTTCGTCTGTGCCGCTGGTGGCGGATACCACATAGAAATAAGTGCTGCCATTGGTGCCCGTGGTATCGGTGTAGGTGGTTACTGTCGGGGTTGCGATCACCGCGTATGGCCCCCCGGTAGCCTGCGCTCGCTTCACCTTGTAACCCGTTGCCCCGGTGGACGCGCTCCAATTCAGAGCCACCTGATCATTGCTAGGGATCGCACTCAGTCCGGTGGGTGCCGGGAGCGCAAGGTTCAGCGCATAGAACGAGAGCGCGGCAATTCCGTTGGTTCCATAGAGCAAATTGGCCGGGTTGGCGTCCCAGAATTGGTCCACCACATAGCCAATGGTTAGAGCGCTTGAGGCACCATTCAACTGGAGCTTGACGATCTTCCCACTGGCGCTGCCCGAGGTGATTTTATCACCGACACGATCCAGAAAGAAATTCACGGTGGACAACGCGTTCCATTTCATGTTTTGGTCGAACTCCAAGGCGATCTCGTTGTGTGCGGTAGTGGTGAACCAGGCACGCTGGACGTTCGGGCCGTTAAGGGCGGCGGTGGGCACCAGTCCGCAATTGTCGCGGGCCACCAGCGGGGCCATCGAAAGGCCCATATTCTCGTAGTCGGGGATAGTGAAATGGCAACTTGCGCCGGAGGGGAAGGCCAGGGTTGGCATGACACTCATGTTGCCAGAATAGAGAAGGGGCAATTTGCGTTGCACGTCACGCAACATATCGCTGGTGTAGGTGCCACTCGCCCCGCAACCCGTGGCAAAAATCTGGAATAGATAATAATTCCTCAGGTTGGGCATATCTTGCTTCCAAGCCGCCGACATATCCAAAAAGTATTGCTGATAGTATGTATAATCCCAGTTTAATTGGCCGCCCCAATTCGACAGATCAGCTTCGCCCTGATGCCACAGCGCGCCGCGGATCCCATGGGTCAGTTTGGCCGCGGCCACCCGCTTGATCAGATTGGCATAGATCGAGTACCGGCTGCCTGCCGCATAATGGTCTGCGGGGTTGGCCTGGTGCTGGTCGATGCGGGTGCCGCCGACGGCCCCGTTGAGGATACAGATTGGGATACCATAGGTCTCCATCAGATTGCGTGCCAACGCCATACCCCAGACACCGATACATGGCTGGACAGTGAGCTTGGCGACTCCCCAACCGCCGTTGAGGGGCGCGCCACTCTCACCGCTCTCGCCATAGGTGCGGATCCAGGTGCTGGAATAATACCCTAAATCCGGATAGGTGGCGGCTTGGCCATAGTAGTCATACGCTACGGCATTCGATTGGCCGTCGATGATATAGGCATCGCCGCAGACCAAGTCGGTCACGGTTTCTCGCAGCGTTTCTGCTCCACCGGTACTCGAACTGAGCTGCACCTTGTATTTGAATAAGCCCGCGTCAATGGGCGTGGTAAACGCATAACTGCTACCGGAACTCGTTTGGCTTGAGTAGAGGACATCGCTCCCTGTCTCGGTTTTATAGACTCGCAGAAATACAGAGGTCGCCCCGGTTTGGGTACCGTTGTAATAGATCGTCCCCTTCCCCGTCGTGCCGTCTCGGGCGAAAAACTGTCCCGTCACGGGTTTCTCTGTGGCCCCGGGCGTGCGTTGCACCCAAACGTCGCTGGCGGGTTCCTGAATCGTTATCGTTGTGCTTTGGGTCACCTGCACCCCGCCGTTGTCCAGCACCAATGTCACCGTCAGCGGCCCGCTGCCTTGCGCGCGGGTCAGCGTCAGCACGCCGGGCGTGATCTGCTTGAGTACGGCTACTCCGGTCGCACTCCAGGTGTAATTGAACGTGGCGGACCCGGCCGCTTGGCAGGCGGCCAGGTTAGATATATTAGGCGTAACGGTAATAGTTTGGCGGCCATCCCAGGTAGCTGGTGCAGTGAGGGTGAACACCGGGTCGGGCTGGGCTTCGTCCACCGTGACGGGAATATCTATGATCTTGGTTTCCGTCGGATAGACCGCCTTGAACCGGATGATAAACGACTGACTGCCCGCCACCCGTCCGGCCGGATAATCAAGTGTTAACTGGTCCACGGCGAGCACAGTATCGACGCCGCCTTGTTGGCGGATCCAATAGACCTTCTGTGCACCGCCGGCCTGCGCTGTTAGCCTTGTGGTGGCACCCTCGTTCATGATCACCGTGGTGGGCGTGACGGCAAAGGTGTTGCCATCAGGCACGAGGGATCCGACCAAGGTTTGTAGCGGATTCTGGTTTTGATACTCCAGTTTGACCCAGTTGGCGGAGCGAGTGACTTTGGAGATACGCACCTCGTCCATATCACCGACATAGTGATAGCCAAAATACGGATAGCCGCCGAGCCACATACCGGCGGTGGTGGGAATATTCATCGGGGTGCCGCCCGTTGTGGTGCCGTCGAGCACGCCATTCACATAGACTTTCGCCACGCCATTCTGATAGGTATGAACCATGTGCGTCCATTGGGAAACGGGAATCGTGCTGGAACCATTCACTCCCCCGCCGTCGCTCCATGTTTGCACGGAGAGATGGGGTGGAGCATCAAAGCGCACCATCACTTTTCCTTGGGGCTGATCGGCACCCCACCACATCAGCAACTGGCCCGCCGCATCAGTCTTGAACCAGAAACTCGATGAATGCGGGTTGGCGCCGCTGGGATAAATCGCTGTCTGTGTCCCGCAGTTGATCCCCTGTCCGTCGGAAAATCGGCCCGCCTTCCCGATCAAGCCCGCCACCGTCGTGGTGCCGCTATTGGTGGGAGTTAGATTGCCGACGTCATCCTTCACCGGATTGAGCACATCACCCAGGTGCATCACGCAGGCATAGCCGCTGGCCGCATTGAACACCGCCGCCGGGTTGGATCCGCTAGCCACCCCGTCCATGCCCCAATACATCCTGATTTCCTGGCGCGCGTTACCGGTGATGGTGGGAATGAGCACCCAAATGCTGGCGCTTCCGGTGGCCGAATCCCAATCCTCGATCTGATAGGAAAGCGCCGCGCCAGCCGCAGTGGTGAAGCGAATGTCCCGACCGTCGCTCTGCGCCTGACTGAAGGTGAAATTTCCGGAGTTAAGTCTAACAAGCAACGGAAAGTTCGTTTCCGTGGCACCGGCCGGAATATTCGCGCCCTCCGGGGTAGTTAGGATAAACAAGGACCCGGCGTGGGCCCAATTCTCATAGGTCTGAACGGTCACGTAATAGGTCTTGGTGGTACCGTTCTGGGCGGTGACGGTATATGGCACCGGAGTAGTCACCGAGTTGCTGAAGTCGCGTGCGGTTGCCGATACCGGACTGAGCGTCGCATACGCTGAAACCGTGATGCTAGGGGCGAGACTCGCCCGGGATTGGCCCGGCGGCACCGTGATCAGAATGTTCGTCCCGGTAATGGCGGCCGCTCCCAGCGTGCCGAAGTCACATGCCAGGATGTCACAGGATGCGCTGGCCTGGGGTGTCCCACTGACCACTCCGGAGTAGGCTCCATCACCAAAACTGTTAGTCCCCAACACCATGAATTGATAGGATGTGCCATTGATCAGCCCGGTGGCAGTGTAGGGTGTTGTCGTTGTGGTGACTATCTGTTCCGAGAGGGTGCTGGTGTTTTTGATCGATACTTTGTAACTGGCCGCGCCGACCGTGGTATTCCAGGTCAAGCGGATCGAGCCGGGTCCCACCGGCGTGGCCGCCAACCCGGCGGGTGCCGCCGGAGGACCGGTAATGACGACGAGCTGTTGGGCCACCGTGATCGCCCCGAGTCCATGAAACCCGTTGCCGCCGGTGCTGTAAACATCGATGGTCAAGCTGCCGGTCCCATCCGTCGTGCTGGTGAGACCTAGCAAGGCCGAGTTATTCGTTCCGTTCTGGACACCCGGTATTCCGGGATCCTTGCAGGATGTCTGCGAGGCCCAGTTCACCGGCGTCGCTCCATTCAGCGACACCGAAACCGGGACACTCCACATGTTCCCTCCTATCAATTGAACATAAACATTATTGTTAGGAGTTAAACCATGGAAGGTAACGACCGAGTGGATGTCCCGGCACACATTGGTGGCCGAGATATTATACAATACCGCCGCATCCGTTCCGGTATATGTCGCCGCGGGGAAATTCCGGTTGATCCCGCCGGTGAGCGTATAGTCCATGGTGACGCCGGCCAGCGCGTTGGCGACGCTCACCCCCGTGGCGGTATCGGCACCATTGCCCAACAGAATATCGTGGAACCCGATCCCGTTGAGCGTTCCGCCGGCCAATTTTCCGTGGGTCCCCTCCCGGTCCACACCAAACGCCATGTCCAACGGCGCATACCACGTCAGATTGACTGCCGCCGCATTCTGGGTGAGACCGGCGCCGAAGGCTGGATTGTTAGATGCAGAGCGGATCTGGCTCGTATTTGTGAGATATGCGTCAACCGCAGGGGCGGTGCCTGACACTGCCAAGCTGAATGCCAAAGCTGCGAGCGGGATGAGGCGGCGGATTGGCGGCGTGGTGCTGGTGAGTTTCATGGATGGCTGAATTATGTGATTTGGGTATATGATAACTTCGCCTATCTTATAGGCTAACCTTGAGGCGCACGAACACTTGGGCACCCGGGTCCGGAATGGTGACTTTCACATGATCTGAGGTGGTGCCGGGAGTGATCGCCACCTTGCCGCCACTGATGGCTGGCACCGGCAACGGTATCCAACCTGCTAGATCACTGCCATATTCGACAACCTGGGTGGTGGTGGATTTTGATAGCTCGCTGCGCTCGTATTCAAATAACCAACCACCCGCGGATTTCGTGAGCTTGGGCAGAATCGCCTGCGAGCCCACCATAGGTTTGCCGCCGAGGGCAAATTCTAGCAAATTAGAAATCCCGTCATGGTCCGGGTCGTCGATGGGGCCGTCGTTGACACCGGCGGTGAGGCCCTGAGCAGAATCAGCAGCCCAGGTCGCGTAGGTCAGTGGTGGCGGTGTCACAGTGAGCGTGCCGGGCACATAACTGATGGTATAGTTGGCCGCCGTGAATGTACTGCCGATGGCCGCACTTGGAGTGATCGAATAGGACGCCGGCGCCGCCGCCGCGCCACCACCCGTGCAGGCCAGCGTCACCGACGCGATAGTATCCCCATTCTGCAGGCCGTTGCTGGCAAACTGCTGGCTGCCGCTGCCGAAGGTCAAAGTCTGGCCATACGCCTTACTCTGGTTGTCCGCCGTGATGGTTAGAGAGGCTGGCGTGATAGTGCCGCTCAACCCGGCCGGCTGGGTAAGCGTGTAGTTGCTAGCCTGCAATCCGGTCAGTGTCGAGGTTGAGGTTACCGGCTTGCCGGTGCCAGCGTCCTTGGTGGTGAAGGTACCGCTCAGGGTCAGGCCCACGGCATCGCCGGTGTATGGCTTGCCGTCAAACGTGGTGCCGCTCCCTGCCGTTTCCGCGAGTTGCAGCGCGCCGCCTGTTAGAGAGGCGGCTGTCAAGCCGTCATAGGGTTTGGTGGTAACCGCCGTCGTGCCGGCGAGCGTGAGTCCCTTTGGTGTGACGGTCACCGTGCCGGTGGCGCCGGTAAGAGTGTAATTGCCAGCCGCCAATCCTGTTAGCACGAGCGGAGATACGGGAGCTGCCTTGAGGGTGATCATAGCGCCGGACCACTGAGCCGAGGGACTGAGCGTGCCGCCGGACGAGGCCGCACCGGTAGCCGTGACCATTCTCTCGATGGCATATACCTTTGCGTTGTTGGCCGCAGTACTAGTGGACTGGGAACTGGTGATAGAGGTAAAGGTATTTTGGATAGTGCCTAGCGTGGGTGTGCTGCTGATGAAGCCGATGCCGCCGACCCACAATTCGTTAGCCAGAGTCGTAGTAGCTGTGGTGCCGGTGACCGGCGCGGTGCTGCTGCCGGTGGTATTGGCCGTTTGGTCCAGCGGACTTGCGGTGAGAATGCCACTGTATTCCATGACCACAGCCGCCGAGCGCAGGCTGGCTTGGGTGATAGACACGCTCGCCGAAGCACCGGAAACATTGGGTGCGATCCAAATTTCGGTTGTTGTCCCCGCCGTACCTAGGGTTTGCGTCGCACGTGACCATGTGGCACCGGTCTGGGTGACAGCCGACACCCTGCTGGAGCTGGTACCGCGCGTCGAAATCACTGCGACCATGGTGTTGCCGTTCGCTGGCGCAGTTCCCATGTTCACCGAAATCGTGCTCGCGGCATTGGCTCCTGTGTTGCCCGTCGCACTCCTCACCCGCACCGGAGTCGTGTAACCGAAAAGTATAGGTTGCGCCCCGACGTCCTTGCCAGTTAGAGTGGCACTACCGGTCAAGCCAAGGCCGGCACCGTCGATATTGTTCGTTACCGACAATACACCTGCGGGAGCCGTAGCTATCCCGTCATAAGCCCGCATGCCCGCCAGGATAACCGGCCGCGCGGTGATCGTGGCGTTAGGCAACACGGGTTGGGCAGACAACACATAGTTTCCTGCGTTGGCAGCGCCGAGCGCATAACCGCTGGCCGTCACTGCCCATGTGCCAGCGTTGGCACTGGCGAAGCTGCCAGTGCCAGCGGTCACGGTCACGGTTTCACCGCCGACCACGCCGGTGGACAGTGTACCTCCCGTTAGAACGGCGGCGGTATTGCCATCATAGACCTTGTTGCTAGCTATCACGCCGGTGATAGTCAGCGGCTTCCTATTGACCGTGTAACTGAGCGCAGTGGCGCTGCTGGCACCAAACGAGGAATCGCCCGGGTAACTGGCGGTGATCGAATAGGCACCCACCGCCAGCACGCTGGATGTGAAGGTCGCCTGTCCCGAACTCAACATCCCAGTTCCTAACAGCGTGGCTCCGTCACGGAACGTCACCGTGCCGGTCGCTGGTCCGCCGGTCACTGCCACCGTCGCGGTAAAGGTCACCGCAGTGCCATACGTACCTGCCGCGCCCAGCGACGACGCGAGAGTCGTGGTGGAGGGCGGCGTGACAGGAGTGGCGCTGGCCACGGTGGAATACGGCCCATTGCCAAGACTGTTAGTTCCCAACACTTTGAATTGATAGGATATGCCATTGGTCAAGCCGGTGGCAGTGTAAGGAGATGCCGTGGTGGTGACGATTTGCTCCGCATTAGTGGCGGTGTTTTTGATAGAAACCTTGTAGCCCGTTGCGCCGACCGGAGCATTCCAGGTCAAAGCAACGGCACCGGATGCCGCGGGCGTGGCGGTGAGTCCGGTTGGCACCCCTGGCAGGGCGCTAACCACCGTGGCAAACGCGGCGATATCCGCGATTTGAACGCTATTGATGTTAGCGTC
This sequence comes from Verrucomicrobiota bacterium, assembly GCA_037133195.1. Lineage (GTDB taxonomy): Bacteria > Verrucomicrobiota > Verrucomicrobiia > Verrucomicrobiales > Akkermansiaceae > Luteolibacter. The sequence continues at coordinate 890 of JBAXOP010000130.1, read as the reverse complement.
CACCATTGTTGGGAAAAGCACGCGATAGCTGGTGTATGACGTGTTATTGGTGAAATTCACCCTCACACCCGGAGAATTATTTGGCGTGTTTGAAAGTCCGGCGTCGCCCGAATATACCTGCGTCCAACTCGATCCTAACATCAGCGCGGATCCCGTGGCGATGGATCCCTCGAGCGTCATCGTCAGGGGGCTGCGGCTGGGAGCTGAATCTTCAGTGAAAAACTGGATGCCCTGAATCGCTGCTGCTGTTGGCAACGTGAAAAAGAAACCACCCTTCCCATCATAGGTACCGCCCCAACCACCGGTGCCCACCTGGATCCATTTGGTACTCGTGGTGCCATCCGTGATATCGTGCCATGGGTTGCCGGACGTCGATGAATACGAGTTACCGTTTGGCCAGGAGGCATTAGCCAAACTGGAATCACCGCCGGCCACCGTGTTTGCAAGGAAGCCCCCGGTGGCGGCAGCTAGGTTGACCGACCATGTGAGCGTCACGGTATAGACTTTGGTGGTGAGATCCTGGGCGGTGATCGTGTAGGTCTGCGGCGTGCTGAAATCCCGGTTGGTGCCGGAAGCCGGACTACCCGTCGCTTGGGGCGAAACGGTGTAGGTGGGAGCCAAGTTCGTCACTACGGTGCCATTGGGCACTTTCCAGAGAATGGTTCCGACCGTGGAACTCGTATTGGTGATGAGTGCGCTGCTCCCGGCCACATTACTACCGAAGCTCAGCATGTCTTTAGCCGGATTTGGCAAAACTATGACCGTGACGGTATAAACTTTGGTGGATAGATCCTGAGCAGTTAGACTATAACTCTTCGGTGTGGTAAAGTTCCTGCTCGTTCCCGAAACCGGATTGCCCGATGCCCCGAATGAGGCCGTGTACACAGGCG
>JBAXOP010000129.1:0-13658 GCA_037133195.1 Verrucomicrobiota bacterium | reverse complement strand
GCCGCATTCTTGCCGTCGCCGACTCGCCGCCCCAGCCCCCCGGCACAGCCGCCAGAGCTAGCATTTTTTCGGGGTTGTCGGCGGCCCCGCTGCATCCGCGTTCGATGTTAGGATTTGATGCCACGGGTCATTGGTTGCTGTTGGTGGTGGTGGATGGGCGGCAGCCGGGCTATAGCCTTGGCATAACCCTGGCGGAAGGAGCGGAGCTGATGCGGAAACATGGTTGCTCCGAAGCGATCAACCTCGACGGCGGCGGCAGCAGCCTGCTTATTGCCCGCAATGCCGCCGGCAAATCCGTCACCATCAACCGGCCCAGTGGCGGCAGCCAGCGGCCTTTGCCGATCATGCTCGGGGTGCGCCCGGCTCGGCAAAACGCACACTGAGTCGAGTGACCCTTGCAAATCGCTGCGGTTGGGTCATCCTCCCGCCCATGCCTGACTCTGACATGACCGCCGCGGAGCACAAGGCCCACGATGAGGCCCTCAAGCGCATAGCCGAGTGCCAGCGCCGCCGTGCCACGGTGCTAGACTTGAGCCGTTTGGGTCTGTCGTGCGTGCCGCCAAAGATTGGCCAACTCGCCAAGCTCACCGAGCTGAACCTCGCCCATAACCACCTCAGCAGCCTCCCCCCTGACCTCTGCCAACTCGAGTGCCTCAGCCGCTTGGATATATCTAATAACCAAATCAGCGCCCTGCCCCCCGCCCTCGGCCAGCTCACCAGCCTGACCCTGCTGTACCTCGCCAATAACCCGCTTCTCACCCTGCCGCCAGAACTCGGCCTACTCGCCAAGCTGACCCGCCTGGATGTTTCCGATAACCCGCTCACCGCCTTGCCGCCCGAACTCGGCCGCCTCGCTAACCTGACCCGCCTCGATCTCTCCAATAACCGCCTCGGCTCCCTGCCACCCGAACTCGGCCAACTCACCAGTCTGACCCGCCTTTACCTCGCTGGCAACAAACTCAGGGCCCTCCCACCCGAACTCGGCCAGCTCGCCAGCCTGACCCGCCTCTATATTTCTAGCAATCATCTCGACTCCCTGCCGCCCGCTCTCGGCCAGCTCGCGAAGCTTACGGTGCTTGATTTATCTAATAATAATCTCGGCTCCCTGCCCCCGGAGCTTGGCCAACTGGTGAATTTAACCGAGTTGAATCTCGATAACAACCACTTGAACAGCTTGCCACCCGAGCTTGGTCTTCTTGCGCGGCTCACCGTGCTGCGGCTTATGTCCAACCGCTTGTCTGCCCTGCCAGAACAGCTGGCTAACCTGGAAATGTTGGAAAAATTGTTTTTGCACGATAATGCCGGCCTCCAGCTCTCGCCCTCGGTAATCGGGCCGGATCCGCGCCAGGATCCAACGCCGCGGGTGGCCGCCCCCAAGGGGATATTGGATTTTTATTTGGCGAGGCAAGCTGGCCGGACCCGGCCCTTGAACGAGGTGAAGCTGTTGTTGGTGGGTGGTTGTGGCGTGGGCAAGACAAGCATTGTGCAGGCATTGCGGGATTTGCCGTTGCGGGAGCGTGAGGAGAGCACCACGGGTATCGCTCTGTGCGATTGGACGATGGATGGGAGCGTGGCCCAAGCGGTCACTGCCCATGTGTGGGATTGTTCTGGCCAGCCGGTGAGCCACTTGTTGCACCCGGTGTTTTTCAGTCCGCGCAATTTATATGTGTTGGTGCTCAGCGGCCGCGAGCACCGCGAAAACGAGGAGGCGTCCTACTGGCTCAATCTCATCCAGGCGTCCGCCTGCGACGAGCGGGGGCAAGCACCACCGGTGATCGTCGCATTGAACCAATGGAATGTGCCCGGTTGCCGGCCCGAGGTGGATCGCGGCCTGTTACGGGAGCGGTTCCCATTCATCCGCGGCTTCGTCGAAATGGATTGTAAGGCGAAAAAGGGGGTCGCCTCGCTAAAATCCGCGCTGCTCCGTGAATTGGAACGCATGCCCTGGGTGAGCGAGCCATTCCCCGAGGAATGGGATGCCGTGCGTCAGGCACTCGCCGCAAGCGCCAGCCAGCCACCGCATCTCACCTACGCCGAGTACCGCGCGGTATGCGTCCAACACGGCGTCAAGGACGAGGGTCAGCAAGATTACCTCGCCGAAATTCTCCATCATCTGGGAGCCGCCCTCAACGAGCACAATGATGCCCGCCAGCACGACGCCCAATTGCTCCAACCTCATTGGCTCACCAAATATCTCTATGCCTTGCTGCACCGCGCTGATAAACTCGCCGGTGTTCTCCGCCAGAGCGACGTCGATATGGTTCTACAGGCGGAACCCGCCGCGGCTGCCCGCAACTATCTGATGCTTTTCCTCCAACGCCTGGCCCTCGCCTTTCCCGCCCAAACCTCCACCGGTACCGTCTGGTTGGTGCCCCCGGCCTTGCCAGCCGCCCCGCCCACAGGCATCGATGCCTGTGGCGATGCCGCCGCCAGCCACTTGCGCTATACCTATCCGTCACTGCCGGATCAACTGGTGGCGCGTTTCTGCGTGCGCCGCTATGAGTTTGTCGAAGAAGTTAGAGATCGCAAGCAATGGTGGCGTGGCGGGGTCATCCTGGCCCGCAAGGGGGCACGGGTCCTCATTCGCAGTGTCCCGCAAGACCGCCAGGTGACACTCACCGTCATTGGCCCCAACAAACTACGCCGCCAGCTCGCCGACCTGTGCCAACAGGAAATGCGCGATATCCACGCCGAGTTTCCCGGCCTCGAGCCTATTGCGGAAATCCTGCTGCGGGGCGAGTGGGTGCCTGCCGCCCCAGCGCCAGCCCTGGATCCAAGCTCTTCCGCAGATGGAGCGCCTCTTCATGGAGGGCTGGCGTGAGCCGGCGTGCCAATGGTGAGAACACGGCATTTCTCATTGGCCGTTCATCCTTCTGAAATCAACTTCGACTGGGCAATGGAACGCTGGCTTCAGCAGGCCAGACGCGCCGGCTGAAGCCAGCGCTCCGTAACGGTCCATGGCGATTCGGAGAGTCATCCCCCAGGCCAGCGCGTGAAAGCGATGCTTCCGGCTTGCCAGCGGCCGTGCTGCGCGACAGTTTGCCGGTATGCCGCTTGTGCTTGCATCTGGATCCCCCCGCCGCCGCGACTTGCTGGAGCAAGCCGGGCTGCTATTTGAAGTGGTGGTGTCGCCCGCCGAGGAAATCCACGATCCGGCGTTGCCGCCGGATCGCTTGTGCGAGGGCAATGCCAAGCTCAAGGCTGCTGCGGTAGCTCTCAGTCACCCGCACGCCACGGTCATTGGTGCGGACACCCTGGTGTTCATCGATGCCGATGCGCTGGGCAAGCCAGCCGATTTGGATGAGGCGCGGTCGATGTTGCGGCGTTTATCGGGGCGCTCCCACACCGTGTGCACCGGTGTCTGCGTGATTTGGCCAGGCGGGGCCGTTCACACATTCCATGAACTCTCCGAGGTGGTCTTCCGGACACTCGATGAGGCTGCCATCAATGACTATTTCCAATTGGTCGATCCGCTCGATAAGGCCGGCGCATACGGCATCCAAGTCCACGGCGATCGGATTGTAGCGCAAATCCGCGGCAATTTCGATAATGTGATGGGCCTGCCAGTGACCCGTCTGTTGGAGGTGCTCGGCTCTGCTGCGGGCGCTTGATGGTGACGTGGGCAACATGCCCGCACCATGTGGCATTTCCGTACCCAAACCCCTTGACATGCCTCCCTAACCTCGTGATGCTCATGCCTTGTCGACGCGCTTGTTGAGTGCGATAGGCGCAGGCCTAACTTGCGCCGCACGCAACAAACTCTGGCCTATCTGATGGTGATCTGCTCACAAACCATGTACACAAACTAGCAATAATCCCGATGACCCCGATGACCTCCCGCGAACGTTTTGTCACCACCTTGAATCACCGCCAACCCGACCGGGTCTGCGTGGACTTCGGCGGCACTTGGATCTCCGGCATCCACACTTCCATCGTGCACCAACTCAAGCAGCGACTCGTCGGGCCGGCGGCCTCGCCAGCCCGCGTACACGAACCCTATCAGATGCTGGCGGAAGTGGACGCCGAACTGCAAGCCGCGCTGGCGGTGGATATTGTGGGCGTGTGGCCGCGCAAAAATATCTTCGGCTACGAGGCGAGCGGTTGGAAGCCGTTCTCATTGTTTGACGGCACGCCGTGCTTGGTGCCGGGAGACTTCAACGTCACGCCCGCCGAGGATGGCGGCTGGCTCATGTATCCCCAAGGCGACCTCACCGCCCCTCCCTCGGCACACATGCCCAAAGACGCATATTTTTTCGATACCCTCATCCGCCAGGAGCCGATCGACGACGACCATCTCAACCCGGAAGACAACCTCGAAGAATTCGGCTTGCTCACTGCGGATGACATCGCCCATTACCAGCGCCAGGTCGAGTGGTTGGATAAAAACGCCGGCGAAATGGGTGTTGTATTGTTAGCGCCGGGCACGGCGTTTGGCGATATTGCGTTAGTGCCAGCGCCGTTTCTCAAGTATCCCAAAGGCATTCGCGACATTGGCGAATGGTACATGACCACCGCCGCCCGCCCGGATTATGTCCATGCGATCTTCGAGAAACAATGCGACTATGCGCTGAAAAATCTCCAAACCCTCATCGACATGTTCGGCGATCGGGTACAAGCGGTGGTGACCACCGGCACCGACTTCGGCACCCAGAACAGCCTGTTCATTTCGGTGCCATCTTACCGCGATTTGTTCGCTCCCTATCACAAACAACTCAACGACCTCATCCACCGTAAGTCGAATTGGAAAACATTCATTCATTCGTGTGGCGCGGTTGCCCCATTAATTCCGGAATTCATCGCAGCCGGCTTTGATATCCTCAATCCGGTCCAGTGCTCCGCCGCCGGCATGGACGCCGTTGCTCTTAAGGAAAATTTCGGTCGGGACATCACGTTTTGGGGTGGCGGGGTCAATACTCAGCACACGATCTATGAAACACCCGATGCGGTATATCGCGAAGTACGCTCCCGCATCGACACCTTCAACCAGGACGGCGGCTTCGTGTTCAACGCGGTGCACAATATCCAGGGCAACTCGCCCATCGAGAACGTGCTAGCCATCTTCAGGGCCATCAAGGACAGTGCTTGCTAGCTGAGGCAACCATTGCTCAAGTGCGCGGCCCAACGTCAATTGGGTCACCGGCTTGGCGATGTAATCGTTCATGCCGGCGTCCAGGCATAATTGTCGGGCGTTTTGCATGGCGTTGGCAGTCATGGCGATGACCGGGATCTGCTGGTTGAGGATGGTGGACGGCGAGGTGCGGAGTAAGCGGGTGGCTTCCAGTCCGTCCATCACGGGCATTTGCATATCCATCAGCACCAGATGATAGGCAATGTTAGAAAGGGACGTTAAGGCGTCCGCACCATTGTTCGCCACGTCCACTTGCAGACCCATTTTCCTCAAAAATCCCACGGCCACTTTTTGATTGATGAGGTTGTCCTCGGCCAGCAAGATGCGCAGGCCATGCCAATGTGGCCGGTTGCTGCTAGCAGGGAGGGGCGACGTGGGTGGGGGAGGTAGCGGGCTTTGGGTGGCGGGGGCAGGTTGGGTGAGGCGGACGGTGAACCAGAACGTCGATCCCTGGCCGATATTGCTAGTGACACCAATTTCGCCGCCCATGAGTTGGACCAATTGCTTGGAGATGGCCAAGCCGAGGCCGGTGCCACCGTAAAGACGGGTCGTGGAAACGTCCATCTGGCTGAATTCACTGAAGAGCAGATTCTGTTTATCGGCCGGGATGCCGATGCCAGTGTCACTCACCACGAAACGCAGCACGATGGCCTCGTCGGTGTTTGCCGCCAAGCTCGCCTGTACCGCCACTTCGCCTTGCTGAGTAAACTTCACGGCGTTGCCGACCAAGTTAATGAGCACCTGGCGCAGGCGGCCCGGATCACCGCAGAGGTCGTTCGGTACGTCCGGGGCAATGGCGCTGAGAAAATTAAGCCCCTTGCGTCGGGCCTGCGGAGCCAACATGTTGGAGAGGTCGTCGAGCAAGGCCGCGAGGTTGAAGTCCAGGATTTCCAAGTTGAGTTTGCCGGCTTCTATCTTGGAAAGGTCCAAGATGCTGTTGATGAGGTTGAGCAAGTTCTCGCCGCTGTCGCGAATGACCTCGGCGCAATGACGTTGCTCGGCGTCGAGCGTGGAATCTAACAATTGATCGGTCATCCCGATGACCCCGTTCATGGGGGTGCGGATTTCATGGCTCATGTGGGCCAGGAACTCGCTCTTGGCTTGGCTGGCCAACTCGGCTTGCTCAGCCAACTCGGTGGCGCGGGCCGTGGCCAGGAGCAACGCTTCCTCTGCTTGTTTGCGTTCGGTGGTATCGCGCACGATCCCCACGGCGTGCCATGCGTGGTTGCTGTGGATGGCGGAGAGGGAGAGTTGGACGGGCATTTCCCGGCCATCTTTGTGGACGGCTTCCAGATCGACGGTCTTGCCGATTGCCGCGCCTTGTCCCGTTTGCTGAAATACGGGCAAGGCGGCATTGTGGGCCTCACGATGGCGCTCCGGCACAATCAACTCGTGGAGGCTTTGGCCGATGGCCTCGGCGCGGGTGTAGCCGAACATGCGTTCGGCGGCAGGATTCCAAAATGAGATATAGCCATGATCTTCCATCATGACGATGGCGTCATTGGCGGAGTCAGTAATGATCTGTAGGCGGGAACTGCTTTCCAGCAATTCGGAGCTGCGCATTCTCACCAAGTACTCGAGTTTTTCGCGACGACGATGGAGCACACTGATGAGCAGAGCGGCGGCGATACTGAGCAACAGGCCGGTTGAGGTGGTAAGCCAGGCGGATGACGGGTATAAGGCGAGGAATTCAGGTCCGGCGGTAGCGGTCACTGCAAAGGTTTTGCCAAAGGCCATAACAGGGCGTGTCGTGCAAAGCCGGGAGCTTGGGGGCTTGGTGCCATTCCAAGGTGGGGTGAGCGGTTCCGCTGCGGCGTTGGGATGCATTAGCGAGATACCTAGCAGTACGGATGTGTCCGTGCTGGCGTTTTGGAGCAGCGTCCCACAGCGCAGCGCTGCTAGGGCAAAGCCGCGCAACACGTGCCCTGCCGACTCATCGGAAAAGACCGGCCGCAAGATCAGTAGCGCCTTCTGATTATCGGTTTCCTGCACCAGCGTGACTGGGTCACTCCCGGTAACCAGACCGCTGCGTGCCGCTTCCTCCAGTGCCGCGCGGCGCAGCGGGTCGGACCCTAGATCAAATCCGAGTACGGGCTCATTGCCGACTCCCGGGCTCGCATGCAATACCGGATAGTAAATTTCCCGACCGCTGGCCGGCTCCCGTTGACCTTGTGCGTCTTTTTGCCAGATGGAAAAATCCTTCAAGCCCACCGCGTCGGCATGCGCGGTGAAGTCCGCCCGTTGAGCCTCGAGCACGGCCGGGACCCACTCCCAAGCTTGGATATTGGGATTTTTCGCCAAATGGGAGGTGAAGGATTGGAACTCGCCACGGGTGATCTTTTGAGAGTGTTGGTAAAAACTTGCCAGGCTTTCCAGTTCGGAATGGCTGACCACTTCCAACGCGCTCGCAATCTCTTCGGTGCGACTGGCGGCCAATTGCCCAAACGCCAACTCCCGTCCTCGCCCCTCACGTTGGCGGACCATCCAAGTGGCGAAGAGCGTGACAAGCAGCCCGGCGCAAAACACCAGCGCCGGCTCGAGGTGGCGCAGGCAACGCGACGCAGGCCCGCTGCCGCGCTCACACCGTGCCAATAGCGCCCATCCAAGCAGCACCAGCGCCTCCAGCGCCAGAGTGAAAAGCGCCGGTGGCAGTGCGGCGCGGGCCAGCAACCCATTCCAGTCCTGGGCGTCGAAGTCCATGCCCAGCATCGCGATGACGGACTTGGATTGCGGGTTGACAAGCGGAACCAGGCCCGAAATCCACACGCCCCACTCATCGGGAAGAGGACCTTCGACGAAGGCTCTGGCGGTATTGAACGCGCTTTTTAGCTCCACGCTCGCCTCCCCGTAGATTTTTCCAGGTTGGGCCTCGTTCTCGGTGCCAGCGTCCGCGAAAAAATAAATCGTGCCTCCGGGGAGGGCGGGGCCGGGCACCTGTGCACCGCTGGCGGGGATGCGGCCCATGAGGTAGATAAAGTGGCATTCGGGGATGGACGCACGGGCGGCAGCGAGTTGCGCTTTGAGCCGTAGATACTCGGGATTTTGCAAGTCAGCCGGCGTGCCGGTAATCTGTTGGAGGCGTTCAACATTCACCGCCTGTGCCAGTAACTGGGTTTGGCGCAGCAAGTTCTCCCGCATTTCGCGGTCGGCCTGCCGCAGCGCCCACCAAGTCAGGCCCGAGCCGACAATGAAAATGCCCATCACCAGCAGCAAAAGCGTCGGCGCGGAGGGTAGCCGCCGGGGAATACGCTTCATCTGGCTATGGGTGTTAGAGCAGGCATGGTAAAACTACAGGCTTCACGAAGGTGGAAATACCCTGTAGCTGCGATTTGTCAACCGCGTTTATGCGGCATCCGATTATGCGGCATCCGATTATGCGGCACATGCATGGGTGTTTCAACCAAGCGCAAAGAATCAGATTTCCGATCGATGGGCTGCGGACTTGATTTGCGTTGCATTGGTCGGCTTGGCGGTTGAGGCTCGCACCGTCATGTTGCGCGGCGCAGCCCGCCGCGCGGTTTTTTTTTGTCAGACACGATTTTTCCGTCCAGCCCCCCATATTTCCATGCGCTCCCTACCCCTCGTCCTTGCCTGCTTGTCCGTCTCCCTGTTACACGCGGAGGACCAGGCGTTTCTCTATCCGCAAACCGACGTTTTCAAACAAGACCTTGCCAAGGCCAGCGTCAAGCGCCTCACGCTCACCGATTACCACATCCATATCCGCGGCGGCATGACCCTCGAAAAAGCGGTTTTGCGCCAAGAGGGCAGCGGCATAAAAAGTGCCGTGCTGGAGAACTTTGGCCGCGAGTGGCCGCTGTGCGATAACGCCAAGCTCAAGGCCTTTATCGACGTCCATTCCCAGCCCCAGCCCAACGGCCAGCGCCTGCCCGTCGGTATCCAGGTTAACGACCGCGATTGGTTCAAACAAATTGATCCGGCTCAGTTTAAGCGTCTCGATTACGTGCTGGCCGACACCATGATCCTCGGGCTGACCGCCGAGGGTAAGCCGCGCCGGTTGTGGCTGCCGGATGTGACCATCGCGGACCCCGAGGCGTGGATGTTGGAGTATCTGGCGCACAACCTGCGCATCCTCGACGAGCCGATCTCGATCCTGGCCAACCCGACGTATTTGCCGCCCTGCATCGCCCACCTCTATGACCAACTCTGGACCGAAGCCCGCATGCGCCAGATTATCTCCAAGGCTGTCGCCAAGGGCGTCGCCCTCGAAGTACAGGCCGGCTCGGATTTCCCCAAACCCGCTTTCCTCACTCTCGCTAAGAGCATGGGCGCTAAATTCTCCTTCGGTTCCAATAACTTCGACGACAAGACCAAGGACCTCACACGATGGTTCCAAGCCATTGCCCTGCTCGACCTCCAGCCCGCCGACCTCGCCTCACCCAAGCGGGCGACGCTGCCGCCTTCCGCCGACCCGGCACCAAACTGAGCGCCGGGGATATTTTCCCGAGTCACTTGGGACACTCGCAATAATCACTGCGGCAGATATTCTTGCGCTGCTCATTGGCTCGGGTGCATCATTATTTCTCGACCGCGCCGCCGACTCTTGTTATATCACCATTGAATGAGTGCGAAACTATCCCCGGCAATCAAGCAAACCTTTGCGCAAGACACCTCCACGCCAGGCTCCATGGTGCCTCCGCCTCCAGAGTGGCTATTGGTGTGCTTGCAAGATCCCTTCGACGGCGTCGGCGATTCTAGCTCTATCACCCGCATTAACGTCCCTGCCGCTGATGGTAGCCTGACCAACCCATGGATGTTGGAAGCGGCCCTTGAAATCAATCCCCCACGCTTCTTCGCCAGTTGGGCCACCCGTGGTACCTTTCTCCTCGACCTGAGCGTCAGTGCCACCACCCTGGGCACTTGGGGGGGCACCGTCACCACCGGTTCTGGCAGCGGCAATTGCCGGGTGATGGTGATGCGTGACGATAAGAACAAGCCGCAGTTTACGCTCGAGTCCAACGCCCGCCACGCCCCTGAAATGACCATGCCCCCTCCCGCTCAGCATCGGTTCCTCAACGCCGACATTGCATTCGAACTCAACGGTAAATGCGGACTCAGCGCGAGCGCCGTGGCGGTCATCTCCAACATGCCGTGGTCGCGTCTTATCGCCGGTTCCAGCGTGGCGAGCCAGGGCTTGGCCTTCGATGGTAAATGGCGCCACAACCTCGCCATTGGCGATGGCGAGGCGCTGGTGCCGGGTCGTTGGGCGTTTGCTGTGATGTCGCCGCAAACCTATCAGAACCTCTGCGCCGCCAATGGCTGGGAACCTCATGTGGAGTGAACGTCCGCTACCTCCATAAGAATGGGGTGGCTCCTTAGCCCGAGTGACTCCAGGGGCCATACCCGCCCGCCGGCTTCTGGCGCTTGATAAGCTAATGTTATTGTCGTTAGGTCAAGGTTTCCTCTCTTGTGTCTTCAAGTCTTGGGTCTTGTTCTGAGGCGCAACCTCGCTAGTGATTTGATGGCATCGGCTAGAAAGGCGTATTCCGCCAAATGGTTATGCAGATGGGCCGAAATGCGGAAATACCGCCGCCCGCCGATAGTCATAAACGGCAGCTCGATCCGGAAGCCGTTGTACAGACGGGCTTGTTCCTGGGCCGTGGTGCCGCTTACGTGCGGGTCTTGAAAATGCTCCGGCAACGGGATAGTGGCCATGCTACCGAGCATGCCAGCGGGGCAAGGTGGCTCCACCGCGAGCGCAGCGCAAAGGAGTTGGCGGGCCTGACAGGTGAGGGCGTGGTTGTGGCGGCGCAGGGCAGGCCAGCCGCCGGGCAGCAGATTACCTAACCAATTGATTGATTCGGCGACGCACAACCAGGCGCTAGGATCGAAAGTGCCGGCCCAGTCGAAGCGATCTTGGAACGAGGAAAATCCGGTGCGAGGGGAGTTATTGCCGTGACTGATGACGGCGGGTTGGAGGTTTTCCTGACCATCTTCGCGGGCCCAGAGAAAGGCGCTTCCTTTAGGCGCGCATACCCATTTGTGGAGATTGCCGCAATACCAAGCAGGCCGCATGGAAGTGAGGTTGAGCGGCAGCATGCCCGGCGCATGGGCACCATCAACGAGAGTCTCAATGCCGAGGGCGGCGAGTTCGCGCACAATCCGGGCGATCGGTAGGACCAGCGCGCTGGCGCTGGTCACATGGTCGATCATCGCATATTTGGTGCGCGGCGTGACCGCTCGCAGGATAGCCTCCACCGCGTCGTCGGGCTTGCCAAGCGGGAAGGGGATTTGTGCGACGACCACCTTGGCCCCAGCCCGCCGCGCGCATTCCGTTAGGACATTGCGGCAGGCGTTGTAGTCAAGGTTGGTTGTTAGAATCGCATCGCCGCGGCGCAGGTGCCACGAACGCACCACCGCATTGACGGCGCAGGTGGCGTTGGTGACGAGCACGACGTCGCGCGGCTTGGCCCCGATAAAGGTGGCGAGGGCGGTACGCACGGGTTGCAGGTGGGTTTCGAGATGGCGCCAGAGGAATTGGACGGGAGAGGCTTCCATTTGCTGGCGCAAGGAATTTTGGAGCACTAATATTGGCTTGGGGCAGGCACCGAACGAGCCGTGGTTGAGAAATACCATCTCGGCGTCCAACGCCCAGTGCTTGCGCAACGGAGCATGCGCGGGTCGCCTCAGCGGCATCGGTAATGTCATGGCCCGAGTTTGCCGCGCAACCCGCCTGCCGCAAAGCCAATTTTTCCGTTGGGGTTGGGTTCCTTGTCCAATCAAGGGGCTGCTTATCCTCCCGTGTAACTTGAAGAATTACCGCAGAGTCGCAAAGGGCCTCAAAGGGCCTCAAAGGGCCTCAAAGGGGACAATCTATCTACTCCTCGGCTCATCCTAAAGGTGACTGGCAAATCATTCATAATTCATTCTAAATCCGTGCCCGTGAAATCCGTGGTTTCTGTTTTTCTTTCTTGGTATTATCAGGTGCTTGGGTATTTTCGAGTCCGGCGAGGCTTGCCGTGATTCTGATGAAATCCCCTGTTCCCCTACATCATCTTGCCGGACCATCCCCCTGGAACCACCGCCGTTGGCGCGATGGTATCTGCCGTCCAAACCTGCTTGGTAAGATGGTGATGATGTATGTGATGCTGCTGATGTTCGGCGGCGTGGCTGCGGGCATCGCCTACAAGGCACCGCACATGCTCCACTTTGATCGGGTGCGCTGGCAGGTCCTGATCCCGGGTGGATTCGCGACCGTGGGCCTGGCCTTTCTAATCGGCGCGCTGATAGCCACGGCCCGCTGGCTGCGGTTTGGCGGCTGCCAGTTGCGCATGCGCACCATGCCGGGTATCATCGGCGGGCATTTTTGCGGTGAGGTGCTGCTGCCGGAGGCGTTTCCGTTCGACACGGATTTGCGCATGGAATTGCTGTGCGAAACGACCCGCACGACGCCGGGCAAAAACAGCGACGACCTCGATAGCGTGTCGGTCCAACGCAACTGGGCCCGCACCCAGCGCGTCACCGCGAACCGGTCATCCTGCCACGACGGCCATTGCGTTATTCCGTTCGATTTTACGCTGCCCTATGGTTTGCCGGATGAGACTGGCTCGCGCCGGGAAGGAAAAACGCGCATCGATATCCAGTGGAAACTGCGGGTCTTCGCCCGGATCGAAGGACCGGACTTGGACATCACGTACCGCGTGCCGGTCTTCGTGACAGCGGAAAGCGACCCGGCGGTCAGGGGCGAGACTGGATCGGAGAAAAGCCTGGATGAGTATCTGCGCGATACCGGCGAGAAGCGGCGTGTGCGCTTCGAACTCGTGCAGGGGGTGAACACCTGCATTTGCGATGCACACGGCATGAAAGCGGGGCTGGCGGTCATTCCGACAGTGTTCGGCCTGGTGTTTCTGGGGGGCGCTGTGCTGGTCGCTTGGGACGTCTTGCCCATGACGGTTCCTGAGATCTTTATGCAGGCGAAGGGCTGGTACAACTTGTTTAAAATCATACCGCTCTTCTTTACCCTTGGTGCCTGTTTGATGGTGGTTGTGCTCAGTCTCTTCGGCCTGCTGATGTTGTTCATCGGGCTGCGCAGCTTGGTGTCCCGGCGCACTTGGGTGCGCGACGGGTTCGTGTACCAGCGCCTGCGCCTATTCGGCATCCCCTGGCGGCGCCGCTGTGCCTGTGCCAGGGTGGCGGGTGTGAATTGCGGCGACTCAAGTTCCAGCAACGGGAAGACCTGGCGCAGCATCGTGATCGAGTGCAATGGCAGGACCGGCACCAGCCGAAGTTCCTGGAAAGGGATATTTTGCCGCATGACGGTGGCTACCGATGTTGCGACCGAGCGCGAAACTGAAGAGATCATGAAGCGGCTGCGGCAGGATTTGCGCCTGCGGCTCGACCCCGACGGCGCTACCTAACCACCTCGGTGCCGATGCCGCCGTCGGTGAAAATTTCCAACAGCAAGGCGTGCGGTTGGCGACCATCGATGAAATGCACCTTGCGCACGCCGGCACCCAAGGCGTCCACGGCGCTGCGGATTTTGGGGATCATGCCGCCGGAAATCGTGCCATCG
>JBAXOP010000128.1:0-13674 GCA_037133195.1 Verrucomicrobiota bacterium | reverse complement strand
AGCGAGGCTCAGGGGTTTCAATAGGTCAAAACGCATCATAGCCGGGCAGATACTGGGTGCCGACGGCCAATCTGTCGCACCCGGCGCAATCCGTACGGATTTTTCCGTCTGAAGCCCTCATTACCCCTGGAATCGCTGCAGTATTCACCCATTTCTTCTCCGTGTACTCAGTGGAAATCAGGGTTTCAGTGGTATCTTTGCCTCAATTCACAGAAATTAAGTGTTCACTTGAACTCGCCAATTTATAGCCAATTACGGGAATGGACACCCTGCAGAAACAAGGGCATTACTTCCTCTCTCGTCTCCAACGTCTCGCATCTTCGCCTGATTTTTTCTTTCAAATCCCCCCCATGAACCGAATCGCCACTCAGCACCCATTTCGTTCCTTGTTCACGGCTATTCCGCTGGCCATGTTGCTAGCTTTGCCATCTCCGCTCCAAGCCGCCGCGCCCAAGGCCACAGCTCCAGACCTCACCGTGCCTGGAGCTGCCGACACGATTGACAAGGAGTCCCGCAAGTGGACCTACAATCTGGGCCCCACCGGAATGCGCGGATGGATCTATCATGCCTGGTCAGTGACCGCCGAGCAGGATGCGACCACGGGGTTCGCGCCTTATCAGATTTTGGTAACCACCGTAGCCGATAAAACACCCGCTGCCGGGGTGCTGGCCGCCGATGACGTCATTTTGGGTGCCAGCGCGGGTGCCGGCGCTGTGCCGCTCTTCACCGGCGATGCCCGCAAAAGCCTGGGCTGGGCGATCGGTGCCGCAGAGGCTAACAGCGGGATTTTGAAGCTCAAGCGCTGGCGTGCGGGCACCACCACCGAGGTATCCATCACCCTGCCCGTCATGGGTGCTTACTCCGACACCGCCCCCTATGCTTGTACCAAGAGCGCGAAGATCATGGCCAACGCGGCCATGAGTCTCCAACAAAAGGTTTTGAAAAATGGTTGGGGCGGTGGAGACGGGGCTGGGGCCATCAGTGCGCTGGCGTTGCTGGCGACCGGCAACTCCGAGTACCTGCCGATGTTGCAGACGTATGCCCGCTCGCTCGCCCCCAAGGACCTTGATCTGGAGCGCAGCGAAGTCTCCGCCTGGAATTGCTACAACAGTATTTTCCTAGCAGAATACTATATGCTCACCAAGGACACCGAGGTGTTCCACGGACTCAGTGAGTATGTCATCTACGCCGCTAAACACACCAGTATGTTCGGTACCTCCGGCCACGGGTTCTCTACCGTCGCTCCTCCCGGCGGTTGGCAATCCGGCGGTACTCATGGCTCTATCAGTTGGTACGGACCCGTCAACCAGGCTGGCCTCGCCGCTCAACTCACGATTGTGCTCGGCAAAAAGGCCGGCGTGAAAAATCCGGAGATCGATCCGGCGATTGCCCGGGCTGCGAATTTTTTTGGTTACTATGTGAATCGGGGTTCAATTCCATATGGTGAGCATCAGCCATATTATGGTGAGCACGCGCTTCAAGGGCAGAGTCGGACGTATTATGATCACTGCAGCAATGGCAAGGACGGACTGTCCGCAGTCATGTTCGCAAACATGGGAGACAAGCCATTGCAGACAGAGTATTTCACGCGGATGGCCTTGGCTGGATTCAAGGGTGAACAATACGGGCACACTGGCCAAGGGTTCAACTACCTGTGGACGACCCTCGGTGCCGCCATGGGTGGCCCGCAAGCAGCCTCTGAATACCTCAAGCAATTGCGCTGGGACCGGGATATGAGACGCCGCTGCGACGGTTCGTTTGTGTATGAAGGGGGTGAGCAATGGGCTCCCGGCATGGGTAAGGATTACTGGGATGATAGTTATGCCTATTGGGGTAACCCAACCGCCTATTACCTCCTCCACGCCGCCCTCCCACTCAAAAAACTTTGCATCACTGGTAAAGATGTGACCCCGGCTAACCAACTATCCCCCAAGGTTGTGACCAACGCCATTTGGGCCGCAGAATTCACCGGGCGTTGCGGAAGTTATACCAAGGAACAACTCGTTGCCGCACTTGGCGAATGGGATCCGATCGTTCGATACAATGCCGCCACTGAGTTGAGTGTGCGGCCCGATGGCCCTTCGCTCATTCCAATGCTCATCACCATGGCGGAAAATCCCGCCAATGCTAACCAGCGCGAGGCTGCCTGCACCGCCCTGGGTTGCTTGAAAGCCGCCAACGCAGTGCCCGCCCTGACCCGCCGCCTCTCCGACTCCGATATCTGGGTGCGCGCCAAAGCCGCCAAGGCGCTCGGTCAGATCCATACCGCAGCAGCAACTGCCGTGCCGGATATGTTGGGGGCCTTTGTGAAAAATGTCGCTCCCACCTATCCATTCGAGAAAGGTTTCAATTGGAGTGATCCATTGCAAATTGCCAATGGTTACTTGGCAGAGACGTTGTTTAAGAATTTGGGAGGAGAGACGATCAAGTCTGACAAAAAGTTGCTCTATCCGGCGTTGCGTGCGGGCATCAAGCATCCCGCCGGGATGTGGCGCGATATCCTCAGCGGCTTCGTCCAAGACCAACTATCTCTCGCAGATGTGGTGGCCCTCGCACCAGATCTCTTCGCCGACGCCCAATCCGAGGGCCCTTGTGACCGCATGTTCACCTCCGGACCCGTCGGCGCCGCTATGATGGCCCTCTCAAAACACAAGATCGATGAGGGCATCGATATCAGCCTCGGCAATGTCACTTATTGGGGACAATTGGGGAAAAGCGCCCTTGGCAGCTTGCCGGGTTATGGCGAGGCCGCCAGACGTGCCTTGCCCGTTTTGCAAACCTACCTCGCAGCTTGGCCCCCAGGTGATAACAACGCACCTATCATTATCAACACGATTGCCGCAATCCAAGCCGCCACCACCAGCCCCAAGTTGCTCAACGCACTGCCCGTGGCCAGTCCGCAAATCGGGGTCATCCCTCCCAACACGGCTAAGACAATTACGCTATCAGGTTCCTCGTGTCGTTCGGACAAGCTCACCTACAAGGTTGCGGTAAAGCCGACACATGGCACCCTCACTGGCAGCGCGCCCAATCTGACTTATACCCCGGAAAAAGGCTATTTGGGCATGGACAGGTTCACGTTCACGGCCACCGACAGTCTGACGGATTCGCCGCCCGCAGCGGTGAACCTGCTCGTGGGCAGTGCGGGTACCGGGCTGAAGGGGTATTATTACGATAGCAAGGAATTAAGCGCACTCAAGGCGACTCAGATGGACCCGTCCATCGACTTTGACTGGGGATCGGACCCGCCCGCCAAATCGCTTGCCTCCGCGACCTACGGCGCGCGCTGGGTCGGCCAGATACTCGCGCCAGAGAGCGGGATCTACCGGATTTCCACGCGCACAAGCGGCGGCGTCCGCTTGTGGCTCAACGGAGTGCAGATTATCGACGATTGGAATGACCACACGACCCAGCTATGGAACGACAGCACTGAGATCACCCTGACGGCCGGGCAGAGATATAGCCTAAAAATGGAGTATTATCACGCCACCAACCCCGCCACAGCGCGGCTCTATTGGTATATGCCATCACGCAAGGCTTGCTCAATCATCCCGACGGAGTTGCTCTATCCAATAACTGGCGTGATACTATCGTCACCGCCCAACGGCGCGAGCTTCGGCCCGCCAGCCACTATCACCCTGACTGCCAGCACCTCAGACATAGCCGGCAAGGTGGCCAAAGTGGCATTCTATCAGGGCGACAAACTCATCGGGTCCTCGACCACCGCGCCGTTTTCCATGGAATGGAAGAACGTGCCGGCAGGTACGTATCGCCTAACTGCCAGGTCCACTGGCGTCACGGGGGTGTTGAGCACGTCGTCTGTGGTGGTCATCACGGTGGATGGGGACACGGTGCCGGTGACAGCGGGACTTGTCTGTTGGTTGGATCCGTCCTTCGGCATCTACAAAGATCCGGATCAGCAAGTGCTTATTTGGAATGACCGTTCCGGCAACGGCCATCATGCGGTCCACAAGGAACACAACCTCCCGACATTGGTGCAAAACGGAATCGCTTCCAAACCGCTGCTCCGCTTCACCGGAGACTGCCGTACCCTCGTGAGCGGAAAACTTTTCATCAAAGAGCAATACCTCGTTGTGCGATCCCCATCGCCTACTTGGAGTAATCAGGGATCGTTCATCGGGCGCGAATCGGGCAGCGCCTCTAGCTACTTGCTCGATGGCAGCGGCACCTGCGGCTTCAGTGAAAACCCATTCCCGGCCGCTGTTTCCAAGAATGGCTCCCCTATTGCTTTGGAGAAATCGACCAAAGGCGGCTATAACCTCGGTACGATCACCGATTTTATGGTCCTCAAAATCACCGTCAATGACCAGGATACTCAGCCGACCCATTACCTGCTCAGCGGCACCAATGGCGATCACTGGCTGTGCAAATTCGACCTCGCGGAAATCCTCTGCTATTCCAAATCTCTAACGGCACAGGAGGAGGCTGCCGTCGGCGGCTATCTGGCCGCCAAATACGGCATCAAAACCGCCTATCCGCTGCCTCCTAAGAACCAGACCGCTGGTGACAAGCCTCATTGATGCTTACGATGAAATTTTCGTGCGCGAAAATATGTAGATGTATCGACGATGATGCTTTTTATTAGAAACTAAAGGAAAAACATGAAG
Source organism: Verrucomicrobiota bacterium (assembly GCA_037133195.1). Taxonomy (GTDB): domain Bacteria; phylum Verrucomicrobiota; class Verrucomicrobiia; order Verrucomicrobiales; family Akkermansiaceae; genus Luteolibacter. The sequence goes on along the minus strand of JBAXOP010000128.1, from coordinate 9,046 downwards.
AACCTTCTCCCATTCTCATTTGCCATGGCCATGGCACTTGCCGCGTTGCCTCTGTCTGGAGCGCAAGCGGCGCAATTGTATGTGGCGCCTAACGGAAATGACGCGAATCCAGGCTCGCTGGAGAAACCCTTTGCCTCCTTGCAGCGCGCCCAGCAGGCGGCACGCAAGGTGGCTGGCCGCGAGGCCGTGGCCGTCATGGTCCGGGCCGGTACCTATTTCCTGCCTGAAACCCTGGTGCTTAACGCAGCGGATTCCGGCAGCAAGGCCGCGCCAGTAGTCTATCAGGCGTATCAGAAGGAACAACCGGTCATCAGCGGCGGTATCCCAATGCGCAATCTCAAGTGGGCATCTTACAAGGATGGCATCATGCGAGCCAAACTGCCGGCGGGCTTCACCACCGACCAGTTGTTCGTCAATGGTGAAAGCCAGCCACTGGCGCGCTATCCCAACATCGATCCCAAGGCGCACTTTTTCCACGGCACTGCGGCGGATGCCTTCAGCCCGGAGCGAGCCGCACGCTGGAAGGATCCCACCGGCGGGTTGATTCATGCGTTGCATGTTGCGGAGTGGGGCGGGATGCATTATCGAATCACGGGCAAGGGAGCGGACAACAAGGTTACTTATGAGGGAGGTTGGCAGAACAACCGGCCGATGGGCATGCACAAAGAACACCGCTTCGTGGAAAATATCTTCGAGGAACTCGATGCCCCCGGCGAGTGGTTCCTCGATGCTAAAGATAGCACGCTCTATTTCTATCCGCCGGCTGGCCTCGATCTCGCCAAGGCCACCTTCGACGCGGTGCGCTTGAAACATTTGGTCGAATTCCGCGGCACGGAACAATCTCCCGTGCGCTTCGTGAGTTTCAAAGGGTTGACCTTCCGCCACGCCGCCTGCACGTTCATGGAAACCAAGGAGCCACTGCTGCGCACCGACTGGACAATTTATCGCGGCGCGGCCTTGTTCATCAATGGCGCGGAGGACTGCATGATCGCGGACTGCCAAATCGACCAGGTCGGCGGCAATGCCGTATTCATGAATAACTTCAACCGCCGCGTCACGCTGCGGGGTTGTCAGATTGCCCGCGCGGGCGGCAGCGGCGTTCTGGTCATTGGAGATCCCGCTGCTTGCTTTAATCCGGTCAACTGGGATAAGGGCAATGAACTCGCCAATATCGACAAAACTCCCGGTCCCAAAACCAATAACTATCCGGCGGATTGCTTGATTGATGACTGCCTGATTCATGATATCGGCCAAATCGAAAAACAGACTGCGGGTGTCTCGGTGGATATCGCACAGGGCATTACCATCCGCCATTGTTCAATCTATGATATGCCGCGCTCGGGCATTAACATCGGCGACGGTTGCTGGGGCGGCCACCTCATTGAGTTTTGCGATGTGTTCGACACCGTCAAGGAAACCGGCGATCACGGGTCTTTCAACTCGTGGGGCCGCGACCGCTTTTGGGGACTTGGCGGCCTGAATCTCAACGATGATGCTGGCTGGGAGGCTAATAAGAGTATCGTAGTCCTCGACGCAGTCAAGACCACCACTCTCCGCAACAACCGCTGGCGCTGCGACCACGGCTGGGACGTGGACCTCGACGACGGCTCCAGCAATTATCACATCTATAACAACTTGTTTTTGCGCGGTGGTCTGAAGAACCGTGAAGGGTTTTTCCGCGTGGTGGAAAACAACATCATGGTCAACAATGGCTTTCATCCGCATTGCTGGTACAAGCACAGCGAGGATATCGTACGCCGCAATATTATGGGCAGTGATCATTACCTCCCGGCCGGCGGCATGCCGCCTACTCCCTGGGGTAAGGAAATCGATAATAACCTCGTCTATTGCGAGGGCTTGACCAATCTCCAACACGCCGACGCCCTCTCTGATCAATCTAACCGTGACGAGCATTCCTTGGTCGGCAATGCCTCGTTTATCGATCCTGCCAAGGGCGACTTCCGCGTCAAGGATGGCTCACCGGCCCTTAAACTCGGCTTCGTCAATTTCCCCATGGACCAGTTCGGCGTGCAAAAACCCGAACTCAAGGCCATCGCCCTCACCCCGGTAATCCCCAAACTCGAAAATCAGGTTAGACAGAAAGCGGCCGATAAACGAGTTCATTTGGCCTGGCAGGCAGCGATGCGCGATATCGAGGGCCTGGGCGACCGATCTGCCTATGGCTTGCCCGACGAATCAGGGGTTTTGCTGTTAGATGCGCCTGTCGCCAGCGCGGCGGCCAAGGCCGGTCTCTTGAAGGACGACGTGATAGTGTCCTGCAACGGCCAGCCCGTTAGATCGATGTATGATCTGCGCAAATTGCAGGACAAGGCAGCGGGCCAGAAGCTTGTGCTGCTCGTTTCCCGCAAGCAGAATAGGGTAACCTTGGAGGTCAAGAACTACACGTATGTGGTCACCGAGAGTTCTAGCAGCACGGAGTTTAAAACGGTTCCGCTGAGGCCGGCGGCAGGCGTGGTGGTTGGCAAGGTGAGTGCCAACGCTGCCAAGATGAACAATGAGCCGGCTTCATGCCTGGTTGATGGCAAGCTCGTCGATAACATGGGACCGCTCTTTGACAACGGAGTGGTCACTGGCATGTACAAACTCGACCTGGCTAAAATCACCTCCATTGCACAGGTCAATACGTATTCGCGTGGCGGAGTGCGTGGCCGCCAAAACTTCGTGCTCTACGGCAGCGCCGCCGCCACCGATCCAGGATGGAACGTCGCCGATGCCAAGCTCTTCACGCCGGTTGGTTCCGTCGATGCCCGCCAGGATGCCGAGTGGAAGGCCACCAGCATCCGCGCTAGCGATGGTAAGCCGCTGGGCGCGTATCGCTGGCTCGTCTGGGTTGTGTTCCCGATCAATGACTCGGAAAATGCGGTCTATCAGGAATTGCAGGTCATCCCGGCGAACGGTGAATAATCGGCAATTGGTACAACGATATCTATCACATCATACGCTATCTCAACATGCATTTCAGCAAAGAAACACCTGTTCATTCCGGACTATCGTCGCTTGATCGCCGGTTTTTCCTTAAGACCTCGGCGTATGCGGCGGCGGGACTGACCTTCGCTCGAATGCCGGTGATGGCCGGGCCGTTCACTCGCGAGGATTTCGATACTATTGTGCCCTCTGACAAGAAGCTCACGCCGGAGTGGGTGAAGTCGCTTTTTGCTCGGGGTGAGCGCACGGTGTACCGCGGCAAGGAACTCGAGAAAATCGGCATGCCCATTGGCGGCATCTGTACCGGCCAGCTCTATCTGGGCGGTGACGGCAAGCTCTGGCACTGGGATATTTTCAACCAGCCTAGGCGGACCGATGGTTCCACCTATCAGAATCCGTTGGTGCCGGTCTCGCCGCTCGAGCAAGGATTCGCTTTGGAGGTAAGTACCGATGGTAAGAAACAACTCCACCCACTCACGCAGGCGGGGTTTTCTGATATCAGCTATTGCGGCGAATACCCGCTGGCGAATATCGAGTATCGCGATCCCAAACTGCCTGTCACAGTTTCGTTAGAAGCGTTTTCACCTTTTGTGCCGCTCAATACTGATGACTCCAGCCTGCCGGCCACGGTGATGCGTTACACGGTCAAGAACACCGGTAGCTCAAAAGTGGAAGTGCGTCTGGCGGGTTGGCTCGAAAACGCCGTCTGTCATTTTTCCGGTCCCGGCGATGCGACCAAGCGCCGCAACCGCGTCCAACGAGGAAATGGGATGATACTTATACAAAGCGATGTTGAAAACGGCCCGGCGGAAAAACTCCTCAAGCCTGAAATTTTGTCGGAAGCGGACCTCAAACAACCGTTGGACATAGGCACCATGGCTATCGCATTATTGGAGACTCAAGCATCTGATAGAGCTGCTGCTTCCGTTGGTGCTGGTAATTTTCCCGAGGCTGCCTTTAGCACCGGGTCTGCCGATCAGGCCGCGCAAGTGGCCGGGGGCAAGCTCGTCGGCTCGATCGTCCGCACGATGTCCATAGAGCCTGGAAAGGAGGCCACGGCCACGTTTCTCATCACCTGGCATTTCCCGTATTTGGACATGCAGAAATGGAAGATTGAGCGCATGGAAACGTTGAAGGATAATGGCCGCTACTATGCCACAAAGTTTCCCTCGGCTGCGGCCGTCGCCAGTTATGTGGCGGCTCATTTTACCGCGCTTCACACCCAGACGCGCCTGTGGCATGACACATGGTACGATTCCACGTTGCCCTATTGGTTCCTAGACCGAACGATGCTCAACACCGGTTGTCTGGCAAGTGCTACCTCACACCGCTTTGCCACCTCTCGCTTTTGGGGATGGGAAGGCGTCGGTTGTTGTGAGGGTACCTGCACGCATGTCTGGCACTACGCTCATGCCGTGGCCCGCCTATTTCCTGATCTTGAACGCGATGCCAGAAAGCGTACCGATTTTGGCACTGCCATCGAGAAACCATCGGGCTCTATCCGCCACCGCGGCGAAGGGTTTGGTCTGGCAGTGGACGGCCAGGCGGGTTGTATCCTCCGCGCCTACCGCGAGCACCAGATGACTGCCGATGGCGCATGGCTTAAGGAATTATGGCCTAACATAAAACTTGCCATGCAATGCCTGATCAAGATGGATAAGGGCGATGGTTTGTTAGATGGCCACCAATGGAACACGCTCGACGCCGGTTGGTACGGGCAGATCGCTTGGCTGAGTGGATTGTATCTGGCCAGCCTGCGAGCCACTGCGGAAATGGCCACCGACATGGGAGACGAGGCCTTTGCTGCAGAATGCCGCAAGATCGCCGACACCGGCCGTGAGAGCATCAAGAAGCTTTTCGACAAGGAGTATTTCATCAATCTGTTAGATAGCAAGCACCCTGAGGCTATCAATTCCGGCACCGGCTGCGAAATTGACCAGGTATTCGGTCAAAGTTGGGCGTATCAGGTTGGCCTGGACCGGGTGATTCCGCAGAAGGAGACGCGTTTGGCGCTACAATCGCTGTGGCGCTATAACTTCATGCCCGACTGCGGGGCGTATCGCAAGATCTACAAGGGAGGGCGTTTCTTTGCGCTAGCCGGGGAGGCGGGCATGCTGATGTGTACGTTCCCACGCAAGGACTGGAGCTTCGAGAACGCCAGCGGCAAAGGCAACACGGATGGTTGTTGCAATCTGTTCAACGAGGTCATGAACGGCTTCGAATATCAGGTAGCCGGACACATGCTTTGGGAAGGCATGGCCCAACAAGGAATGGCCGTCACTCGCGCGGTGCATGATCGCCACCACCCGATCAAGCGCAACCCGTGGAACGAAGTGGAATGCGGCGACCATTATTCGCGCAGCATGGCCAGTTATGGCGTGTTCATCGCGGCGTGTGGCTTTGAATATCACGGACCGAAATGCCACATCGGCTTTGCTCCAAAACTAACACCCGAGAAGTTCAAGGGGGCCTTCACCAGCGCCGAGGGGTGGGGGAGCCTCAGCCAGAGCCGGACGGGTAAGTCCCAAATCAATCACATCGAAGTGAAATGGGGCGGCCTGCGCGTTAAATCCCTAGCACTCGAACTGCCACCAGGTACCACACTGAAAACCGCCAACTTGGCTGTCGGCACCCAGCAACTCACCGTCAAAGCCAGCCAATCCGGCCAGCGGGTCGAAGTGATGCTGCCCAAGGAACTCACGTTGAAAGCCAAGGACATTATCACTACAAAACTCGAATTCGCGTGAGAGGTTAACTGATGATTCACATCACAGCCACATTGCCGCAATAGGCTGGGGGCAGGATGCATACGCCATGTGGACCGGGCATCCTGCCCGGTGACTTGGCAGGGGATGTTCTCGCATGTAAATTAACAGAACAAACAAAATGGAAACAACGAGAAGAATGGGTTTAGCTATGTTGGCGTTGTTAGCGGTGTTTTCGAACGCTGTTGCCGCAGATGCTGATGTGACGGCCAAGGTCAGGGAAGCTGTGAAGGATAACGTGCTTTCGATTGGCGTAAATAATAGCACTTTCGTCAGTGGCCAACAGATACCGGGGGTAAAGGAACTCGTCGTAGAGTTTAAACTTGGTAATGAGATCGGCAAGAAGGCAATGCGCGAGGGAGGCAATCTTGAGATCAAAGGCTCTGCTGATTTGCCCCTGACAATCATCAAAGCGGCCTATCGCGCTGAAGGTACCAATGACTTTGGGCTGAAAGAGTATGTCTATATGTCAAAGGATTTGCCCCATTCGGAAGCGAAACCATGGAAGCTTGTCTGCCAGTTGCCTTACAATGCCCAATACACCATGTGGATACGGGTAAAGGCCGACGCGGCCGGCAAGGTGATCGAGTTTGATTCGTCCAACCCATTGATGCGTTGCACGACCCCGGTCCAGAAGTTTACGACAGTGGCAGGGGAACAAGCGTACGAAATGCCGGACTGGACAGCCGGCGAGGGCGCGATATATATTATTCCTGCGGGAGTGACGGTCCTTGGCGTGAAATTCCGGGAGACAGGATATGACACCCAGTTTGCAGGTTCATTTTCATGCAGTGACGCTGACTATAACACGCTCTGGAAGAAGGCGACCCGGACATTGTATCTTTGCTTGCGAAACAATTGCTTCATGGGCTGCCCTGACAGAGAGCGCGGCGAATGGCAGGGAGATGCGGTCCTGGAAATGGAGGAGTGCTTCTATGCCTTGGATCTCTCATCCCATAAGTTAGCAAAAAATTTCATGCATACACAGCAGATCGGCCAGCTTGCCGGGCAGAATCTTATCGCCCATGGCGAGTATGGCGATTGGACCTATTATCTATACACCGGCGATCTCGAAACGCTCAAGCAGATATATCCCTGTACCAAGAAGTATCTTGATCTATATAACATGGGGGCCAACGGACTCCCGGATTATCGCTTGAAACACACCGAGCTAGTCGATATTTATGATTGGTATGACTGGGGGACCGGAAAACAGGATTATAACGTGCTTCAGGTCGCAGAGTATTACGGGGCCTTATCCGCCCTCAAGAAAATGGCGCTGGCGACCGGTCATACCGAGGATATCCCCTCGATGGACGCCAAGCTCGAGAGCATCAAGAAGAACTTTGACAAGGTGTTCTGGAAAGAGGATGGGTATAGGTCCGGGACGATTCTTGACGAACGGGCCAATGCAATGGCGGTATGCTCCGGGCTTGCGGACAGCTCGAAGTATGGCGTGATCTCTAACATCATTGGAATAGAAGGCACAAGCGGTCCCTATTTTGAGCGCTGGGTGATGGAGGCGCTGTGCGTGATGGGCTGCCAGGAGAAAGCCTTGCTCCGGATGGCCAACAGATACAGGGGGCAGATCGACGCTACTTTTACGACGTTATGGGAGTATATGGAGAGAGGGTTTGATATTAAGACAGGCACGGATTGCGCCAATTACCTGACACTGAACCACGCATGGAACAATCCCAACACCATCCTCTCCAGATTCATCGCGGGGGTGGCTCCCGAAAGTCCGGGATGGACGAGCTATCATGTGTTGCCGAAGGAGGCGTTTCTGACGGCTCTCGATACCACGGTGCCGACCGTGCAGGGGCAGGTGGCGGTTTCAATCAAGAAATCATCGTCAAATTACAGTTTGTCGTTGATGTCACCAACAAATACGACGGCTATCGTTGGTATTCCTAAGTGTTCGTTCACGAAGCTGGATTCCGTCACGGTCAATGGGGCGGCAATCTGGAAGGGCTCATACGTGGGGAAGGTCGAGGGTGTCTCATTTAACGGCGAGGATGCCAAGTATGTGACATTCAAAGTGAAGCCTGGAACATGGAAGTTCGTCGGTGTGGGAAGCGTGAAGATGACAACGCCGAAACAACCTGCGGTTACCGCCAAAGCCGGCGTGAAGTTGAACAAGAAATCATGGACGGCATCAGCGAGTGTGGATCATCAAACGTTTGAGGCGGGTCCATGGAACGGTGGCAAGGGCAACGTAATTCTGACTGCGGATGGCAGTGCGGCAAATGCACTTGACGAAGATCATTGGACAGGATGGCGGACGATGACGGATCAAGTTCCGGGTCAATGGTTTTCCATAGACATGAAGCAACGCCAGAGTTTCAACAAAATCGTTATGGATAATGTCTGGGCAATCTATGACAGCCCGGCGGGATATGCCATCTATGTGTCCGACGACAATACCAACTGGGGAACCGCAGTGACAACCGGCACCGGGGCCAGGTGGGGAATCACCACGGCCACGTTCCCGACAAAAACCGGGCGCTACATCAAGATTGAGCAGACCGGTACGAAAAAACAAGTGTGGTCCATCTTTGAACTCGATGTCTGGCGGATGTAAATAAATAGAATACACAACATGAAGAAAACAAATGCAATTGCTCTTGCTTCGCTTGTCAGTGGAGCCTTCACTTCGCTCATCCCGTTGCATGCTGCGACGGCGGAGGGTGCCTCGCAAACCCGCATTGTCCTGGATGATGCCGACAACGGGCGCGTCTTCGAAGGCATTGGCGCGGTCAGCCAGGGCGGTTCCTCGCGGAATTTCTTTGATTACCCCGAGAAGCAGAAGGCCGAGATTCTGGATTACCTGTTCACGCCGAAATTCGGCGCGAACCTCCAGCATCTCAAAGTCGGTCTCTCCGGCGGAGAGAACGACACTGACGGCAGTGAGCCGACGCACGCCCTCTCCCGCGACGAGCTGACGAATCCTGTCCCGCGCGGCTACGAGTTCTGGCTCATGGCCGAGGCGCGCAAGCGCAACCCGAGGATGTTGTTAGACTGCCTGCCGTGGAGTTACCCGGGTTGGATTTCGAGCCCGTTCTCGCAGGATTCGGCCGATTGGTATGTCGCGTTCCTCGATGTGGCCAGGAAACATTATGGATTGAAAATGGACTGGGTTGCGGCGGCTTGGAACGAGCATGGCACCGACCTCAACTGGATTGTCAAGACCTTGCGGCCAACCCTGGATGCCCATGGCTATGCGGATGTGAAACTGCAAGCTCCGGACAACAACGGCAGCTGGCAAATATTCGATGAATTGGCGAGGAATCCCGAGGCGGACAAGGTGTTGCAGGCGGTCGGCTACCACTATC
>JBAXOP010000127.1:0-13837 GCA_037133195.1 Verrucomicrobiota bacterium | reverse complement strand
CTGGAATGTTCCGTGTGGGACTCCGAGTGATCGCCCAGAGATTCACCCCCCTTTTCCCCGCCCTCCGGTCCGGCCACCGGCTCTTCCAACGGCCTTCACCGGGAAAGCAATTTCCTGGCAACAAGGCGAAAACCGCAAGAAAATGAAACAACGCACGTTACAGGATTGGCAGACGGATCCTGGCCAGCGACAAATAAGAAACACGCGCCGTGAGAACGCAAGAAAGCACGAACATGAAAATAGCAAACACCACTCACCATTCCCCCGCCCGCCATCTGTGCCAGACGGGCCCGGCAACGCGAAGCTCCCGCACCGCACATGGGGCAGGGCTGCGGAGGTTCGCATCCCTGGCTTGTGCCGTGGCCCTTGTCTCCGCGTCTGCGTCTGGAGCACCGGAATACTATACGGAGCCGCCGCTCTATGGGATGCGTCCGAATCCCAACGCGGAGACCGAGATGGGACCCATCGGGGCCACCGGCATCGAGGCACGTATCTATCCTGGCGTAAAGGTCACCGTGGAGAACATTCAGCCGAACACCCCGGCCTCCGGCAAGTTGAGCAAGGGCGACGTCGTGCTCGGCATCAACGGCGCGATACTCGAAGGGAAGAATCCGCTTGTCGTGCTGGGCACAGCACTGACCGAGGCCGAGGCCACCGACGGGGTTCTGACCTTTGACATCAAGCCGGGCAAAGACGGCGCGCCCAAACAGGTGACCATCACGATCCCGGTGCTGGGTGCGTATAGCAAGACATTCCCGTTGGATTGCGCGAAATCGAAGACCATCATCCGGCGGGCGGCGGAATTTTATGCCGGCAAGGATCGCTTGAAAGGGCACGGCTTCATGAATGGCCTCGCTTGCCTATTCCTGCTGTCAACCGGCGATGATCGGTACGTTCCACGGGTGAAAGAGTATTTCTCCCAGTTTCTGAAACCGGATGGTGGCATCACCGGCATCGGCGGCATGACCTGGGACAACGGCTACAACGGTATCGCGTGCGCCGAGTACTACCTCCGGACGGGGGATCGCGCCGTCCTGCCGATCCTACAGCACTACTGTGATGACGCCCAACGCCGGCAGTTATATAACATTGGTTGGAATCATTGGGATTATGGTTTCAATCCCAGCTATGAGGCTGGCGGCGGCATGCTTCATTCCGCCGGTAACCAGGTCTTGCTGACTCTGGTGCTCTGCAAAGTGTGTGGAGTCAATGTGGATGAAAAAACGCTGCTGGGCGCGCTCAGACATTGGTACCGCTTTGCCGGCCATGGCACCATCCCCGTCGCTGACCAACGCCCATGGCATGTTTTCCGCTCCGGCGGTCGCGACGGTGCCACCGCCGCAGTCATGCATGTGGCCAGCGGCGCATTGGGCAACGCCACCATTTACAAGCGGGCCAGTGAATACCTCGCCATGACCGCGCTCACCAGCTGGCCGTCCAGAGAATACAACTGGGAGGTCATCTGGGATAGCCTGGCCAGCCCCTACATGCTCGAATACAACCCGGATCTGTACTACCAAACGCAGCAGCGCTTCCGCTGGTCTTTTGATCTCTATCGGCAGGCGTCGGGTGCCTTTTCCTTCCCGCCAGGCCACGAATCACTGAAAGCGACCGACGCGGGTATCTCGCTGGCGCTGGCCTTCACCGCGCCGCTGAAGACCCTGCACATGACCGGAGCCCCGCGCTCGAAGTATGCTCATGATTTCACCCTGCCCGAGCATCTTTGGGGCACAGACGCGGATCTGGCGTTTCTGTCCTCCAAACCCAACAAGGATTTCTACAAATATGGCAAGGATGACGAAATCCAGGTTCCGTTCTGGCAACTCCCCGTCGGCCTGCAGTATGGCCCGCAAAATGTCAAAGGGCTGGCTCTCGATATGATGCTCAAAAATGTGCGTCATGCACGCTATGAAGTCCGCACCGCCGCCGCCAAAGCCCTGTGCATGAACCAATGCTTCAGCGAGTTGGAGGCGCTTCTGCGCGATCCGGACCCGCGCCTGCGCCGCGCGGCACTGGATGGCATCAACGACTATCACTCATGGTTCCTCGAGCCGGCGGTGGGCAGGCAAGCCCTTAAAGCCGGGCAATACACGCCAGCCATGAATGAGGCGATCACTAGGATCCTGAGTGATCCCAAGGAGGCGTGGTATGTCATTGATGGAGCCCTGCAGGCGCTGCATCATGCGCCGGTCGAGTTGATCAGCAAGAATATCCCCCGCATCCTGCCATGGGCCACCCACGAGGACTGGTGGCTGCGCGAGTCTGCGTTCATGGCCTTGATGGGGCTGCAGGACGATGAGGCCCTCTTCACGAAATACCTTCCGGCCCTGACCGCGATCATGATCAAAGAGTATAACTTCAACCCGCATTTCCAGATGATACAACAACTCAGGAACGCGGCGGCAAAGTGGAACAACGACAGCCCGGTAGGCAAGTTGATTATCGCCGGCTTCGCTCACGCCGCCAAGGAGAGCAAGGTCGTGCCGGATGTGGGCGCGCTCCCGCGTTCCCGCGAGGGCACAACCAACATGGTTGAATCGGCCCTCGCTTTGATCAGGCAAGCGCCCGAGTCCGCCGCTGGCCTTGCGGAGGTGCTCGCCGCTGGCGGCCATTTGGGTGTCATGGATACCACGAGCTTCATGAAAATCATCAAGGGGCAGGATGGTCATGTGAGCGACCGCTTCGTCGGGTTGTATCCGGCGCTTGCAACAGTCCCCCCCGAGCAGAAACAGAAACTCGCCGCCATCCTCTTCGATGTTTTTCGCCCGGAATTGGTCAGGCGCTATCAGGCGGGCAAGGAGCAGGACGCGGGTGAATTGTTAGACATGATCGTCGATCTGACCAGGCTCAAGAAGCAGATTGTCGGCTGGCATGCCGTCGGCGGGCCTGCACCCGCGGAACGCATCTGGCGCTATTGCGCATTGGATCCGTCGAGCGAAAAGGAAAAGTTGCTGCCGCGGGAAAGCAAGCGTTTCCGGGATATTACGTTGCCTCCGGGGATGGAGCGATGGTTTAGCCCGGAGTTTGACGACAGCAAATGGAAGAGCGGGTGTACACCGATCGGGGTGGGAGTGTTCAAGGCGCATGGGCACGGGCTGATGTGGACGGCCACCCCCGAACACAGCTTCAAGAACAACTCCGACTGGGGGGACGGCGAGTTTCTCCTGATGCGCACGACCTTCAATGTGACGGACCTGGACGATGACTGCTATCGTCTCAACATTCTATCCGACCAAGGGTATCACATCTATCTCAACGGCCACATGATCCATTCATTTATCTGGGGCGAACATTTGCCGAAGTATGTCCAGAGCTTGCTTGGCAAAGATGCGGTCCGTCATCTGAAGAAAGGCACCAACACGTTGGCCGTTTACTGCAACGTGCGCTACGAACAGGATGCGAAAACCAAGAATTATCACCCTGTCGGGCAGATGGACCTCTCTCTCGAAGGACTCAAGAAGAAAGAGATTGGTATCGCACGCTAGATCCATGGTGAAACCATGAAAGGATAGAAAAATGAAACGAATACTGACTGTTGGATGGTTGATAACGGATTGGATGATGCGTCAGTTCCGTTTAGTCATTGTTGCGGGGACGATCCTGGTGTTTCTTCCGCGTGGTGGGTTTGCCGCCGTTCCAGAGGTGGTTGCAAAATCAGTCGCGTTATCGCCCCTCTCAACATGGCTTGAGCCCGCTGCACCTGGCTGGAACTATCCGGAGGGTGAAGCGTCGCGCCAATGGGATGTGTTGCAACATGATTTGAGGAAAATGGATCGTTTCAAGCAGTTTGCGTCCGAGGTCTATTGTGCGGACGCATTGGTGACAGCGGAGGATAAAGACCCGTTGACCATTTTGTTGCGACGCACACAATCCTTGTTGAACGATATTATTTCAATGCGGAATGCACCATCGCTTGCGTCCGAAACCAAGGCATTGGCTGACCTTGTCGCGCGGGCAAAATCAGCCGCTTCAACCCAACGCCGTCCATTGTTTGATGAGGCGCTACTCTTGCGCCGCAAAATTGCGTTCTCAAATCCGCTACTCAATTTTAATGAGCTGCTGTTCATTAAGCGCGATTTATCACAGGTCATGCAGCATTGCTGCGATCAGTACTATGGCCAACAACAACGGACTGGGGGCGGATTGTTCGTCCTGTCGGATCCGTTTGGCGAGTCGCCAGCGATACGCGATGTGCTGGCTGGTTCTCAACTTAAAATTGGAACACGTCAGGAGATGGGTAAGGATGGAGGATCTGTTCTTTCACCGGCACTGTCCTATGACGGCAAGATGATAGCGTTTGCTTATGTGGAGGGCGAAGGAAGCCGTGCGCACATTTCGCATCTGGACCACGCGAACAACGGGCATTGGGACAAGGGCTTCTGTTATCATCTATTCACGGTTGGTTCCGATGGCTCAAACTTGAAGCAGATTTCAGATGGAACGTTCAATGATTTTTCTCCGTGTTTTACGCCTGCGGGACGCATTGCATTTATTTCGGAACGGCGTGGCGGATATTTGCGTTGCGGCCGCCAATGCCCAAACTTTACGATGTTTGATATGGCTGTGGACGGGACAGACATGCGTTGCATCAGCTTTCATGAAACGAATGAATGGTCTCCTGCGATCACGCATGACGGCATGTTGCTTTGGACGCGTTGGGATTATGTCGATCGCCATGGGTGTACCGCACATCATCCTTGGACTACAACCCCCGACGGACGTAATCCGCGTCCCATTCACGGCAACTATTCCCTCCGCTACAAGCGGTCGGATATGGAGATCGACACGCGTGCGATTCCGAATTCACAGTGTTTTGTCACGACAGGCGCGCCGCATCATGGACAAGCTTTTGGATCCTTAATGGTCATTGATCCGCGCGTGGCTGATGATGATGCCATGGCACCGGTAAAACGATTAACCCCTGATGCCGGATTTCCTGAAACTCAGGGCGGTTCGCAGAGTTATGGAACCGCATGGCCGTTGAGCGACACCTATTATATCGCGGCTTATGAACCGGCCGAAGCTCGCGTTGGAGGCAAGCAATTGACCTTTGGACTCTATTTGATCGACAAATTTGGCAATAAGGAACTTATTTATCGTGATCCGCAAATTGCCTGCGTAAGTCCCATGCCCTTCCGTGCGGAGAAGCGTCCGCCTATTATTCCTGAGCAACGTATTGCCGCTGTTCCTGCGGCGCAGCGCAATCCCGCAGACTGGCAGGCAGAAGCGCGTGGACAAGGAACGATAACCATTGCAGATGTCTATAAGAGCTACTTGCCGTGGCCCGCAGATGCCGGAAAAATTTCCGCTCTTCGGATCTGGCAGATCTATCCGGCGTCAGTGGCTACTGCGGAGTTGGCACATTGGACAGGTATCCAGATCAAAGAAGGATTTGATTCCGATAATCTTGTGCGCACGGTTATCGGGACGGTTCCGGTTGAATCTGATGGAAGTGCCTATTTCAAGGTGCCAACAGGCTATGAGATCTTCTTCCAGGCACTCGACGAGCAGGGGGCCGCGATTCAATCGATGCGTTCGGCGACAGCGCTGGTGCCCGGAGAGCAACTCTCTTGCCAAGGTTGTCATGAACCCAAGGGCTCCGCTCCTGACCGCCTCTCCGTTGCATCTCCCCTCGCGATGAGGCGCGCGCCTTCACTGCCTAAACCCGGACCGGATGGATCACTCCCGTTTAGTTATCCGAAGCTTGTCCAGCCTGTCCTGGATAAAAATTGTGTCAGTTGTCATGCGGACAAAATCAAGCTGGCCAAGCCGGGAGAGAAGCTGCCCCCACGGTTGGATAGTGAGGTGAATGGGAAATATTTTATTTCCTATATGAATCTAGCCGAGGCCTACGGCTATGTCTCATATGGTGCCGGACATGATTTTAATTCGCCCAAGTTTTATAGGACGTTTCCGGGGCAATTCGGCGCGCGTGCATCCAAGCTTTATCAGATGCTGAAGAAGGGGCACCACGAGGTAAAGCTAAGCGCCGACGAGATGGAGCGTATCATCATTTGGCTGGATTCGGTCTGCCAGTTTTATGGCGTGTATGAAAAAGAGGGTGGTGAGAAGCAACTGCGTGGTGAGTTTGCTGAACCCACGCTGAAGTGATGAGTGTCCATGGGTGATTAACAATGAAACTGATGATAGTGGTGGTGCCCCGGTTCCACCTCCAGCAATAAGCTCAGCGTCGCCCTCCACGACCTCAGCACCTCTGCGTTCGGTTGAATCCAGACCTCAAAGCCCTCAAAAAGTGCCAAATCATTTTCCGGAAATAATGCGCTAGACTGTCAGTATTGGGCGGGACACCCCCACGGAAATATTAAATGGGTTACCTCGTCAGCGACCGAGGGCGCGACGCAGGAAGGGGGCTGTGCGGGACGTTTTTGAGGTGAGGATTTGCTCGGGGGATCCGTGGACGACGATTTTACCGCCAGCCTCGCCAGCTTCGGGGCCGAGGTCGAGGATCCAGTCTGCTTCGGCGGCGATGGCCATGTGGTGTTCGATGACTACGACGGTGTGGCCTTCATCGACGAGGCGGTGGAGCACGTCGATGAGGCGTTGGACGTCCTCCTGGTGGAGGCCGACGGTGGGTTCTTCGATGAGATAGAGGTTTTTGGCTTGGGTGCTTAGGCCGGTGAGTTGGGATTTGACGGAGCGGCCTTTGGTGAGTTCAGATACCAGTTTGATCCGCTGGGCCTCGCCACCACTGAGGGTCGGGCTGGGCTGGCCGAGTTGCAAATACCCGAGGCCGGTATCGGACATGAGTTTGAGCGGAGCAGCAATCCGGGGCTGGGAGTCGAAGAAGACGGCCGCTTCGTCGATGGACATGGCGAGGACTTGACCGATATTTTTGTGGCGGAATGTCACTTCGAGGGTGGCGGGATTGAAGCGCTCACCCTTGCAGGTTTGGCAGTGAACCCAGGTGGAAGGCAAAAAATCCATCTCGAGCTTGATGCGCCCGTTGCCCTTGCAATCGGGGCAGCGGCCGCCATCGGTGTTGAACGAGAAACGCGAGGCGTCGAAGCCGCGCATGCGAGCTTCGGGTAATTGCGCGTAGAGGGCGCGGATGTGGTCGAGCACCTTGACGTAGGTGGCGGGGCAGGAACGCGATGTCTTGCCTATCGGGGATTGGTCAACTTCATAACACGCTTTGATTTTTTCAAACCCTGAGGCAGTGGTGAAAGCCGTGGATTTGGTGGATTTCGGCGCTCCTCCGGCGGCCGCCGCCACTGCAAGGCATGAGTGCATGAGGGTGGATTTGCCGGAGCCTGAAATGCCTGTTAAGACGGTGAGCCGACCAAGGGGAAAGGCGGCGTCAATCTGCTTGAGGTTGTTGGCTTGGCAACCTGTTAGGGTGAGGAAGGGATGGGCTCTCGGCACCGGACGCCGGTGGCCGCGCAGCGGATGACTGAGGGGGGTGGTGAGGGCGCGGAGTGTTGGGGAGGCACCTAGCGCATTTTTATTGGCCGCGCTTTTACGGGATTTCGGCGGGACGCCAA
The DNA here is from genome assembly GCA_037133195.1 of Verrucomicrobiota bacterium. Classification (GTDB taxonomy): domain Bacteria; phylum Verrucomicrobiota; class Verrucomicrobiia; order Verrucomicrobiales; family Akkermansiaceae; genus Luteolibacter. Next base: position 6,335 of record JBAXOP010000127.1, on the reverse strand, counting down.
AATCGGTCGGCAGGATGCCGGCGCTCCCCACCACGGGGCCCTGATAGACGACCTCGCCGCCGAAGCGTCCGGCACCAGGACCGAGGTCGATGAGGTGGTCGGCTGCGGCGATGGTATCGGTATCGTGCTCGACGATGATAAGGGAATTGCCTTGGTCGCGGAGCTTGATGAGGGTTGTTAGAAGGGCGGCGTTGTCGCGGGGGTGGAGGCCGATAGTCGGTTCATCCAATACATAAAGCACGCCGCGCAGGTTGGAGCCGAGTTGGGCGGCGAGACGAATGCGTTGGGACTCGCCGCCGGAAAGCGTGTTGCCGGAGCGGTCGAGTTGGAGGTAGCCGAGGCCGACCTCCTGGAGGAAGGCAAGGCGCTGACGGATTTCCGGGAGGATATCGCGGGCGATCAGGTTGCTGCGGTCATCGGAAAATGTTAGATCATGGAAATGAGAGGCGGCATGATTGATAGATAAGCGCGAGAGTTCGGCGATTGGGGTATGGTTGAGAGTGACGAGCGAGGCGGTGGGATTGAGACGGGTGCCGTGGCAGGCGGGGCAGGCGACGAGTTCGATGTCTTCCATGCGTTCGATGGAGCGGTCGGCATCGAGTTCTGCTGCAAGCATCGAATCGAAGCGCGAGAGGTCGAGCACCTGGCGGCGTTTGGGTACGCGGCCGTGGCCGCGGCAGGTGGGGCACCATCCGTGGGGCGAGTTGAATGAGAACAATCGCGGATCGAGTTCTTCAAATGAGCGGTTGCAGCAGGGGCAACTGGCGTGGGTGGAGAGGAGGATGAGTTTGGCCTCGGGACTGCGGAGTTTGATGAGGCCCTTGCCGATGGTTAGAGCTTGTTGGATGATGGACTGGAGAGTTTGTGGGGCGGAGGGGGAGGGTTTTTTGGCGGTGTTCGGATTTGAAGAGGATTTCGGCGGGACGCCAATATGAGCCGGCAGGATGCCGGTGCTCCCCTTCGCTAGGGCGGCGATTTCAACATCGATGTTGTGTTCCTTGAAACGTTCGAGACGTTTGAAATTTTTGCTAGGGACGATTTTTCCATCGACCAAGAGGTGGTCGAAGCCATGTTTGGAGGCCCATTCGGCCACCTCGGTGTGGAACCCTTTGCGGGCTCGGATGAGCGGGGCAAAGATAGATACGGGTCCCTTTTTGAGCTGGGTCCGCAGAACGTTTTCTATGGCGCTCAACGATTGCTTTTCCACCGGTACTTGGCAGTCAGGGCAGTGCAGCGTGCCTAATTTCGAATAGAGCAGACGTATGAAATTCCATAACTCAGTGACGGTCGCCACGGTGGATTTGCCGCCGCCTTGCGACACCCGTTGCTCAATGGCCACGGTGGGCGGCAAACCCGCTAGTTGGTCGATTTGCGGCTTTTCCAATTGTTCGGCGAACTGCCTGGCGTAGGCCGACATCGAGTCGAGGAAACGGCGCTGGCCCTCGGCGAAAAGGATGTCGAAGGCAAGGGTGGATTTGCCAGAGCCGGAGAGGCCGGAGATGACCACCAGACGATCGCGTGGAATGTCTAGCGAAATATTCTTGAGGTTGTGGTGGCGCGCCCCACGCAACGAGATCGAGTTTTGGGGGGGGAGGGGGATTTTGGATTTTGGATTTTGAATATTGGATGACAGAGGATTTTGAACAGCGGATGATAGAGGAGATTGGATATTGGAGGACCACGGGCGGGACGCTTGACGTTGCTCACCGGCGGGACGTCCGTGGTCCTTGAGCGGGGGTAGGCCCAAGGCCGGGCGCAGAAATTGGGCGGTGGGCGTGTGGGTTTTGGCCACCGCCTCGGGGGGGCCGTGGGCAACGAGTTGGCCGCCGTGCTCGCCGGCCTCGGGGCCGAGGTCGAGAATCCAATCGGCGGATTTGATCACGTCGAGGTTGTGCTCGATGACCAGCAACGAGTGGTCGGCTAGCACCAATTGCTGAAATACGCCTAGCAAATTTTCGATATCCGAGAAATGCAGGCCGGTGGTGGGTTCATCGAGGATGAGGAGTTTGTTGGTGATGAGAGAAGAGCGGGCGGGAGGCGGATCGCCGACGGAGGTGGCACCGAGGAGTTGGCAGAGTTTGAGGCGTTGGGCCTCGCCGCCGGATAGCGTGTTGAGGGGTTGGCCGAGCTTGAGATAGCCGAGGCCTACATCAAGGAGCGGCTGTAGGGACGTGAGCGTCTGGTGAATCAGCCGCGAGTGTTTGGCGGTACCGATGGCGCTGCCTGCGCCGAAGAAGGCTACCGCATCGCTGACCGTTAGATCGAGGACCTGGGCGATGGATTTATCGCACCATAGGTAGTCGAGTGTGGAGGATTTGTAACGACAACCGTTGCAATCCGGGCAGGCAACGTATAGGTCAGATAGAAATTGCATTTCCACTTTTTCGAAGCCATTGCCAGAGCAACGGTCGCAGCGGCCATCGCCCGAATTGAAGGAAAAGAAGCCCGGTTTGAGGTCGGCGGCTTTGGCGGCGTCGGTTTCGCAAAACAATTGGCGGATAGTTTCGAAGGCACCGAGGAAAACCGCCGGGGTGGAACGCGGGGTGCGGGCGACGGGTGATTGATCGACGAGTTCGACGCCGCAGAGGTGCTGGGTGCCGAGAAGTTGTTTGAGAGGAGCGGGGTCTCCATCGCAGTCCTGGCCGAAATGCTTGGCGAGGTTCAGATAGAGCACATCGCGGGCGAAGGTGGACTTGCCGGAACCCGATACGCCCGTTAGACAAACGAAGAGGCCGAGCGGAATATCAACGTTTAACTTTTTCAGGTTGTGTTTGGAGGCACTGCGGATCGAGATGACTCGCTTGGTGGGTTGGCGCCGCTTGGTTGGCACCGGAATGAATTTCTCGCCGGTGAGCCATGGCAGGGTGCCGGTGGCGCAAAAAGCGGCGGGGGACATGCGGTTGGCTGTCTGGGGAGGGGGGATATTTTGTCCTCCTGCCCATGGAACGGGCAAGAGCGGGTCGCTAGGCGGCGACCCTTGCTCTGTACATGGGCCATGGCGGCCGGAGGCCACTTCTCCTTGATGGCGGTTGGTCATCAAGGGGCCTTGATAGATGAGCTGTCCGCCGAAGGATCCGGCCCCGGGGCCGAGGTCGATGAGATGGTCGGCGGCGCCGATCACGGTGGCTTCATGTTCGACGACTACCAAGGTGTTGCCCTTGTCGCGCAGGCCGTGCATGACGCCGACGAGGCGGTGGATGTCGCGTGGGTGGAGGCCGACGGTGGGTTCGTCGAGGACGAATAGCGTGCCGGTTAGGGATGCACCGAGGCAGGTGGTGAGGTTCACCCGCTCGATCTCGCCGCCGGAGAGGGTGCGCGTGGCTCGATCGAGCGTGAGATAACCGAGGCCTACTTCCGCTAGATAGGTGAGGCGCGAGGTGATTTCGGTGAGGACGAGGTTGAGTGTTGGGTCCGGGGCGGGAGGGATCGCGTGGAACCATGCTAGCAACCCGGCGACGGGCATAGACCACAGCTCGGGCAGTGTGTGCCCGTTGATTTTGAAGCAGAGGGCTTCGGGTTGGAGGCGCATGCCGCGGCAGGCGGCGCAGCTGGTGTAGGAGCGGTAGCGCGACAGGAAAACGCGCACGTGCATTTTGTAGGCCTTGCTTTCCATCCAATCGAAAAATCCCTTGATGCCGTACCACTTACCGGCACGCCATAGTTCGTCGGCGTTTTCAAGATCGGTGAGTGTGGCTGATTTACTATCTCCGTAGTAAATCCACTCGCGGGTGGCGGCGTCCAGATCTTCCCACGCCGTTTGAACATCGATGCCGCGCTCGTGGCAATGACGCAGCAAATCGCGCTGGCATTCGTCGCCGCGCTCGCCTTGGAACGGCTTGATAGCACCGGCAGCGAGCGAGAGGCTCGGATCGGGGACGGCCTTGTCTAGGTTGATGCCGATGACGCGTCCGAAGCCGCGGCAGGTCGGGCAGGCACCGAGCGGATTGTTGAACGAAAATAGCGCCGGAGTGGGCGGGCGAAGGGTGAAACCAGTGCGCGGGTTGGTCCAGGTGTTGGTGAAGGATTTGGCGGGGATGGGCTTGGACGGCGGGGTGGCGAGGGGGGGCTGAGTCGCCACGATGGTGGCGCTGCCTTTACCTAACTGGAAAGCGGCTTCGAGGGCTTCGAGGAGGCGCGATGCGTGCTGCGGGGTGAGGGTAAGGCGGTCCTGGATCACCTCGACCGGAGATGTCAGGGTTTTGATAGCGACGGGAAAAGGCTCGTCGGTGCGGTAAATTTGCTGCTTAATGAGTACGCGCAAGTAGCCCTGGGCGTTGAGGAATGGGAAGAGATCAGCGCCCTGGGTGGCCGCCGCAACAGGCACCGGAAAGGTGATCAGGACAGCCTTGCCGGGCAATTGGGCCAGCGCCCAAGCGGCAGCGGACTCCGGTGAATCCGGGCGGATTTCTTCTCCGGTCTGTGGATCGTGACCGACGGCGAGGCGGGCGAAGAGTAGTTTGAGGTAATCATTGATTTCTGTGAGGGTGCCTACCGTCGAGCGGGTGGTGCGAACCTGGTTTTTCTGCTCGATGGCAATGGCGGGCGGAATGCCTTCGATGTGATCCACGGCGGGCTTGTCCATGCGATCGAAGAATTGGCGGACATAGGGCGAGAAGGTCTCGACGTAGCGGCGCTGGCCCTCGGCGTAGAGCGTGTGAAACGCCAGCGACGACTTGCCCGAGCCGGACGGACCGGTCACGACGCTGAGTTTGCCTAGCGGAATTTCCAGGTCGAAGCCTTGGAGGTTATGTTGCCGACAGCCACGGAGGGAAATCGCCGCATTCGGTAGGCGGGCTGGGCATGGAGGCTCGGGCGGATGGTTGGATGAGGGTGATGGTCTCGGCACGGCTGGAGCTTATGCGAGAATCGCGGGTGCCGCCAGCGCAAGAAATATTGCCGGGACGTTCAATTCCCGTCCGGCCCTGGCACCGGGCCGCGCCGCGCCGTCGCGACCAGTATTGGCTATCGGCGCTTGCTGGCTTGGTCAGCGGTTCGGCACTGATGGAGGTGGATTTTGGCTGCGATCCATTGCCGGTGGCGTCTGCGTCGGCAATTGCTGCGCAGGCGCAACCGGTGATGCCGGAGGGGCCGTGGCGGGTTTGGTCATATTGAACGCTTGGGGAAACAATAAGTAGCTGATGGCGATAGCCGCGGCTGCCACGACCAATATCATGGTGACCAAATCGCCAGATGACTTCGAGGTTACGGCAAAACGTCTCTTGCGGGCGAGCTTCGGGCGGACACTGGCGGGGGAATGGCCACGCCGTCCCGCAACTTTGGTGCTGCCGGCCGGCGGCGCGCTCGTGCAGAGGGCAAGCAGATCCTTGGCCATGTATGAGGCACTCGGGTAGCGCAACTCGGGCACTGGATTGGTGGCTCGGCGGATGATCGCGTCAAACCGCGCATCGCATCCGCTAATCACCGAGGCCGGACGTGTATCATTGGCTGGCAGTTGTCCGGTCAGCAACTCGTGTAGCACCACCCCTACGGAAAAAATGTCAGCTCGCGCATCGACTTGCTGTGGATGCAGAAGCACTTCTGGCGCGGTATAATTGGGCGTGCCGAAAATCCCCTCGCCAGCCATGACCGCCGTGCCAATCGGCCGCGACAAGCCGAAGTCGCCAATTTTTGGTCGTGCTTGTTGATCGAGTAAGATGTTAGCGGGTTTAATATCGCGATGCAGGAACCCGTGTTCGTGGGCATGGGCGAGGCCGATACAGACGTCGGCGACGATGCTTGCGGCCGTCTCTGGCGCGATGGCGATGCCGTGTGCCGAATGGTAGAGCGTTTGCCCCAGCACAAACTCCATGACGATGAAGAGCATGCCCGCCATCTCTCCAAAGTCATATACACCAATGAGGCTCGGGTGATTCAAGCGTGCCATCGCCTTGGCTTCCGCCTCGAAATTCGCTCGAAACAAAGCATCCTGGCCAAACTCTGGCGGCAGAATTTTGATTGCCACCGGGCGATCCAGCGAGAGTTGCACTGCTTTGTAAACCGCTCCCATGCCACCGGTGGCGATCAACCCCTCAAATTCATACCCCGGAAAAAGCGGGGCAAGACTGGCAAGGTCTGGAGCTTCGAAGACGGCAATGGAGTCGGAGTTAATCATCGGACAGGAAGTTCGGATGTTAGACAGGGGTCACCAAATTTAAGCGCAATTTTCTGGGAGGAAGACGCTGAACTCATATCAATTCTTTCATGCCAGTATAAATAAGCGCGACGTGAAATGTTGCCTCTCATCGCCCCACATGGCGCGGGCATCCTGCCCAATACTGTTAGTTTTGTCAATGCAGTGGCAGGAATGAAGAAGAGGCGGCGGGCAGGATGCCCGC
>JBAXOP010000126.1:0-13915 GCA_037133195.1 Verrucomicrobiota bacterium | reverse complement strand
GGAGCAACGGGTCTGGCGAAAGCCCCCCGTTGCTCTCTACTCTACTGCATTCCGTCCATTCCGTCCATTCCGTGGTGAAAAACGTCGCTGTAACCATTTTCTGCTGGTCTTCAATGAATGTTTCCTGAGGTGTTACAAAAATCCAAGGATTTTGCTCGCAGAGGGTCGTCTTGTTTGAAAGCATGACCGCAATCCCGCTCATTCATGGATCCCCAAGCCGCTATTCGCCAGCCTCAGGCTGATTCCGAGCCCTGCCAGGTGCTGTCGCTGGAATTGCCGCCTGAGGAGCACCGCTCCCTCCGACAGGTGTTCGAGGCGGATGAATCCGCGTTGTTGCGCTATGCCTTCGGCTTGGTCGGCCAACGCGAAACAGCGGAAGATCTGGTCCAAGAGTCGTTTGTTAGATTACATGCGCACTGGGACGAGGTCACCAATCCGCGGGCATGGCTATTTCGAACCATTCGCAACCTTGCCCTCAACCACCTCCGCGACCACCAGCGCGAATGCCCGCTGGACTCCACCCAGGAATGGGCCAGCAACACGCCAGACCCCGAACAAGCACTCGGCCGCCTCGAAGCCCTCGGTACCCTCCAACTCCTCATCGCCGAATTGCCTAGTGAAGACCGCAAGCTCATCCGCCTCAAGTACCACCAAAAACTTAAGTATGATCAAATCAGCGAGTGTACCGGCCTGAGCGTCGGCAACGTCGGTTACAAACTCCACCACCTCCTCAAAAACCTCGCCGATTCCCTCCGCCATCTCGGCATCGAATCGGCCGAAGGATAGAAAACTTTACATCCATGTCCAATAAACTTCCATTCGCCACTATCGGCGACGAGCCAATCGAGGCCAGGATTGTGGCTTGGGTGCTCGGGGATGCGTCTGCCTTCGAGGCGACTGAGCTTGAGCGCTTGTGCGACGAGCGTCCCGAACTGCTGGTGTTCCGCCGCCGCATGCGTGCCCTCCACAGCTTGCTCACCGAGGCCGAAACCACCGAGCCCGATCACTCCATCAAACTTCCTCCGGCTAAACGCCAGGCTCTCGATGAGATATTCGGCAAGGATGCCCCCCCAAACGTGCTCGAACATCCCCGCACCGGGCGCAGCCGTCGCCTCAGTTGGCACCAGCGCCTGCTAGCCATCGCCGCTTGTCTCATTCTCTTCGTCGGACTGGCCGCGGTTTTCTCATCGGGTTCCAAATCCGTGCTGTCAGCTCGTAAGCTCGCCGCTGTGGCTACGGCTGAGCGGCAGACGGCCAACGTCCGGGATTCAGAGGTGGCAATCCAAGAACTCAAAAAGGTAGTTCGGGCACAAGAGGACACCGTCGAGGAGCGCCGCAAAGTATTAGCTAATATTGCTAGATCCAAGGGGTTTATCCACTCCGGATCTGATTCTTCCTATCGCAATACCGCAATGGAGGACAATAACGGTGCCAAGAGTGCTCAGGACACTTCCAATCATCCCAGCGATGCGATCAAGCGCGGTCTGGATGCCCAGGATTATGTGGATGCCAAGCGGGAATTTGAGGCCGAGCAGACGACACTGCAACAGTTGAAGATGAAATTGATCGATAAGGAAATTGGCGCCAAAGTCCAGGAGCAAAGCCTCGCGATGAATGATGCCGATGCCGACCGGCGGCTGGCCGTTAGTGGCAAGACTAGCGGCGGAACTCTGGTGCCTCTTTCGCCCGCTTATCCTCCAGAACTCATTGAAGGCACTCCCGCCCCGATCGTCCTCAATCGCCCTGCTCCTGCACCCGCCGCTAAACCTACTTCGGAGGCCCTCGCTTCCCGCGATGAAACAACGCCGCAGGTGGCTCTAGCGAAAACGCCCCAACCGTCCCCGGATCTAGCCGTCACTTCAGGTAAACCGGTGGCTGCGGAAAGTGCCATCTCAAGTGACAAGATTCCTGATAAGAGCGATCACTTCAGCGAAACGGCACCGCTGGCATCGCTCGGCGGCGGCGGCGGTCGGGGCTTCGGCAATGCCGCTGCGGCTAAAAACCGCCCCAGAGGCCTCGTTGCGGGCGTACCAAGTGCGACTGCCTCCAGTACTGTTGACATAGGCGTTGCTGGAGCGAAACAGGAAGAGGCGGCGAGCAGGATGCCCGCGCCACGTGGCTCGGGCATCCTGCCCGAAGCCGCTGGTTTCAGCGACTCCGCGGCTAAAGATAGCGTCAATGGCCGCGTCGCGGGCCAGCCAACTGTTGTCGCCACGCCGGCACCTTCAGAGCCGAGCGCACCTGCCGGGCCAGTACTTTCTGCTAGGAAAACAGGCGTCCCGCCTGTGTGGGAAGACAGCGCGTCCCGCCTGTCGGCCCATGAAACGCCAAGCATGGAGCCCGGTGACCTAACCAAGAACAAGGCGAAAGAGGCGGAGGCAAGAGAGAAGGCGGAAGTTGCTTTTTCAGGGAGCTATACCTATAACGGTGGCTCCTCCGTCAATAACGGAACTCTTAGTTCGGATGAATTCCAACTCGATGCGAAATTCATAGCAGACGAAAAAAATTCAGATCGTCTGCTAGATTCGGTGCGGAAAGATAAAAACAGTTTCCAATCGGCGTTGGTTGATTCCGATAGATATCTCGTCGATGCCCGCGACGCCTATGCCAAGAACAACTATCAACTGGCGTATGATAACTATGCGAAGGGCCTCGCCCTGCTGCCCGAGGCACCAGCGACCAAGGACCGCCGTGTTTTTCTACGCAAATCCCTTGGCGAGGTGGCTGTGGCACTGGCTAACGATTCCATCAAGGACGGCAAGAATGACGAAGCCAAGGATTGGCTCGGCAAGGCGGTTGAGTGGGATCCTAGCAATAATGCCGCACGCCAAAAAGTAGTAGCCGATGTGGCGTCCGAGGCCACTGCGGCGCATTCTCCCTATTCGACGTTCTCCCTGAGCATCAGCGATACCTCATTCAAGATGGCTAAGGCCTCCATGGCTCGCGGCGAGCGACCGGATCCTTCATCTATCAAGATCGAGCAGTTTTACAATGCGGTGGATTACGGCGATCCGGCACCCGGTCCTAACGAAGCTGTTGCCGGTAGGGTCGAGCAGGCGGCCCATCCGATTATCCCCGGTCGCAATCTGGTGCGAGTGGCCGTGCGCACCGGTGCCGCCGGACGCAGTGCCGCCCAACCGCTGCGGCTCACTTTGTTGGTCGATCAAAGCGGCTCGATGGCCCGCGATGACCGCCGAGCGGCTATGACATTGGCCTTGAAGCAGCTCGCCGGCTTGCTCACAAAAAACGATTTAGTGACGGTTATCGGGTTTTCACGCAGCCCGCGATTGTTAGCTGACGCACTCACCGGCGACCGAGCGGCAAAGCTCAATGAATTAGTCAACCAGGCGGCCAGCGAGGGCGGCACTAATTTGGAAGAGGCGATGATATTGGGTGAGCAATTGGCGATGCGCCATCAGATGGCTGCTGCCCAGAACAGGATCGTATTATTCACCGATGGCGCGGCGAACCTCGGCGATGCCGATCCGTCGCGCTTGGCCGAAAAGGTGATCGCAATGCGCCAGAAAGGCCTCGCCTTCGATATCGCAGGCATCGGCACCACGAATCTCAATGACCAATTGTTAGCTGAACTCGCACGCCATGGCAACGGCCGCTATTGCGTGGTGGGTGCCGAAACAGATGCCGACGGTAGCTTCGCGCGGCAACTCGCCGGCGCATTCCGCCCGGCCGCCGAAAACGTCAAGGTCCAAGTGCGCTTCAACCCGCTGCGGGTCGGTCGCTACAAATTGTTGGGCTTCGAGGAGCACCGACTCAAAACCGAGGATTTCCGCAATGATGGGGTGGATGCCGCTGAACTGGCCGCCGAAGAAGCCGGGGTTGCTCTCTATCAGGTGGAGCCGATCACCGATGGCAGCGGCGAACTCGGCGAGGCTAGCTTGCGCTTCCGAGACGCCGCCAGCGGCCAGATGGTCGAACGCACGTGGACAATCCCCTACGATGCCGCCGCGCCTGCGTTTGATCGCGCCACCCCTTCACTGCAACTTGCCGGCCTGGCGTTGATGGCCGCCGAAAAACTCCGCGGCGGCACGCTCGCCGAGGCTATCGACTTTAAACAACTCGCCGCCCCGCGTGCCACCGTCAAGCAATTCTACTCCAATAGCCGCCGTGTGGCGGAGATGCTGGAGATGGTTGATAAGTTGTAGGGGTTTGGTTATGGATTATCTGATTTTTTAATTTTGGATTTTAGTTAGAACGTGTCTTCGTACATTCACCAGATGTTATTTCATATGAAAACAATACTATATCTAACGATATTACTGACATCGCTCGGTGTCTGCCAGGATGTGGAGGAGCCGCTGGTTCTCATGCCTTGGCACCCGCCGGTCAAGGAGGCTCCGTTGTTTTTTGCGGCCACTGCTGCGGTGTCGGCGCGGGTAGGACTGGCGGATGTGACCAGTGAGCAGCAACTGGTGTTCCGGGTGCTCCAAGGACGGCCCGAAGTGTTGTCGTTGGGCTTGTGCGGGGTGGGGGACGTGAGCGCTGTCACTGGCGACGGCTTGCGCGATTGGTCACTGCGGGTGGAGGCCGGCGGGGCGCGATTCTTGGACCTTCGCCCGGCGCTGCCAGAGGCCAAGGACGCCAAATTGCCGACGGAGTTGAAAGTGATGGTCAAGACCCGCTATGCTTTTGCAAGTGGCGCGGGCGGCGCTTTGGCCCTGATGCTGCCTACACCGGGCGCTGCCTCAAGCCTGGCTCTCACTCTATCCATCACAGCCGATCCCGGCGTGGCTCTGCAGGTGACCAAGGCGGATAGCCTGTTGCCGGTGGAACCTGCCGACTCTCACAAATTTGTGAGTTCGGGCGCGGCGGCGTTGGAGGTAAAGGTGGCACCGGGTGGCCCTGGCGCACGGGGTTTGGAATTGTTAGATGCAGGGTTGATAGGCAAGTTGGCGGACGATGGCAACAGTGTGGCGTTTCATCTAAGCGGCCAGGCGCATGCGGCGGCGGACGGTTCTGCGCTCGAGTTATTTGACGGGGTGGCGCTAACAGGCGGAGTGGCCGGCGACGGCTGGCATGTGGTGTTGCGGCCGGTCAAGGACAGTTATGTGTATGACTTGGTGGCGGAGAGAGCCGGGGATATCGCGGTGGCCGTGGATTTCGACGTGCCGGTCACCCGCAAGGGCGATTGGCGGACACTCAATTTTAGGTTACCCGCCGGTGTGGTCGTGCCGCTGCGCTTCGAGGGCATGGGCAAGGGCGTGGAATTCAACCGCAGCCTGGAGGTGGTTCCGGAGCCCGCCGGCGATCAATGGCGCGGCTTCTTGCCGGCCAGCGGCTCGGCAACCATGGCATGGCGGGTGGCCGACACCGTAGCGGACGGCGCGTTGTTTTTTTCAAGCACGGAAACGACCGACGTGAGGGTGGGCAGCGGCTTGCTCAGGCAGCTCACGGTGCTGGATCTGCGCGTGCTGCAAGGCAAATTGCCGCAACTCGCACTCACGCTCGACGGCCCGGGCGAGGTTCTATCGGTGGCCGGAGATACGGTGTTAGGTTGGGCGGTCAAGGATGATAAGGGCACGCGCCGACTCGAGGTTAAGTTGAACCAGCCGATCGAAGGCGCGGGCCGCGTGGTCATCGAGTCCCAAGCGCCACTGGGTGGATTTCCACTGCGCACTGCCGCGCTGAGAATGTCTCCGGTGGGCGTGTTGCGCCACAGTGGCTGGCTGAGGGTGGCTAACGACGGGGCTGTTAGGATAGAAGTATCGGAGGCCAAGGGCTTGATTCAATTAGCGCCTGGGCAATTTCCCGGCGGGGTGGATAAGACATTGCGACAGGTATATGCCTATCGGTTTCCCTCGGCGGATTACAGTTATGGGATTCAGGCAGACCAAGTGATGCCGGAAGTAGCGGTAACTGAGACGACGGTGTACGAACTTGCCGAGACTGACCGGCGGGTGTTTGCAGAGGTCGAGCTGGACATTCGCGAGGCACCCTTGCGCGAGTGGGAGTTAGATATTCCCGCTGATCATGCGGTGGCGGCGGTCACTGGCGCAGCGGTGGCGGACTATGTGGTGGCCAGCGAGGTGAAGGACGGCTTGCGCCGGCTCAAGGTGATCTTTAAACAGGCGGTGACAGGACGACAGTTGGTGTGCTTGCGCTTGGAAAAAAACGCGGCGGCCAAGACCGGCGCATGGGACCTCGCCCCACTCGGGTTTCCCGGGGTGAAGTCGCGCCGCGGATATGTCGGCGCGGTGGCTGCACCCGGTTATCGCCTTGCTGCTGGCAAAACCATCGGAGTGGCCGAAGTTCCTATCACGTTTTTCCCGAAAAAAACTTCCGGTTTGCAGCAATCGTTTCGCCTGCGTGAGGGCGCATGGAAAGTCGGTCTAACTGTCGAGGCGCTCGGTCAGAGTGTTCAGGCGGACGTGTTCCATCTCTATTCGCTCAAGCCGGGGGCCTCCTATGGCAGCGTCCTTATCAATTATTTCGTGGTCGGCGCGCCCGCCACCGAATGGAAAATTGCCGTGCCGCCCGATGCCGGCAATATCGATGTGATCGGCCAGAATGTCGGCCGCGATTGGCGCAAGGATAAGGAGACTAACACGCTGGTGGTGCCGTTGTCGCGTCCGGTGTTAGGAGCGGGCACTGTTTTGATCACCTTCGAACAACCGATGAATCCTCAAGGCGGCGAGTTGTCACCGGGGGAGGTGCGCCCGTTAGGTGTCCAGAGCGAGCGCGGATATGTGCAAGTGGTCAGTCCCCTCCAGGTGAACTTCGAGGTGGCTGGTAGTACCGGCCCTTTGTTAGTGATCGACCCCAGCGAGTTGCCCGGCGAATTCCGCTTGCTTAGCAGCGCCCCCACGCTGGCGGCTTGGCAATACACCGGCCGCGATTTTAAAATAGGTACTAAAATCAAGTGGTTCGCACCCGGTGAAACCGCCGAGCAAGTCGTCGATTTCCTTAAGCTCAGCAGCCAGGTATCGCGCGATGGTGAGTGGGTCACCGATGCCAGGATCTTTGTGAAATCACGCGGTCGCAACACGCTGCGCATGAGTCTGCCCGTTAGTGGCGTATTGTGGGAGACTAAGGTTGATGGCGAGGCTGTCAATGCCCGCCAGGACGGCTCTGAAACCCTCGTGCCCCTGCCTGCCCGCACCGATCCCAAACAGGCTGTGGAAGTCGCTATCCGTTATGGTGCTAGGTCTAGCAGTCCTCAGCATGTGGTTCTAACCGCCCCTCGGCTGGCAGCGCCTGTGGTCATTGGCGAGTGGAATATCCGCGGCGATGAGGGCCGCCAGTTAGTGCCGCGCGGCGGTAGCGCCGAATTGGTGCGCCCGGCCATCGCCGAGGACGGCTATAGTTGGATCAACCAGCGGCGGGGCGGGGCGCTCGCATTAATTTTGTTAGGCGGCATGGCGTTAGGGCTAGGCATGGGCACGCCTGGCAAATTGCGCAAAGGTCTCTCATTTGTTAGTGGGCTATTATTGGCCGTGGTAGCGTTGGGCATGTGCGTGGACGCACTGGACTCGATGCGGGGCAATGCCAAGGTGCTCGAGTATGCGGCACCGGTGGTGGCAGCGGGCGGCGAGGTGGCGGTGCAATTAGGTAATGTGGTGCCGTGGCGGGCAGCGACGAGTTGGAGTATGTGGTTGGGCGCGGTGTTGGGTATGGGAGTGCTGTTGCGCGGATGGGTGGCTAAAGATGGTTGGTGGAAGGCCTGCGGATTGGCGTTGCTAGGTGCGGGGGCCTTGGCCGCGCATGGTGGCGCGCCGGTGTTTTTTCTGATAGTGGCGGCGGCGGCGGGCTGGTGGTGGTTGCCACAAGCCTGGCAACTGTGCCGCGGTTGGCGCAAGCCGCCGGTGCCGCCGGTGCCGCCGGTGCCGCCGGTGGTGCAGGCGGCGGCCGCAGCTATTCTGATACTCACATGTCTGGCTCCTGCCGCAGCGCGTGCGGCGGAAATTCCCGGGGCAAAATTGGCAGAGTCGATGATTCACGATTGGCAGATTCACGATGGACGCCTGCGCGGCACCGTCGAGGTGGCGTTGCGCGGTCAGGTTGGCGAGCGCTTTTTGCTATTGCGTTCTCCGGCGGTGCTCAGCAGCTTTGAAGGCGTGGGGTTACGAGTGGTCAAGGCTCCGTTAGGTGGGACTGATGCTTATTTCATCATTGCCGAGGCCGCCGGGCGTTTGACTGGCAAGGCGGTGTTTGAGATGCCTCTGGCAGATCCGGTTAAAGGCTGGACACTGCCGGGTGGGCCAGCCGCGATGCGCCAAGTGAGTGTGCGCTGGGACCAGCCGGGTTGGGAGTTTTTCTCACCGAATGCCGCCAAGGTAAAGGCTATCAACGGCCTGGCCGCTACCTCTAGCGGCGCTATGCTGGTACTCGGTCCAGCTGAACCTGTTAGCATACAGGCCCGCGCCAAACAACGCGATGTGACCGCCGAGGAAACCCGGTTTTTCGCCGAGGTGTCTAACCTGTTTCTACCGGGGCCAGGGGTGGTCAACGGCCGCCACCGGGTTGCGCTGCGCCCGGCCCAGGGGCGTTTATCGGCCCTACTGATGAAAGTGCCGGAGGGTTTCACGGTCAGCGATGTGGTCGATGGCCCGGTGGGCTCGTGGCGTTTTGATCCAGGCACACGTGAGTTGCGCGTCGCCATCGAGCCCGCACAGGCAGAGGCATTCTCTCTAACGATCGAAACCCAGCGCGGTGCCGGTGCCTTGCCTATCGAACTGGAACTCGAACCATTGCGCGTTGCCGCCGCCGCCGGCGAAATCGGATTTTTGGGGCTGGCATTCGGCGACGACGCCCAGCCCGAGCGCGTCGATGGCGACGGACTCTCGCGGGTCACTCCGGAGGATTTCAATGACGAATTGTTGCCTCGCGATAAGGACGGCCAGCCGCTGGTTACTTTGCAGCATGCCTTCCGCTACGGCAGTGGTGTGGTGAAAGCTCGGGTGAAAGTTACCGCCGTGGCACCAGAATTGCGGGCGGAGTCATGGCAATTGGTGTCGCTGGGTGAGGATAGATTGTTAGTGAGTACTGATCTATCTGTAACAATCAGCCGTTCCGGGGTATTCCGGCTGGCATTGGCGGTGCCCGATGGCCTCGAAATTGAAAGCGCCACCGGTGAGGGCCTCAGTCACTGGACCGAGACCAAGACCGCCGGCCAACGCGTGCTTACCCTCCACCTCACCGGTAAGACGCTCGGCAAGCGCGAGTTTAACTTAACCCTAACCGGCCCGCCCCCAGGGGCCCAGTCAGCGTGGATCGCCCCGCGCATATCCGTGCTGGACGCCGCCCGGGAAACCGGCGTGCTCACCGTGGTGCCCGAGCGCGGCATGCAGGTGAGCGCCGTTACTCGCAACAACGTTTCGCAAGCCGATCCGCGCGAACTCGTCGAGCTGCCCAAGGCCAGCGCTAGGGCCGCCTCCCGCCCGGGTGCTCTGGCTTATCGCCTGTTGCAAAGTGATTGGTCGTTGAGCCTGGCCATTGGCAAGCTCGACGCATGGGTGACGGCACAAGTGTTGCATGAAGCGACCCTGCGCGAGGGCCAGATGCTTAGCCGCGTGGTTTTGAATTATCGGATAGAAAATGCCGCACTCAAGGCTTTGCGGGTGCGCATTCCCGGGCTCGACGCCGCGGCGGCTGCCACTGTTCGTGCGAGTGGACCGGCGGTGGCGGATTTGGTCGCGGTGGATGGTCAGGAGGGATTGTGGGAAATCCGCTTCCAACGTGGGGTCGCCGGCGATACCCGCGTCGAACTCGAATACCAACGCCACAGCAAGGACGACGGCACCGAACAACTCGAACCGTTAGGCTTGGAGCAAGTCCGCCAAGCGGCCTATTTCATCGTTCTGCGTACCGCCGGTCGCCTCGAGTTAGAGGTCGGCAGCTTGCCGCGTGGCTGGCAGCGGGCAGATTGGGCGGTTGTGCAATCGACCCTCGGCCAGATCGCCGGCACGCTGGCACCGCTGATGGCATTTCGCGTTGCCGATCCCGATGGCCCGTTACCAGTCGTATTGAAGCGTCTCGAGCTGGCTGACTTGCAACGCTTGCGGGTGGCTGAAGGTTCTCTAACAACCCTTCTGGCACCCGGCGGCGAGGCTCTCACGGCGGTGGACTTAAAGATGGAAGTGGTCGCCAAGGGGCGTTTGCGGCTGCAATTGCCCAAGGGTGCCGAATTGTTCAATGTGTTGGTCAATGATGAAGGTGCCACTTTGGTGCGTGAGAACGACGAGTGGTTGTTCTATGTGTTTCCGGCTCCGGATGCCAGTAAACCCGCCACCTTGCGTTTCGTCTATTCCGCCGCCACTGGCAAGTCCACCCGCTTGGAAGGTCCGGTTCTCAATGTACCTATGGAAAATCTAACTTGGCGGGTGCTGGTGCCGGAAGGCTGGCACATGGCGGACCACGGCGGGGATTTCGATTTAAAACAGCAAAGCGTGTTAGGCTCATTCCGGCTTGAGGACTACCAAGTGTTTTCGGTGAGCAAGCGCAGAAATGATTCTCAGCGTGCCTCTGCGATGCTGGCGCAGGCCAACTCATATTTGCAGCAAGGCGACCAAGAAAAAGCCAGCCAGGCGCTTGGCAATGCGGTGCGCAGTAACCAACTCGATGAGGCCGCTAACGAGGATGCCCGGGTATTGCAATACAAGACCAAAACCCAGCAAGCGGTGCTCGGTCTCAACACCCGCCGCCAGCGCGTCGTGCTCGACAACCGGTTGTCCGCGCCGCCGGGTGACAACGCACAATTTGAGCGAGCCGCTGCGGCCAATCCGCTGATGCAGGGCAAACAAAACTTTGATCCCAAGCAATATGATCATTTGCTAGAAGGCAATACCGCCGATGAGAATGCCGCACTCAAAGAGATTGCCAACCGCTTGGTGTCCCAACAACTCGCCGCTGAACCCGCACCGCTCGCCCTCGATGTCACACTGCCGGAACGAGGCACCGCCCTCGCGTTCGGCCGCAGCGTCCAGGTCGATGGCAAGCGGCCGATGGCCATCACCTTGCGCCTCAAACGCGACGCCAGCGGATTTTCCTGCCTCGCGCCAATCCTCTGCCTGCTAGCTGGGGCGCTGGTCGGCCTGCGCAAAAAGCGCCCCATAAGTCATTAGTCTTACCCTCCCGAATTACTCGGGAGGGTTATGGGATGTGCCGCGCCTACTTCGCTTGTACTTTAAGCATGCCTTTGGCTAAGCCATCGCCGACGAGAAAATACGTTTCGGCGTTGCCGAATTCGTGATGGCCGTGGCCGGGGTGAGGGGAATCCTCGGGTTTGCGTACGAAGTCGCCGGTCTCTACCAGTGTCACGTTGCCCTTGAACTCTGGCTTGGCGGCGGCGGCCTTTTGCGCGGCTTTGATCGCTAGCGCGGCCGGCGGAAAATCCTTGGCTCCCTTGAGCCACGGCCCGGTTAGATCGCCGATAACCACCGGTAGTTTCGGCGCGTTCAAGTCCTTGCGGACATCATGGATAAGGTTGACGAGGTTCTGCTCATACTCCGGCACGGCCTTGGCATCGCAAAAATCATTCCAGCCATGCCACCAGACGAAGCCTGCGAGTTCCACTCCGCCGCCGTCGTAGGCCGGAAAGTCGGTCTTGATGTGGGCCACGGCTTCCTTGGTTTGTGAGATCATGAGTGAGTAATACGGCCCGACCTGCCCGCCCGAACTCGGCGGCCGGAAGTCCACGTTGAGGCTCTTGCCGCCCCACGCTGTCTTGACGAGCAATACCTGGTTGGTTATAGCATCACCCACCACATGGCCGAACTGCAACTCCACGCCGAAGTGATGCGGATCGCCATAGACCGAAAATCCTGTGCCCAGCGGCCCGGCCAGCAGCGGTGACTTTTCGCGTTGGAAGCGCACCCACACGTCGTCGCGTACCGCCCATTTGCCGCTCGCATCCTTGAGGTGCTTGAACAGCGGACCCTTGACCGGATCATTCATCAGTGTGGCCAGGGTGCCTTTGCCGTCGTTGTAATCTTTCCCGGTTAGGTCAACTACTGCCTGGCCTTCCATGTTCGACTGGCCCGCTAGAATAAACACCTTCACCGGACTCTTGCCCGCTTGCTTCCCCGGCTTGGTCGTCACCTTCGGCGCCGCTATGGCGGATGTACATAACATCGGCAGAACTCCCACACATAACGTGGCTAACAATAATGTCTTTTTCATGATTGAATTTTTTGGTTTGGTTGAGTGTCGGCAGCTACGCGGTCAAGGTGTCTTGCCTTTCACGCAAACATCGAATTCGTTGATCGACCAAGTATATTTGGCATTGGTTCCGGTTTGGGTTACCCGGATAAAGCGTGCGGTTTGGGTTGGAAAACTGATGCGGGTGATGCCCAAGGAGCCTGCTGCGGTGGCAATGGGCGCGCCCCATGCCGTGCCATCATTGGAAACCGTCACAGCAACCTTCGCCGGAGAATCCCATAATGCCCAGGTATTATCTAATACTATGCTATCAAATGTCTGCGCTTGCCGCATATCCACCTGGAACCATTGCCCAGGGTGCTGGACATCGGTCGTGTCGCGCCAGACTGTCCAATGGTCGCCATCTATCGCATTGGCGGCCGATGCATCCACCGGAATCTTGTCGCCGCTGAATAGAAATGATGCATCCGGCACCGATGCCGAGGCAAGCCAACCGTTTTTCTCCAGTTTAACCTCGACTGGCGGGGGCTGCGGTAGAGGTTTGGGCGATGTGATAGGCAGCGTGCCGTGCCCGACAAATTGCCAGGTGCCCGGCGCCGCTTTGAACATCACATAACTGGCATCTTCGCCTTGCCAGGTGATGCCAGCCACACCTCCGCTGAAAGTGCCGTTCCAGACCGGTGTGCCATTCACCGATATGGAATTGAGCTTGGTGAACGAGACCTTGGGAATGCCGACGATGGCGGTGGTGTCCGCGGGGGATGTTAGATCCAGAGCATACCCGGACGTTGTCTTTTTCATCGCCACCGTCACCTTGCCCTTGAGCGTGGGCACGGCCACTTTGAAGGATGTTAGAAATGCCTCCTTGGGCATGACCTGATAGGTTTTCCAAGCCGCTTCTATCGGGGACACCCCGGCTATATTCTGGGAAAGAAAGAGGGCCGGGGGATTCCAGCCATGATTGAGCGAACTGGCTTCCTCATAGGCATTTGTCACTGATGCCCACCAGCGGTCATAGCCTTCCCACAGGGTGGTGATGCTGCACGGAATCATCGTCTTGTAGCGATCATACATCCGCAGCAGCGCGTATTCCTGCTTGCCCATGGTGCTCAGCGCCTCAAATACCCAACGGTCAAAAAAATTGCTGGCGTTGAATTTCTTTGTCAGAACGTTATCATAGATCGCCTGCCATTTCGTCGGATCGGCCAAACCGGCATTGACCGCCATTGCGTTGGCCCGGTCATCCGGCGTGCTCACCTGAGAGGACATATAATAACTTCCCTGCCAATACTTGGCGTCGAAGCTGCTCTTGATGGCATCGAGTTTGGCGTCAATGGCCGGGACGTCGGCGTCGTGCCCGGTGACCAGGGCCATTTTGCGAAGGGCTTGCAAGTCGATGTAGAGGAAACATGTCTCGATGACGGCGGTATCCTTGATTTCCACGCCCCAATCGAACCAGGTTTTGGGGTTGCCCGATTGATAGGTCTCGAACAGGAATGTCTTAGTCTGGTCATAAACCGCGCGGATCGACTCCACATCGCCGGTGTGCAGGTAATAGAACCACAGGCCGTATTCGCCGAGGAACTCGAGGTGTTGGCCCGGATAGAACCTGGGTTCCAGTTTGCGCCGGACCAGATCCTTGGCCAATTGATGGGCCTTGGAATCAAAGATATAGAAACACTGATTCAATTCCGGAGTGCCATCGCCCCAAAATCCGACCCGCTCGCGGTCCGGGCAATCATAGAAATGGTCACGCATGCAGATATAGGCGGTGCGTGCCGCCTTGTTCCACAGAACATTG
>JBAXOP010000125.1:0-14051 GCA_037133195.1 Verrucomicrobiota bacterium | reverse complement strand
GATAGAACTGGCCGGCCAGCGAATCCAGCCAGATGACCGGTTGGTCAAACTCGAGGATGATCGCGTCCTTCGCGGCACTGGCATAATACACCTGTTTGAGGTCCGGTGCGGTGATCGGTTCGGGCACCTTTCGGCCGTAGAAATCCCGCTCGATGAGCGGTTGGATCAGGCGGGCGAATTGCGACCAACCGGCCAGCGGATAATGACAACCACCGGGAGGCTTGATGCCGAGCGTGGACATGACGTCCAGGTTCGAGTAGAGTCGCGGCAGCGTCCGCTGCTTCTCGCGCAGCAGGTCGCCGTGGCCGGCTCCCTGGCCGCAGCCGTTGGGCCAGATCTGGAACACATAGTAGTGGCGGATGTTGGGCATGTCCTGTTTCCAGGCCGCCGACATGTCCATGAAGTACTGCTGATAGAACGCTGAATCATAGCCGTTGTCCGGGCCGTCCGAGCCTTGGTCGGCTTCGCCCTGATGCCACAGCACGGCGCGGATACCATGCGTCAGCCTGGCATTTGTCAGCCTCCAGAGCATGTGCCCATAGTATGTTTTCAGATCGACGTGATCGGTTGCATTCGGCTTGTGTTCATCGATCCGGGTGCCGCCCACCGCCGCCTGGATGATGCAGATGGGCATCTTCCGGCTGGCTAACAAGTTCTTGGCGAGTTCCATGCCCCACCAACCGAGTGCCGCCTTCTCGTCTTTTTGCCTTTTCCAGACCGCGTTGCACCACAGGTTCGGCCTCTGGCCTGTAGTCTCCCTGACCTTGTCAAATTGATCGCGCACCCAACCGGTGGCATCGCCCCTTCCCGTCGGCCCGCCATAACTGCGGATCCAATCACTGGTCTCCGCCGGGGATTTCTCGCCCGTATCCGTAGCCAGGGCGTTGGATTGTCCCGCAATCAGATAGGCATCCCCGCACACCAGGTTGCCCACGGTCCGCTCCACGGTCTCGGTGTCGCCGGTTTTGGTCCCGAACTCGACCTTGTATTGGATCAGGCCGGCCTTGAGCTTGGCTGTTAGACAATAGGAATTATCGGCCGCAGGTTTTGCGACCTCGGTCTTGATGAGTTTGTCGTCGGCATGGATTTTGAGAAACACCGAGTCAGCAGCGGTGGCCAGTATCCCGTTGTAATAGAGCGTGCCCTCATTGTTGTCATCTCGGGCATAGAACTGTCCGTCCTCCGGTTTCTCATCCTTGCCCGGAGTCCTCTCCACCCATGGGTCGTTCTTAGGCTCGGCTATCTGGATCGGAACCGTGGCGACCGTGGTCGGGCCGCCATTGCTGATCTGCGCCTTGACAAGGATGGGTCCGGTGTATTGTGAGCGTTTGAGGATCAATTTACCGGGCGCAATCTCCTGGGTCACGGCGCCGCCGGTGACGCTCCATTGGCAATGCAATTCGCCCACACCATTGGCCGTCATCGCCTGGAGATTGCTCATCCGGGTCACCACTTCGATGGTGTCCCGACCATTCCAATTCGAGGGCGCTTGCAGCGCAAACACCGGTTCGGGTATCGCTTCCCTGATCGTCACCGGTATCTCCTGGGTCTTGACCCCATTGGCATATACAGCCACGCACCGCAGGGTGAACGACTGATCGCCTTTCACCCGGCCGGCATCCAATGTGAAATTGAACTTATTGGTATCCACGATGGTTTCATGTCCGTCTTTCCTGATGACCCAGTAAAGTCTATCTGCAGCGCCTGCTTTGGCTGTCACAGTGGCACTCTTGCCTTCCAACAAGGTGATCTGCTTCGCTGAGATCGAGAAGTCGGAACCCGCCTGCACCAGTGGCCCAACCATGGTTGGCAGCGGCTTCTGGTTTTCATACTCCATCCTCACCCAGTCGGCGGAACGCACCACACTGGAAATGCGTGCCTCATCAACGTCTGCAGAGCCGCCCCCTCCCCATATTACCGCCAAACACATAGCTTGCGGATTCGTGATGGACATCGAGCCTCCTGACGCAGTGGCATCAAGCGTTCCATTGACATAGATTTTACCGGTCCCGTTCGATGCGGTATAAACCACATGATACCATTGCTGCGCCTCAAGCGCCGTGGCCCCGGAAACCGCGCCAGGCCCCCGGCAGGTGACGGGAGATGGCAAAACAGTCGGGCTACCCCAAAAGCCAATCTGCATTTTCCACGTATTCCAGCCATACGCATTCTTATTGCCCCAAGCCAGCGGCATGCTCCAGGAAGTAATTCGCCTTACCCTGAGCCAGATTTCGCTTGTTGAGGAGGGGTTGTTGCCCGCCGGGAAATTCGTGATATTCGCAGCGTTGATGCTGCCGGAGCCCAGATTCCAAGCCGTGCCGCCGATCACCGCCGTCGTCGGGGTGGCACCGTTATTGACAGGCGCGATGGAGCCGGTTGAATCCATAACATCTCCGTTCATGTGCATGACACAACAATATCCATTGGTCGAATTGAAAACAGAAGGACCGCTCGACTCGCCGGCGGCATCCGGCTTACCCCAATACACCTTGATCTCCTGCCGGGCGTTGCCTTTGACGACCGGGATGCGCACCCAAATGCTGGCGGTCCCTTTGGCCGCATCCCATTCCTCAATCTGATAGGCCAGCGGCTTGCCGTCGGCACTGGCGAACCGGACATCGTCCCCATTGGGTTTCGCCTGACCGAAATCGAACCCGTCCTTGTTCAAGCGTACCAATAGCGGAAAGTTCTCTTCCGAGGCCGTGGCCGGAAGGTTTGCGCCCTCCGGCGTGGTGAGGATATAGAGCGAGCCCGAGTTTCTCCAACCCTGATATTGGGCCGAAGCCGACGCCAACATGGCGAAATAAACGATTGCACAGATTGTTAGTTTCATGATGATTCCTGCGGTTACTTATCGTCACCTCGCCGCCAGTGAGCACGTTTGCAGCAAGCACCTTGACCGGCAAATCCGGGATGGTAAGCGAGTTAACGACCCAATGGGATACATGCGGATAGATATGCTTGAAATTGATAGACACCGGAACCCACCGCGTAAACCGCCGCGCCGTTTTCCATGCGCAGGAACTTCACTCCTGCCACTTGCGCTGCCGACTTGCCGGACTCGGTGACGCCGGCTTCATCCTTTGCAGGCACATAGACCGTTGCCGTGGTGTTGACCGGAATCGCGACATCCATGGTCAGCTTGTCGCCAACGCGTTTCCAGTTGCTCACGATCTTCCCGTGGATCGAATCGTAACTGCACTTGACCCACGTGAGGTCGCCGACAACCGCCGGCTTGATGACGATTTTCTTGAAGCCGGGCCCGGTTTCATCGGGGCGGATGCCGGCCAAGCCCTGGTACATCCAGCCGCCGGGACTTGTATAGCATGAGTGAATCTGGGACCAATAGCCGTCCCACTGTTCCCACATCGTCGTCGCGCCATTCTTGAGCATGTAGCCCCAGCCCGGAAAATCCTCCTGCGTGGCCATGGTAAATGCCAGGTCGTCGCGGCCGGCCTGCTGGAGATATTGGAATAGGAAGTAGGTGCCCAACATACCGGTATCAAGGTGTCCCTTGTTCTTCACCAACGTGATATCCTCAAGTTTCTTCTCAATCGTCCCGCGCAGGTCCTCAGGGACGATGCCAAACATCAGCGGCATCGACTGATTCAACTGCTCGCTACCGACATAGAGTTTATCGTCGGGTTTAAAGTAAGCGGCGTGGATGAGCGGCTTCAATTCTGCAATCTTCGCCCGAAGACGATGTCCCTCATCGGTTCGCCCGAGGGCTTCCGCCGACTTTGCAAGCATATCATAAAGATAAACACGATAGCAGTTGGCGAACAGTTCTGTTCCGGGAGGACCGCTCATGCCGTGAGCCGGGGACACCCAGTCGCAGCCCGTATCACCTTCAGGTTTAGCGTTTCTATGCACGCCGCCGCCTTCGTAGAAACTATCAATATACACCGACGGATAACGCGCCACCTGCTCGTAAGAATGTTCCAGCAGCCTGCGGTCGCCGTAGTAGAGGTAGGCTTTCCAGGGCAGCACATTGAGCGTACCGCCCCACAAAAACCAGCAACTCTTGTCATCAATGTTCTTAGGAACGTATTGCGCCGACTTGCCGGTTTCAACGTCCTGGTCGTCCAGCCAGTCCACGGCCCACTTCGTATAAAACGACGCCGCGTCCCGGCTCATCATCTGCATGTCGATGGACACCTGGCTGTCACCGTACCCCATCCGTTCGCGATGCGGGCAATCGACCGCATATCCGCCGAGGGTCAAGCAGCGGACCGTCCATGCGTTAAGCTGCATAATGCGGTTGAGCAGATTGTTTGAGCATTCAAAGCTACCGATTGGTTCGATGTTGGAGTCGATCATGAGTGCTTCGGCGTCGCCGGGGGCCGGCTTGGCTGGCAAGCCCTCAATGATCACATAGCGGAACCCTTCGTAGTTGAACTTGTTGCAGAACACTTCGCCAGGCTTGCCTGCCGATGTGAACACAACATTCTGACTGTACACCGTGTAGGCAATCGGACCGCCCGGGGTATCGAGCTTCCACGTACCCGGGGCCAACTCATATTTCTTAACCGGGGTGACTTCCCCCTTCGCGGAAGCCAACCGTTTATCGGCGAAATGGGCCGTCACCTGCTGCCCTGCTTCCATCTTCGGCAGACGCAGCTTCATCCAACCGGTCATGTTGGTACCGAAATCCAGTTCCCAAACGTTCTGACGCAACTCCGTGCAGGACACCACCGGGAAGGTCTTGATAATGCGATTCGGCGGGCAAGACTGTGCCGATGCCACGGCACTGGGATTGGCGACCTCCTCGACAGTTGACCACTTGCCACCCGCGCAACCCGCTTCGCTCCAATCCGGGATGTCGCGACGCATGTCGATGTGTTCGCCACCGTTGCCGCACCAACCCCAGCGGTTTTCTGCGTGCGTGCTGGTCGTCCAGGTCCATGTGTTGTCCGTGCCTACAACCTCGCGCTTCCCGCCGACCGACATATCCAGTTGAACCCGGGCCAGCGGCGCGATATCCCCGCGAAAGACCAGACCCAAGCCCAACCACACGCCTACGCAGTTGGTTCCGGGCCGCAGGTATTTGCTGATGTCATAAGTGTTGTACAGCGAACGCTTTTTGTAAACCGACACAGCCGGTGCCAGCACGTCGTCGCTCACTTTCTTCCCATTCACATACAGCTCGTAGTAGCCCTTCACATTCACGAAAGCCATCGCCCGTTCCGGAGCCTTCGTTAGAGAAAATTCCTTGCGCAACCACGGTGAGGTATCGCCGCCCGCCTTGACCCACTTTGCCTGCCAATCCGCCGGCTTGAGCAGGCCCATCGACCAACCGGCCGGCTGGCTCCAGGCCGACGGCTGGCCGGAGGGAGGGTTGTCGCTTGTCGCTTGTCGGTTGTCCGTCTTGTCGTTCTTGAGCCAGACGCGCACTTTCCAATGGCAAATCATCCGTGATTCCAACGGCTTGCCCGCGTATTCCACCTGGATGCTTTGATCGGACGCCACCTTCTTGCTGTCCCACAGGTCGGCCTGGTCCTTGGCGAGCAACTCCGGAGTCGAGGCGACCAGCACCTGATAGGCGATTTGCTTCTGATCTCTGACCTCCGACTTCTGATCTCTAACCTCTATCTTCCAGCTCAGCCGCGGCTTCTCCGCATCAATGCCGAGTGGGTTGTCCCGGTACTCGCAGCGCAGGCCTGTTAGGTTGGCGGCGGATGCGGCTGGGATGCAGGACAGCGTGGCGACGACGGCAAGCAGGGCAGCTGCAATGAGGCGGGCGGGGTGGTGCTTCATTTGGATGAACGGTGGTTGAATTTATGCTGAATGCACTTACTTCCATGCGCTGGCTTTTCTCTCATCTGATGCTTACTTGAGAAGAAGGTGCCCGTCGACATCCTGACAGACAGAACATACACCCCCCCACGGGACGAACTGTGACGGCAACAATGAGACAGGCCGCTGTGCGGCGTGCGATAGGGTTAGTCATTTGATTCTCCTGCCTTCTGATTTCACTTCACACCGAAAACCGTGACACGCCTGAGCACCAGCGGTCTGGGGGAATCGCCTCGCGTTTCCAGCTTGATAAACCTCGCCTTGCGCCCCGATTTCACGGAACCGCCAGACGCCTGTGTCACCCGCGCAATCCAGGTCGTGACCCAGTTCTTCGCCTGCCAGACTTCCTCCCATTGTTGGCCGTCCTCGGAGATGGACATGATGAGACCCTTGGTCCGCTCTTGCTCGCCCTCACGGTTCTCGATCTCTACGGTGCGCACCGTCCTAACAACCCCAAGATCAATCTTCGCCCATGGATTCTTTTCGTTATCAGTATGGAACGCAAAGGGAAGTTTATCTCCTGAAAAAAACCGCGCATGATTTACCTCAATATCATGTCCACATGTTGAACTGATCTCCAGCTTCGCATTCTCGCTGAGTATGACACCCGGCTCGAACGCAGGCCCGACCTTCAACACGATCACCGTATCCACCGGATCCCATTTCATATCTCCGGCCAGCGATAACTCAAGGGCTTCTTCCGACTGTTTGAATTTCACCTCTTTGCCGCCTAACAAAATCGAAGCGGAGATAAGTTTCCGGCTATCATTCAACGGAGGCAGGTGGAGCGTCTGGCCAGTGGGGGGAATCATCACATGTACATATACAGTTTTTCCATCAACGGAATCGGTGGCCACGATTTCCCATGGATTACTCTTCTGCTCGATCTGGAGAATCTTGCTAGGCTTGGTGTTGTGCAGCGACACTTTGCGCTCACGCCAAAGTTTCCCGAACTCATCCATCATCTGCTTCACCGGGGGAGCATAAGCGTCCGCGTAGGGCGTCAGGGCCACGTGGACGCCGCCTTTCTGACCGGGGCAACCGGCGCAGCGGACCACGCCTCGGAAAACCTCCGGTGCGGGGATCTGCACTTTTTTTCCCAGAAACCAGGCGTTGTCTGTCGGCAGAATACAGCATTGATCCTTTTCCCCGTGACTGGGATCGCCGCCCTCGCAGGCCGGCCACGCACTCTCTAACGATAGCCCGGCCTGGGCGTAGGCTCCTGCGTTCTGCCAGATCACCGCATCCGGGTTGCCAGCTCGCAAGGCCACGGCCAAGCGTCCCGCATCAGGAAATAACTTGCCAGAATGTTGATCGATCCAATAGCCGGCAACCCGCTTGCCATAACGCAGGCTGATTTCCTTGAATAGCCCTAACAGGAAAGCATCCCATTTCGGATTTGGCCATTCCCCGAGTTTCTCGCCGGGCAAGCCGTTCACTTCCGGCCCCCAACCGAACAGCGCGCGCTCCTCCCGCGATAGGTCGTGTTGGTCGGTGGGATGGACATAGAGGCAGAGCGCGATGCCGCGCTTGTTCAGTTCGTCGGCCACTTCGCCTAGCAGGTCGCGCTTTGCTTGATGCTTGGACAAGCCGGCATCGACCATGGCCTTGCTAGGTGCCAACAGATACATCGCCGCGTGGAATGACGTCAGCGTCACATATTGGGCACCCATGCCCTCGACCGCGTCGGCGAATGCCTTGACGTCAAAGGCGTCGGCCTTGGCATCGAGGTCCCAGAGCGCCGGTTGGGGTTGTCCGAGAAGATGGGCATACTCCACGGTGTAGTGGACGAAGATACCGAACTTGGCGTTGGTGATGAACTCTCGGCCCAGGTCTTGAGGACGGGTGGCACCTGGCTTGGGTTCCGCGCCCAAAACGGTTGTCGCGGTGATCAGCGCGGTTGTTATCAGGGTCTTAATTTTCATAGGATTCATTTCTCTAGCATGTTCACGACATCCTTCCGGTATGATTCCTACTATTTGGAAACTGGTTTTTCCGGCAGGATCGGCACGTCGCAGAACGTGAGTGCGGCAATGCCATTTTTGCCGAATACCAGATCGTTCTGGTTCCAATTGAGTTCCTTGAGATAGGTGATTTTGCCGGCGGTGGCGGGTGCTTTCAGTTGGAGCGTAATCACGTTGCCGTTCACGCTGCCCTTAGCCACCCTGTCCTTGGCATCATCCAGATAGAACTGGCCGGCCAGCGAATCCAACCAGATGACCGGTTGGTCGAACTCAAGGATGATCGCATCCTTCGCAGCGTTCGCATAATATACCTGTTTGAGGTCCGGCGCGGTGATCGACTCGGGCACCTTGCGGCCGTAGAAATCCCGCTCGATGAGCGGTTGCATCAGGCGCGCGAATTCGGACCAACCGGTCAGCGGATAATGGCAACCACCGGGCGGCTTGATGCCGAGCGTGGACATGACGTCCAAGTTCGAGTAGAGCCGCGATAGCGTACGCTGTTTCTCGCGCAGCATGTCGCCGTGGCCGTTGCCCTGACTGCAGCCGTTGGGCCAAATTTGGAACACATAATAGTGGCGGATGTTAGGCATATCCTGCTTCCAGGCCGCCGACATATCCAGGAAATATTTATGATAGGTCTCCCAGCCATAACCACCGTCGGGACCGTCCGACCCTTGGTCCGCTTCTCCCTGATGCCAGAGTACCGCACGGATGCCGTGTGTTAGCCGCGCCTGTTGCACGCGCCAGAGCATCCGGCCGTAAATTGTTGCCAGGTCCGCGGGATTGGCCTCATTGCGCTTGTGCTCGTCAATCCGGGTACCGCCAACTGCGGCCTGAATGATGCAGACGGGCATCTTATTACTATCCAGAAGTTTTTTTGCGAGATCCATGCCCCACCAACCGAGGTAATCGTTCGATCCCGGATGCGGTCTCCAGGCCGGGCAGGACCACAGGTTTGGCCTCTTGCCGCCCTCGCCTCGTCCGGTCGGTCCGCCATAGCTGCGAATCCACTCGTTGGTGACATTGGGCGACTGCTCATTTGTATCGAGCGCCAGTGCGTTGGATTGGCCGTCGATCAAATAAGCGTCACCACAGACCAAGTTATTGACCGTCTGCAACAGCGTCTCGGTCCCGCCGGACTTGGTCCCTAACTCAATTTTGTATTTGATCAAGCCTGCTTGGATTTTGACAGTGAACGCATAGGTATTCTCGGCCGCAGGTTTCAGGGTCTCAGTCTTGATGAGCTTGTCATCAGCGTAGAGTTTTAGGAACACAGAATCCGCAGCATAGGACAATGTTCCGTTAAAATAGATCGTGCCCTCGTTCTTGTCATCACGTGCATAGAACTGTCCATCCTCGGGCTTCTCATCGTTTTCCGAAATCCGCTGGACCCACATATCTTCTTGCGGCTCTTTTACTATGATCGAGGCGCTGCCTTCGCTGGCCGCTCCGCCATTATCAATCGCCACTTTTACGGTAAGCGGACCACTGAATTGCGAGCGTTTGAGAATCAACTTGCCTGGCACAATCTCTTTGATCACAGCCCCGCCCGTGACAGTCCAGGTGTAGCGCAATTCACCGGCACCTTGATCCTTCATCGCAGCTGAGTTGCTGATCGCCGGCACGACTTCAATCGTATCTCGCCCATTCCATTGGGTCGGCGCCTTCAGGGTGAATAGCGGATCGGGAATGCTATCATGGATCGTCACTGGTATGTCCTTGGTCTTGACGCCATTGGCATACACTGCCTTGAACTGCAGAGTGAATGATTGATCGCCCGTCACGCGTCCAGCACCCAGCGTATATGAAAACCGGTCCACAGCGACGACAGATTCCACGCCGTCGTTCTTGAGAGTCCAGTAAACCTTCTGGGCACCGCCGGCTAGGGCGCTAACAGTCACGCTCTTGCCCTCATCAACCTTTACCCGATCAGGTGAAACCGCAAACGCCTCCCCTGGCTTCGGCAGAATACCCACCAATGTCTGTGTCGGCTTCTGGTTCTCGTACTCCAATTTGATCCAGTCGGCAGAACGGGTCACCTTCGAGACGCGCACCTCGTCGAGGTCGCCGGCAAAGTCATAACGGCGTCCAAAGCCGCCAATAAACATTTGGACAGGAGCGGGAATGTTCATGCTGCCGGCCTTGCTGCTGTTATCAAGCACGCCATTCACATATAGCCGTGCCTCGCCGGTCTTATATGTGTGGGCCACATGATACCATTCAGAGAGTGCGATCGTGCTCGCTCCGGCAACATTTCCTCCCCCCCAACAATTCATGTTAATACGTGGCGGACTAGCCACCTGCATGACCACGATAGCTTGGGGTATTGAGAGGCCCCAGCCCAAGAGGGTGTTACGGGTCGCATTGTCCCGGAACCATACTTCCGTGGTATGCGGGTTGGTCCCTGAAGGGAAATTCCTGATGTCCGTCCCGCAGTTGATCCCCTGTCCCGCGACGAAATGCCGCCCCTGACCAACCACTCCCGCGGCCGCCGTCGTACCGGCGTTGACTGGAACCGTTGAGCCGGCTGAATCCATCACGGCGTCGCCTAGATGCAGGACACTGACAAATCCATTATCTGCATTGAATACGGCGGTGCCACTCGATGCGTTGAGCGCGTCGGTGCTGCCCCAACGCATCTTGATTTCCTGCTTGGTGTTGCCCCGAATGAGTGGAATACGCAACCAGATGGCGGCGGTTCCGCTGACCGGATCCCATTGCTCGATCTCATGCGCCAAGGAGGTGCCGTCGCTTGTTGCAAAGCGAATGTCTCCGCCATCGCTTCGGGCCTGACTGAAATCAAAGAAGTCGGCATTGAGCCGGACCAGCACCGGAAAGTTGGCTTCCGAGGCTGTTTCTGCTAGACCCGCCCCATCGGGCGTGGTGATAATAAAAAGGGAAGCGGCGTATTTCCAGGTAGGAAAGAGCACCCGGGTGCTCACTTGCGCGGAATGGGCGCTCTCGCCGGTCTCGTTAGTCGCAGAGATCACATAGGAATAGGTCGTATGGTTGGCCACGAGGGTATCGGTGTAGGTCGTCCCTGTGGAAGTGCCGATGACCGCAAAGGGTCCACCTTGGGTTGGCGAGCGCATAACCTTGTAGCTGGTCGCTGAAGCCGATGCGTCCCACTTCAGACTCACCTGTGAATTGTTTCCAGTGATAGCAACCCCTGCTGGTACGGCGGGCACGGGTGGCGCTGCCGGCGTGGCGCTGGCTGCTGCTGAGTTTGCGCTTTCCCCTGCGGAATTGCTGGCGGACACCGCATAGTAATAAGTCGAGCCGTTGACCAGCGAATCGTCAGAATACGCCCGGGTTCTGGTCGTGCCAATGACAACATACGGGCCGCCATTGGCCAGCGAACGCTTCACGTTATAGCCGCTGGCGTAGGGTGCCGCGATCCAGCTCAGAGACACGGATCGATTGCCCGGCGATGCCTTCAATCCCGTTGGCGTGGCGGGCTGGTTTGTGCGCCCCAACAGCAATTGGTTTTGCTCGAATCCGCCGGAGGGGAAAGTGAACGCGCGTACCCGCTCGACGAGGGTGCCGGGCGGAAAATAGGTGGCACCATTGAAGTTGTTATCGCCAACACCGATACTGGAGATCTGAATGCCGCCGGTGTCGTCAGTGGTGCGGCTGCCGATCTCGACACCGTCCACATAGGCGTGGAGCGTCAGGTCGTCAAAGCGCACGAGGGCCATGGCGTGCCGGCCCAGCAGACGAATGGCTGAACCGGTCACGGTCTTTCGGGTCAGACTCTCGCCCCCGGTTCGGTTGTAATTCTGATTTAGCCAGGCGGCCCCGTCGCTGACGGAGTTACCCGGTCCGGTTGGCGCACCAAGGCCAAAGCAACACCGATAGCCGGCGTTATCCAGCGAGAGATATTGCACGCCGAGGTCATTGTTAGCGGTGGCGGTTCCGATGAAGATCATCTCCACCCCGGAGTTGATGAAACTCAAACCCTTGGGTGCGCCGTGGCGGATGATCCCGCTCCCGGCACCCGGATTCCCTATCTGAATGCCTGCGGGGGTGAGAGTGGTGGTTCGCTCCAATGACCAGCCAGGGTTCACTGAGTTGGCAAAGGACCAATCGCCGACAATAGTATTCTGCGCGCAGGCGGAAACTGCGGCTAACACCGCGATGAAGACACCGGTGAGGCAAGAGGCCAATCGTGTCCGATTAACAATTTTGCGTGTTGGATTCATCGGCCACTCTCCTTGCTATTGGCGATCGGCACATCGCAGAACGTGAGTGCCGCAATGCCATTCTTGCCGAATACCAGATCGTTCTGGTTCCAATTGAGTTCCTTGAGATAGGTGATTTTGCCGGCGGTGGCGGGTGCTTTCAGTTGGAGCGTAATCACGTTGCCGTTCACGCTGCCCTTAGCCACCCTGTCCTTGGCGTCATCCAGATAGAACTGACCAGCCAGCGAATCCAACCAGATGACCGGTTGGTCGAACTCAAGGATGATCGCGTCCTTCGCACTACTCGCATAGTATGCCTGTTTGAGGTCCGGCGCGGTGATCGGTTCGGAAACCTTGCGGCCGTAGAAATCCCGCTCGATGAGCGGTTGCATCAGGCGTGCAAATTCGGACCAACCGGTCAGCGGATAATGGCAGCCACCGGGCGGTTTGATGCCGAGCGTGGACATGACATCCAAGTTCGCGTAGAGCCGCGACAGTGTCCGCTGCTTCTCGCGCAGCAGGTCGCCGTGTCCGCCTCCCTGGCTGCAGCCGTTGGGCCAGATCTGGAATACATAGTAATGCTGGATGTTGGGCATGTCCTGTTTCCATGCAGCCGACATGTCAATGAAGTACTGCTGATAAAACGTTGAGTCATACCCGTTATCCGGGCCATCCGAGCCTTGGTCGGCTTCGCCTTGATGCCACAACACGGCGCGGATACCATGGGTCAGTTTTGCCTGCTCCACGCGCCACAGCATGCGTCCGTAGATTGTGGCCAGGGACATGTGGTTGGTTGCACCGGGTTGGTGCTGGTCAATTCTGGTGCCGCCGGCAGCGGCCTGGATAATGCAAATGGGAACCTTCTGGCTTGCTAGCAGGTTTTTGGCGAGTTCCATGCCCCACCAGCCCAGTTCCGCCTTTTCGTCTTTTTGCCTTTTCCAGACCGCGTTGCACCACAAGTTAGGCCTGTTGCCCGTCGTATCCTTGATTTTGTCAAATTGATCACGAACCCAGTCGGTGGCATCGCCCCACCCCGTCGGGCCGCCATAACTTCTAATCCATTCATTGGTTTCCGCCGGGGATTTATCGCCGGTATCCGTAGCCAGTGCATTGGATTGACCTTCAATCAGATAGGCATCACCGCAGACAAGGTTGCCCACGGATTGCAGCAATTTCTCGCTCGTGGCGGATTTTGTCCCGAACTCCACCTTGTATTTGATCATGCCGGCCTTGAGTTTTGTGGTTAGAGAATAGGAATTATCCGCTGCAGGTTTCACGGTCTCGGTCTTGATGAGTTTGTCATCGGCATAGAGTTTCAAAAACACATCTGCGGCCGGTTTATCCAATGTCCCATTGTAAAAAAGCGTGCCTTCATTGAGGTCATCACGGGCATAGAACTGGCCATCCTCTGGCTTCTCGTCCTTCGCCGCAATCCTTTGTACCCATGGATCGTTCTTCGGTTCGCTCACCTCAATCGGCACCGTGGCAATCGTAGGCGCGCCGCCATTATCGATAGCCACCCGCACTGTGATCGGCCCGGTGTAGTGTGAACGCTTGAGAATCAATTTGCCAGGCACAATTTCCTTGGTCACGGCACCGCCGGTGACCGTCCATTGGCAATGCAATTCGCCCACTCCTTTGGCTGTCATTGCACTGAGGTTGCCAATATCTGGCACCACTTCAATGGTGTCCCGGCCATTCCATTTCGAGGGCGCTTTCAGGGCGACCACGGGCTCGGGGATCGCTTCCTTAACCGTCACCGCAATATCCTTGGTCTTAACCTCATTGGCATATACAGCCCGCCACTGCAGGATGAAGGACTGGTCGCCGGTCACCCGACCGACACTCAGCTTATAACTATGCTGGTCAACATCCGCGATGGTTTCCATCCCGTCTTTTTTGATTACCCAGTAAAGTTTCTGCGCGCCGCCGGCAGTGGCCGTCAGGGTGGCACTCTGGCCTTCCAACAATGTGATTTGATCCGCCGACACCGAGATATTAGAAACCGGCTGGACCAGAGGCCCGACAAGCGTCTGTAGCGGTTTCTGGCTCTCATATTCCATCTTGACCCAATCGGCTGAGCGGACAATCTTGCAGATGCGCACCTCGT
>JBAXOP010000124.1:0-14210 GCA_037133195.1 Verrucomicrobiota bacterium | reverse complement strand
CAACGTGAATACCACCTGGTGGCCGGTGTCGAAGCCGTTTCATTATTACCTTGGGCGTTGCTCCTACCTGCTTCAGCAAGGTCTGCCGGTGGCCGATGTCTGTTATTATTACGGCGACAATGCGCCCAATCTGGTCGCGCCGCCGCGCGTGGACCCGGCGTTGGGCGAGGTGGATCCGAACTTCTGCAAGCACTGCCAAAAACGCCCGGCGGCCCCGCTTCCCCTCCAGAATCCGGCACCCACCGATGCACTTGGGGCAGGGTATGATTACGACGTGGTGAATTCCGATGTGATACTGAGCCGGATGCAGGTAAAGAACGGGCGCATTGTATTGCCGGACGGGATGAGCTACGCGGTGCTGGTGTTGCCCGAGCGGGAGGATATGCCGCTGGCGGTGTTACAAAAACTCGATGAGCTGGTTAGAGCGGGGGCGACCATTCTCGGACCCAAGCCCACCCGGACGAACACACTTAGCGGCTATCCGCAGTGCGATCAGCAGATCAAAGACCTCGCCGATAAACTCTGGGGTGAGTGTGATGGCATGACGGTTCACGAGCGCCGCTGCGCCCAGGGCCGTATCGTCTGGAACCGCAACCGGGTGCGACAGGTACTAGCGGATTTGAAAATCGGTGCCGACTGCACGCTCTCAGCCAGCACCGGCACGGATGGCCTCGATTATGTCCACCGCCGAACGGAACAGGCAGATATCTACTTTATCAGCAATTCTAACGATAAACAGTTAGATATGGAATGCGTCTTTCGGGTCAGCGGCAAGTGTCCGGAACTGTGGATGCCCGAGACAGGCGCGGTTGCCCGTTATCCGGTGTACGAGCGCGTGGCTGCCGGCACGAAGGTGCCGTTGCTCCTGCCAGCTTACGGGTCAGCATTTGTGGTGTTTCGCCAACCGGCCGCTGCCGAGCACCTGGTGGCCGTGCCGCAAATCTTCGGCAAGGCGCCAACCACGGAGGATGTCCCAGCTGTCGAGCTAATTGCAGACCAGCAGGGCAAGCTCGAATGGCTGGCGTGGACAAGTGGCACCTGCGTGTTTCCTGGCACTAACGGCACACGCCGTGAAGTGGTTGTCGAGCCAATCCCGGCAGCACGGGAACTCACCGGCCCATGGGAGGTCCGTTTTGCCAAAGGCCGGGGCGCTCCTGCGTCAAAGGTATTTGAGGACCTCCACGCCTGGAACACCGATCCGGAGGAGGGCGTGAAGTACTTCTCCGGCACCGCCGCCTATCACAAGCAATTCGTTTTGCCGGACGATGGACTCAATGGCGGCAACCGCGTGTTCCTGGATTTGGGGCGCGTGCGAAACGTTGCTGAGGTGACTTTGAATGACAAGCGGTTAGGTATCTGTTGGACGTCACCCGCGCGTCTTGAAGTGACAGGCATACTCCGGCCCGGTGCCAACACACTCGTCGTCGAGGTCACCAACCTCTGGGCCAACCGCATGATTGGCGACGGCAAACTACCGAAGGAAAAACGCATCTGCCAAAGCTGCCTGCCTCCCTTGACGGGACCATTGCTCGACTCCGGCTTGCTAGGCCCCGTGCGGCTGCTCAATGCCCGGCGAATTGTCGGTGATTTGTAGAAACAGAAATATGTCTTGCGTCTTGGGATTGAGGCGCACCCTCGCTAGGCAATCGATCATGATTGACTCTTCCGCATCCGCAATAACAATCCGCGCATTCCTGCTATGAACAAACTCACTATTTCAGTACTGGCCATATTGACGGCGTTGCCGAGCGTATCGCCGGCGGCAACTCCACCCAAGCTGGAAGAGGGGAAAGATTCTCCGGCACTTCTAACACCTATCACGGTGCTCGCCCCAGATGATTCCAAGGCCCGGCAACTCACCGTTGTGGATCAAGTCGAGACGATACGGGCACTGCGGGAAAAGGATGGAAAGTTCTACCAACCTGTTAGTTTACGCTTGCGCCATTTAGGCGATGAGGTGGACGGCATGGTCCGGGTAGGAGACGACCCGGGGGTGCCGGTGCACCTGAGAAAAGGCAATCAAACCGTGGAGGTATTAGTACCCGCGGTATCACAAACGGCTCAGGTGCCGGTGGTGATCGAAGTTGGCGGAGCCACCATCACCGCCCCGAAGTTGACCTTGAAACCCGTGCCGCAGCTCACGGTCTATCTTCTTCCCCATTCCCACACGGACATCGGCTATACCGAAATCCAAACCGCCATTGAAACCAAGCAAGTTCAAAACCTGGTGGCTGGAATCGCGGCAGCAAAACGCACCGCCAATTACCCCGAGGGGGCGTGCTTCGTGTGGAATGTGGAGGTGTTATGGGCCGCAGACCTCTATCAGAAGCGTCTGAATGACACGCAACGCGCCGAGTTTCTCGCTGCGGTGAAATCCGGACAAGTGGTGTTGAATGGGATGTATCTCAACGAACTCACCGGCTTGTGTCGGCCTGAGGAGTTGCTGGAACTCTTTCGTTATAGCACCCGCATGGCCGCTCAAACGGGCGTGCCGGTGGATTCCGTGATGATCAGCGACGTTCCAGGCTACACTTGGGGCTCCGTAACTGCCATGCACGAAGCGGGTATCCGCTATTTTTCCACCGCACCGAATTATTTCGACCGCATCGGCACCATCCTGCGCGACTGGGAGAACAAACCGTTCTGGTGGCTCGGGCCGGATGGCAACTCGAAGGTGCTGGTTTGGATCCCGTTCTGGGGTTATGCAATGTCGCACATCTATCACGAACTATCGCCGAAATTGGTCGATGATTTCTGCGAGGGTCTGGCAAAACGCGGATATCCCTACGAAATCGCCTATGCACGCTGGTGCGGCCATGGCGACAACGCAGTACCGGATCCCGCCATCTGCGAATTCGTGAAAGACTGGAACACCAAAAACACTTGGCCGCATTTCATCATCTCCGGCACCGGCGAGGCGTTCCGCGCACTCGAAAAACGCTACGGTGACAAACTGCCGGTGCTGCGCGGCGATTGGACACCCTACTGGGAGGACGGCGCCGGTTCATCCGCACATCAAACCGCCATGAACCGCAAAAGTGCCGACCGCCTCAGCCAGGCGGAAACCGTCTGCGCCATGTTCAAGCCTGCTTCCTATCAAGCGGCATCCTTCCAGGAATCTTGGAAACACGTGCTGCTCTACTCCGAACATACCTGGGGCGCCGATTGCAGCATCAGCCAACCTGATAGCCAGAAAACCCGCGAACAATGGCAAATCAAAAAATCCTACGCCGAGGACGCGGACACCGGTTCCAAGAGTTTGTTAGATCAGGCGCTGCACGCGGCTAGCACCACCCGTCCGGTAGGCGATGACGGCGTCATCGACGTGATCAACACGCTTTCCTGGCCGCGCGACGGAATCGTCACCCTCCCAACCACCGCAGGCGATCTGGTGCGTGATGACCACGGAGTGCCCGTGTTATCCCAACGCATGACCGGTGGTGAGTTGGCATTTCTCGCGAAAAGCGTGCCGCCATTCGGCGGGCGCCGCTATACGGTTGGTCATGGCGAGGCGCAGATATCACCTCAGGTGGTGGCACGGGCCACAGCTAGCGGCACCCTCGACAGCGGTGTGGTTCGCCTAACAATTGATCAAACTACCGGTGCCATCACCCACCTGGAGATGACGGGCATCGCAGGCAATTTCGCGGATACCGGCGGCGGCGAGGCCTTGAACGATTACCGCTATTTCACCGGTGATGATCCGGCCAAGGCGCAACGCAACGGGCCGGTGAC
Organism: Verrucomicrobiota bacterium; assembly: GCA_037133195.1. Lineage (GTDB taxonomy): Bacteria > Verrucomicrobiota > Verrucomicrobiia > Verrucomicrobiales > Akkermansiaceae > Luteolibacter. The sequence continues at coordinate 10,475 of JBAXOP010000124.1, read as the reverse complement.
CGTCACCGTCGAAGATAAGGGGCCGCTCATCGCGTCACTCCGGATAGAATCCGCCGCGCCAGGATGCAATAAACTCACCCGCATCTTGCGCGTCGTTGGCGGCGGCGACTCTATCGAAATAACCGATTCAGTGGACAAGGCGCGACTTGCGGCAACTAACTACAAAAAACCGGCCGGCAAGGAAAGCCTCAACTTCGCGTTTCCCTTCAACGTCCCTGATGGGCAATTGTTACTCGACATTCCGCTCGGCGCGATCCGCCCGGAATTCGATCAGATACCCAGCGCCTGCAAGAATTGGTTCAACGTCAGTCGCTGGGCCGATGTGTCTAATCCCCGCTTCGGTATCACCTGGGTGACGCTCGACGCACCGCTGGTTCAAGTCGGCGGACTCACCGCGAACCTGCTGGAATCCCAGACCAATCCCGATGTTTGGCGCAAATCCGTGCAACCCACACAGAAGATCTATTCCTGGGCCATGAACAACCACTGGGGCACCAACTACCGCGCCTATCAGGATGGAGTGACCGCATTCCGCTTCGTCCTCCGCCCACACCACGAACCGGATCCCGCCGCCGCGACCCGCTTCGCCCTCGGCTTCAGCCAGGAGTTGCTGGTTCTTCCGGCTGCTAACAAATCTCCGGTTGCCCCGCCCCTGCTCTGTGTTGAGCCCGCCGGAGTGGTGGTGATCGCCCTCAAACCTAGCGACGACGGCAAGGCCCTGATTGTCCGGCTCTTCGGCGCGTCCGGCAAAACCGAGCACGCCAAACTCAGTTGGGCCCTCAGCCCGAAACATCTCACACTCAGCGACACCGCCGAACAGGCAGGCAATCCTGTCGCCGACACCGTCGAAGTCCCGGCATGGGGAGTGACCACCTTGCGCGCCGAATTGCATTAACAAATAAGGAGTTCATATGAATTATTATTTTAGAGAACACCCCCTATCATCTTATCTGTCTAACCCGGCACAACAAGAGAATGATACGCTTAAATGTTTGTTATCGCTTGTTGTCTGCTTGGGCCTGCCCGTCATCCAGGTGCATGCCGCTGCCGATGCGCCGATGGGCGTTGAACGTGTCGCCCGCCCGACTACTCGAAACTACATTTCGCCAGCTGTACCCAACAACGATACCGCGTGCTGGGTACAGGTTGACATAGGGCGCTCGTTACCTATCGATAAAGTCAAATTGTTTCCACATATCGACTGGGGTTGGCTGGGCGTGAATAAAACCGTGGGGTTTCCTAGTCGCTTTAAAATCGAAGTGTCAGATGAGGCGGAGTTTAAAACGGCCAGTGTCATTATGGATCAGACTGGAGCCGATTATGCCAATACAGAAGACGCCGTGATCCTGTGCCCCGGCAATGGCACGGCGGGGCGTTATGTGCGTCTGAGCGCGACACCCCTGAGTAATCAGAAGCTGGAGTTGATGAAAGTAGAAGTCTGGTCGGGCGGCAAAAATGTCGCCGAAGGTTGCCCGGTCGCCGATTCGTTCAAGGGAAATCTCGGTGTGACAAATCTCACACTCAAGCGACGGCCGCAGGATGATGTTGTGACCGACAATCCAGGTAACGTCATTCCAGCTGACCAGTGGAAGCCAGTTGCTTACAAGGCGGAGGCTCCGCTAGGCGGCGTGCGCCTGTCTGAGGGACTCTTCAAGAAGGCGATGCAAAACAATATCGCCTATCTGATGAGCACCTTCACGACCGATGAAATGGTCCGCGAATTTCGTACGCGTGCCGGCAAACCCAATCCCGAAGGCATGTGCGAGCCTGATCATTTTTGGGATACCAAACTAGCCGGCCAGAATGCAGGCCGCTTTCTGATGGGAGCGGGAAATACGCTGCGCTGGATAGAAGATACAGCTCTGCGCAAGCGAATGAACGACATCGTCGATGTGATCGATGAGTGCCGCCAGCCCGACGGCTATATCATGGCCTTTCCTCGCGACACTATCTTTGGTGCCGAACGCGCTGGCTACACCCGTGCCTGGGTCACACACGGCCTGATTGAAGCAGGCTACGCCGGTAACCCAAAGGCATTTCCTCTATTGCGTGAATTTTACGACTGGTTCAATCAATGCCCCTATTTGCCAGAACTCCTGCGCCGTCCAAACCAGAGCCAGCAGGGAACCGTCGCCAACACCCGGGTTTACTTCACTCCCATAGGCAAAGCGGAAGACATTCAGGTGGTTCAGCGGTATTTTCAAGAGAACGACTGGCTGGCCCAGTTGGCGCGGCGGGATACCAACGCAATATGGCATTATCCCTATGATCGGCCTCACTGTTACCTGCTCACCGCAATCGAACCATACCTTGACTTGTATCGTGCAACAGGGAAACGCGATTACCTTGAAGCTGCTATGGGTGGGTGGGAACTCTATCACGATAACTGGGAACATATCGGCGGCAGCATCGCTATCTGCGAAGGCGGCTCTTATCCGCCAAAGTCGTATATATTCCGGTGTACGGGAGAACTTTGCGGCAGTGTCTTCATGGCGCGTTTGAGCCAGCGCCTCCACCTACTCAACCCGGATCAGGAAAAATTTGTCGGCGAGATCGAGAAATCCATATATAACAACGCACTGGCCAATCAGAATGGTGATAAAGGCATTTTCTACCACACAACCAAAGTTGGCCACAAGGATGATACGGCCTGCAAGATAGGCACCTGCTGCGAGGGGCAAGGCACCCGGATGATCGGGTCCATTCCTGAATACATCTACTCCATTGCCGCCGACGGTCTTTACATAGATTTGTACGCGCCCTCTGAGATCACCTGGCAGCAAAACAAACAACCCCTCAAAGTGCGGATGATCACAGGGTTTCCATTCGATAATAATGTGACTCTGCGCTTTTCACTGGCCACCTCCGTGGCAGCAAAAGTTCGTGTGCGCGTTCCGGCGTGGTCGGTCAAACCGATGGCAATTCTGGTGAACAACACGCTGGAAGTGACTGGCGTTCCTGGCTCCTATGCCACCTTGGAACGCACTTGGAAAGACGGCGACAGCATCACCTTTACACTGCCAGCCGAACTCCGTATGACAAAATACACAGGCAGGGAAACCCGCGAAACGCAGCCGCGCTACGCATTGGAATACGGCCCCATATTATTGGCGGCAGTCGGTGCCGGCGCAGATCGTCCTGAAGCGAGTTTCGCCTGCGACAGTTCCAGCCTGCTGGGACGCATCAAGCCAGTGGCGGATCAGCCGTTGCATTTTTCTATTGAAGGCGAGTCCAACTATAGCTTCATCCCATACTGGGAGGTGGCATCCAAGCAGACATTCACCTGCTTGCCGATTATAACAGAAAGCCAGAAGCCCCAATCACCCAATAAATAGACAATTTAATTGTGGTGGTAGCGGAAGGAGGGCCCATGGGTTCGTGCCGAAGGCTCTGTTTCATGGCCGGGCCTTCCGAACGACGACAATAATGTCGTCGCTCCATACCAGGCCGCAGCCGGGTGCAAACGACTCGGGTGCTTGCACCGCCGATGGACTGACAACGACGGGACTAACTGGACGGGGAAGTTAGTGGGGAGTCTTATCTTATTTTGCAGTCTTATTCCGGCTGTCGGGGCTGATTGGCTTGATGGAAGCGGGCCACGGCTTCGCGGCGGGTGTGGACATGGAGTTTTTCGTAGATGCGGCGCACCAGCGTATGAATCGTGTGAAAACTGAGGTTCAATTCGGCGGCGATTTCTTTGTTCACCTGGCCGCGTGCCAGCAAGCGCAGCACGTCGAGTTCGCGATCGCTGAGTAACTCCATGTCCGGCGAGTGAGACGGCCCGGTGTGAAATGTTTCGACAATGAGACGGGCGATGTTGCGACTCATCGGTGAGCCGCCGGCGGCCACCTCGCGGATAGCCTGCAACAATTCAGTGTGGGCGGTGCGTTTCAGCAAATAGCCGGTGGCGCCAGCTGCCAAGGCCTTGAAGATCCGGTCGGTATCCATATACACCGTTACCATCATGAATTGCGTGGCCGGAAGCAACGCTTTCAACTGCCGCACGCACTCAATACCGCTGAGCCCGGGCAAATTAATGTCCATCAACACCACGTCGGCAGGGTGCTGGGGCAGGTCGGCCAGCGCGGATTCGGCGTCAGGATAGGTGCGACCGAGTTTCATATCCGGTACCTGGCTGATCCACTCGGACAGGATCTGGCGCAGAGGCGCGTGGTCTTCAACGATGGAGACGAGGATTTGCATGATTCAGGGTTCCCAGGGTAACTCAAACACGACCCGCGTGCCGCGCCCGGGCACGCTATCAACGATACATTGCCCACCTACCGCAGTCAATCGCGCTAGCATGTTCCCCAAGCCGTTGCCGACGTTGGCGCAAGATTCTGCGGACGAATCACCGCTGAAGCCCAGTCCGTCATCCTCGACACTCAAGGAAAACCCATCCGGCTTCACAGTCAGGCAGATCCACACGCGCCGCGCGGCGGCATGGCGGACGAGATTGTTGAGTGCCTCCTTGAACGCGAGAAACAGGTTATGGCGCACTTGGGCCGAGATAGGCCGGCGCGGCAACGAGCCCGGGAAATCCACGCATGACTGGAGGTCGGACGCATCGAGGTATTCCTGCGCGTAAGCATCCAAGTACATCGCCAGTTGGTCGAAGCGGTCGTGGCGCGGATTGACCGCCCACACGATCTCATCCATCGTCTGCGTCATAGTCAGCGCCACTTGGTGGATTTTCCCCAGAGATTGCTCGTGCGATGGAGCAACAGTGCCGCTCGAATCACTCAGCATAACAATCTGGGTCAAGGTCGCTCCGAGATCATCGTGAATGTCGCGGGCAATGCGGGCTCGCTCGCGTTCCGTGGCCTGTTGCATTTCCAGACGCTCAATTTGGCGCCGGTGCCGCCGCCGCCAACCTAACAAAATAGCGGTCGATAACAACCCGGCGGCGGCGAGCGGGCCGGCCACGCGAAACCAGGCAGTCTCCCACCAATACGGTTCGGCGGTGAGTTCCAGAGTCGCGCCGGTTTCGTTCCAAACGCCATCACTGTTACATGCGAGCACTTGGAAATGATAGTGCCCGGGCGGAACTTGTGCATAATTGGCCACCCGCCGCGTGCCGGCCTCCACCCAGTCCGTGTCCAAGCCGTGCAACCGGTACTTGAACCCGATGCTTTCAGGTTTCGTAAACGTCAACGCCGTGAAATCTAACTCAACCTGCTGCCGCTGGCCGGGTGCGAGGCTCAGGTGCGCATCGGCTTGGCACAGCTCTAGCGGCGCGACGGAGTTTGACGCTCCCAGAGTGCCAACCGCCCCGTAAGCCGCCACGATTTTGCCGTTGACCGTCACCCGTTCGATGACCACCGGCGGCGGTTGCGCGTTTTCTTTGAAATTGTCCGCATCCACGACGGCCACCCCGGACTGCATGGCAAAAAACAAGCGGCCATCCGAGCCGCGCTGAGCACCCGGCCAGGCGTCGGAACTCGCCTGCAAGTGCGGCAAGCCATCGTTGCGCCCGTACGCCACTGACCAGATCCGCCTGGCCCGCCCGTCCGCAAAATCATCCAACTCGTTTTTTCGCACACTGAAAATGCCACGGTTGCCTGCGAACCACATCCGGCCATGCCCGTCGGGGAGAATGTTAGAAAGATAGTCATCGTGCAACCCGTGCTCCATCCGGTAGTGGCTGAAATGGCCGCCTTTGAGCCGCCCCAGGCCCTGGCCGCCATAGCCGATCCATAAACTGCCGTCCGGCGTACCTAACAGACAACGGATCGCGCCTGCCCCCGCGAAGGTGCTACCGGTTTCGTCAGTTAGCTTGTTCTCGTGAACCCGCAGCAGCAACCCCTTGGCGGAGGCCGCCCAGCAATCGCCGGCAGCATCAATGGCCAAGGCTACCACCGGCCCGCTCTCGAGGGGCAGATGAAAGGTTAGCAATTGCCCGGCACGCCGGCACTGCAATACCTGCCGTGGTTCATCGGGCCCTATGGGGCCAATCCAAACCTCGCCGGATGCGCTTGCCAACAGAGCGCCAACCTGATTACCAGCCGTGCCGTTAGCATTCATTCCCAAGCCGTTATCCGCGTACAGACTGTCGGCAACCGCCCCATTTCGCCAATGGTGAAGTCCATTGTATTGAGTGCCGATCCAGACACCGCCATGGGAATCGGCTTCCACACATAGGGAGAGGGGAATGGACCATCCATCTTTGGCGGACACGGGTGACCAGCCTTGGCCCGCATTGCGCAATACTTCCCCGTTTGGCCACAGGACCGCCCACAACAAGCCGGCGGTATCCTGACAAATGGATCCAACCGGCGTGAACGGGGTGGCGGAATTAATGGCCAACAAATCCACGACGCCGGGTTTCAATTGGCTCAAGCCACCACCACGCGTGCCGACCCACAAGCTTCCCTCACTGTCGTCCGTGATGGTGAAAATGGTTTGTTGGGCCAGAATCGCTGTTGGCACTCCTGCGTGATCAAAACGAAACAATCCCGCCTCCCTCGTCCCAAGCCACAGGAACCCGTCACGGTCTTCGTAAAATGCGGTAGGGGTGACCAATGGCGTGTCGGCCGGCAACACACCCAGCTTGACCGTAGCGCCGCCCTCGGTGTACCTCCAGACTTGCCCGTCCTTGTAACTCCAAATCCCTCCTGCACGGCAACCAGTGATGATCCGGGCCGGCAACTCCTGGAGCAGACGAAATTTACCATCCCGATAAACTCCGACCCTATCCCCCCGGGAAAACCACAGCAACCCCATTCCATCCACCGTCAAGTGGCATAATTCACCAGCGGGCAAGCCGTCCGCCTCGGCGAAAGAACGCACCTGCCCGTCCTGAATACGCAAGACCTCGCCGCCGCCGTAAGACACCCACACAGCGCCGTCGGAGTCCTCGACCATGAACCGGTTGCCGACGTCCCCAGGAGCGTGTTCCGTGCCGATGACCGTCGTCATGCGCCCATGGTCCACGCATACCACCACCCCCTGATCCTTCGCGAGCCATAAGCGCCCGCGCCGGTCGGCTAACACGGCCTTGCAGGCACCCGCCTGAGATGCATCAGTCGTCACCGTCCAGGGTCGGAACCGCACCCCGTCGAAACTCACCAAGCCCGTCTTAGTGGCCACCCACAAGAATCCGTCGGGCGCTTGGCAGACACCTATCACTGTATTATCCGGCAATCCCACGTCAGACTGCCAGTTGCGAATGAACCACGATGCTCGCGCCGAAGTAAGCGGCGCGAGTGCAGCCATCACCCCCCCCAGGCACATGAGCCAGCGCCTGGAGGCCATGAAATTCGTGGTCTTGCAATCCTGTCGACTCACTGGATTTTGAGTGCCCCTTCACCCTTGAAGAATTTGGGAGTGGTTGTCGCGCTATAAGTGCCGGCAGGTTGGAGTTTACCATCGAGGGTGAGTTTGGAAATGCGCATTTCTCCTTTGAAGTCCAAGGCAAGAGTCGCGCCGTCGGCCACTGAGACATCCGTCTTGTCGCTCAGCCCCTTCGCATTCGTCAACCACAGCGTGCCCTTCGTCACCGTCGTCGGCCCAGTATAGGTATTGGCACCGGAGAGCGTCCAAGTACCAGTGCCTGTTTTGGTGAGCGAGGTCATGGCCTTGTCCTTGCGGTCATAGACGTTGTCGATATTGAATGCGAGTTCGCCGGAGCCAGCACTGGAACCGGCCAGGACGATGGTTTTATTTTCGGCAAAGCCAGACATTACGAAGGGGCTGGTCAGTTTCAGCAGGCCCGTGCCGGATTGATCCAAGGTGATGGTGTCGCCACCGCCGGGCAGGTTCAGATTCCGATCGGTGGTCTCACCCTTGCCGGTATAGACCAAGGTGCTGCCGCCACTGATCATGATCTCTGCTGCGGCAGCGGTTTTCGGAGAACCCAGGCTGCTACCGGGCTTGCGTTGCACGATGCTGTTGAATGAATCGATGCCCAGGGTGCCGCCGGTGATAATGGTCTGGCCGGTATAGGTGTTGTTACCTGATAGTTTCAGCATTCCCGCGCCGCATTTCTTGAGTGTCACACTACCGCCGCCCGGTCCTTGGGAATCTGCGATGTTGATGGAAAGTTCCTGTGGCGTCGCGGCGGTGCTCGTATCGATGCCAAAGGTGGCACCGGCCATCAGACCGTTGTGATTGACGCCGGTGGTGATGTTTTTGAGCATGGTGGTGGCTTGTGCGATGGTGAATTCGCCAGCGCCGCCGACATGCAGCCGTAGTTCAGCTGCCGCGCCATTGACGCTGATATTAGCCGGGGTCCAGCGTGCGGCATCATTGTTGTAAAGCGAGGAAGAGACTTCCAGAAGTCCCATTTCCACCTTGGTGGGACCGGTGTAGGTGTTGCGCCCGAGAAGTTTGATCATGCCGCTTCTGATCCCATGATCCACTGGATGGCCGGTCTGCGTTAGGCCACCCGCCCCGCTGATACCGCTTTCCTTGTTATTGAATTCCAGCGAATCGTGAGCATGTACGATGGTGTTCCCATTCAACTTCACCGGGCCGTTCCAGTGGGCATTGACGCCTCCGGAAATGCATCCGCCGTTGCAGGTTAGTGCATTGAGTACCGGGGGGCCGTCGAAACTGATCGTGCCGGTCTTATTGACCGTTACGGGACCCGCGCCCAACCCTTGTGGCTGCGTTGAGATACAGCCGTCATTGATAGTTGTTCCGCCACTGTAGGTGTTGATCGCATTGTTTAGGTACACCGTGTGCGGACCGTTCTTGATCAAGCCACCTTTGCCGGAAATTGCACCCGGCAGAAACACCCGCGTATCATCGGTTTCGAGTCCATCGATGGTGAAATCCGCATCGAACCTCAACGGCGCTTTGATGGTGAGCTCCGCGCGATTCTGGCTATTCATATATGGCAAGGTGCCATGCGTTTTGCTCTTGGCAAACACCAGCGTCCCTTGGGATGTGAGCGTCAGGGCCGAACTGCCGATATTGAGCTGGTTGAGCACAAAATCATCCGCACTGGCTCGCGTCACCTCGTATTTACCCTGCGGATAAAAATTGAGGATCGTGTCGGAATTGCCGCCGGCGGCAGGTGCGGCGGCCGTACCCAGATTGGTCTTCCATTGTGCGGCGTCATCGAGCTTGCCGGCATTGTTAGAGGCCCAGGTGTAATGCATGGGTGCCGCGGTCTTAACGACTTGCACGGTATAGTCCATGGTCGATTTGTCCTGGGCGGTGACGGTATAGATCTGCGGCTTGGTGAAATCCCTGGCCGTGCCCGAGGGCGGATTGGCGGTGGCGAAACGCGCCAATTCAAAGGTCGGGGCGAGTGCCTTCACCTCAGTGGATTCAGGGACATACAGCGTGATGGTGGACCCGCTGACCGCGCCATATGCGGAATCCGGCAAACGCAAACGACAGATATATTTGCACGTCCACGGGGCCGTCAATTCAGCTGGGAAGGCATAACCGGTGAGTTCGCGCTTCCTGCGGACAAATGGCTTGTCGCCCGTGACCCGCAGCTCTGGACCGGGATTGTCGAGCTTCTCCTGGGTGGGCGGCAGTTTCGCCGCTTTTTCCGTATCGATATACTGTGCCAGGTCGCGCATGGCGATAACATGATAATTGTTATCCTTGCAGTAATCGACCATGTCTTCGAACAGATCCGGGTTGGTTCCGACTGCGGCATGCTCCATATCCGGCGTGCCATGGAAGCACAGCACCACCACCCGGCCGGCCGTGGCCTGTTGGACGGCGCTGATGAAGCCCTCGATGGTCATGCCCACGCCGCCCACGGCAAACGACGGAACGTCCAGCGGATGGTCCACGGCTGGCCGATAGACACGGCCATGGCCGCCGCGTCCGAAAGTATATCCCCAGCTGGTTAAGAGCGGATAGTATTTCGTATTAACAATATAGAACGGCCAGGCGAGCGTTGTTGGTCTGGCAATCCGGTTGGAGATCATTTCGTCTTCCAGGGTCCATATATAGGCTTGGAGACCGCCCTCATCGGTCATAGATAACATGCCATGGCCGCGGGTATGATTGCCGATCTCGAAGCCATCATCGGCCATGCCCTTGATCTGCCGCCACGTCATATACCAATCCTTGCGCTCGCGGAACCCATAGGCGTCAGAGACATAGAACGTGCCGCTGAAACCAGCTTTCTTAAGGATCGGGGCGGCGATGGTCGCATTGCTCGCGCAGCCATCGTCGAAGGTGAACACCACCGTCTTATCCGGGATGGGCTTCTTGACAATGCCCGTAGGATCATCCGGCGTCGCCGCCGCGGCCCAGCCAAGAGTCGCTCCTGCCAGCAGCATGGCACTTATTCTTCCAGTTCTCATTTGCTTTATCATGGTCGTTGTCTTTCGGTTGATTGGGTTTTTTTTGCGCTAAATTCTATTCAGTCAGTTAGTAGCCTTGTAGCGGCGCTCTGTGAGCGCCGATGCGAATGAGGTGTGTTGTAGCGGCGCTCTGTGAGCGCCGATGTGAATGAGGTGTGTTGTAGCGGCGCTCTGTGAGCGCCGATGTGAATGAAATGGCGA
>JBAXOP010000123.1:0-14331 GCA_037133195.1 Verrucomicrobiota bacterium | reverse complement strand
GAATCACCTGCAACTCCGCGAAGCTGGTGTTAGTGCCGCCATCATAGGTCACCGGGGTGACCGCCCAGACCAGCCAGCGGTAGCGGCCTAACGGTTTTCCGGCGCTCCGGCGGATGCTGGTGGCGGCACAATCGAACTCATCGGTTTCCCTGGCGACCAGGTCGATGATCGGGGTGAACTGGCTGGCGTCCTGGACATTCCAGCCCGGATCGGTGGCGGCGGCGCTGCCGTAGAGCACGAAGTTCTGGCGGGCGCGGACCTGATTGTTGCCGCCAGAGAAGGTATTGACCTGGCCGATGGTTTGCACGGAACCGAGATCGATTTTGTATGCGCCCTTGGTGAATCCGTCGCCGAAGGCATGGCCGGCGTCACGTTTCAATTGGCCGTCGGTGAGCATGGCGAGCGGGTCATTGCTGGAACCCGGCGGGATGGTTAGAGCCTTGGCGGGCAGCACCGTTGTTGCGGGTGCCAGCGGGACCCGCTTGAAGTCAGGCGTCTTCTGGTATTCGGTGACCACATAGGCATCGTTTTCAAGCGCGACGGTCAGCGCCTTCTGTTTGCGGATGATCGCGAGGGTGATCTTGTTGCCGGCGGCCTGGTCGCGCATCGCCAGCAAATCCTTGACCGTGCGGACAGGTTGGCCATTGCAGGCGAGGATCACATCGTCCTTCTGGAGCCCGGCGGTGGCGGCCGGGCTGGCGGCCGGCACATTGACTAACAGCACGCCGGACTCATCGGGCAGGCCATAGGCCGATCGCTCGCCGAGGCCGACGATGTCACGAACCGCCGCTTGCCAGGCGTAATTGACCGGCTTGACAAACTGCACCTTGGTAGTGGGTTGATCGGGTTTGCTGAGTTTGGGAATGATGGGTGTGCGGGCAAGCGCCTTCAACCCGGGCTTGGTCACCCCGAACTGGTCCATCGGGAAATTGACAAATCCCAGCTTGAGTGCCGGCGAGCCATCCTTGACGCGGAAATCGCCCTTGTCCGGATCCATGAACATCGCGTCGGCGAGAAGCGAATGGGTGTCGCGCTTGGATTGGTCGGCGAGGTTCAACGCCGGCATCGGTTCCCTCAAGCTCGGAAAGTGGACGAGGTTGTAATCCATTTCCTTGCCCCAGGGGGTTGTGGGATTGAGCGCCGAGCCATAGCGCTCGGAGCCGAAAATATTGCGGCGCACCACATCGCCGCTGTGCTTGTACCAAACATGCACATGGAAGCTGAAGGACGTATTGAGCATGATGTTGTTTTCCACCACCCGGTAAAACCCCTCGCGGTTCTTGATGCCGCCGTTGAGGCAGAGGTTGTTATAGATATGGTAATTGGTCGAGCCGTCATCGAGGTCGATATCCCAGCCGTCGTCGCAGCGCCAACGACTGTTGCGAATGATAGTGGTGTTGCAGGCATCCAGGGTCACCAGTTCCTTGTTGGCTTCCCACGCCGCATCGTTGTTGAAGTCAATGCCGCCGAGATTCCAGTAGCGGTCGCGGCCCCATGAGTTGAACGACCCGTGGTCGCCGGTTTCCTTGACGGTGTCGAAGACATCGCAATACTCGATGAGGTGGCCGCCCCAGCAGCCGTCCCCGAAGTTGATGCCGGCGCGCGGCATGTCATAGATCGAACAATGGCGGATGCGAATCCCCTTGGCCAGGTCCACCGTGACTCCCGCCACCTGCTTTTCCACTTGCCCGATGTCATGGATCAGGCAGTCGTTGACCTCACAATCGGCCGGGTAGTTGGAAGTCTTGGGTCCGACGGTCCGGTCGATTTGGTCCAATTGATTGTTCTTGTCCCAGCCGACGGGATTGTAACAGGCATTGGGATCGCCGATGAAGGCCACGCCATTGCCGCCGACCTGGGTGATGTGGCAACCGCGCACGGCGATCCGCCGGTTGTAGTTATTGACGAACACGGCATTGCCGCCCAGCTGGTCGATCAGGCAATCCTCAAGCGCGCAATCTTCCGCGCCATTCACGAACAACGCGCCGCCACGATAGATCGCCCAATCCGTGCGCAGTAACAACTCCCTGGTCTCCATGAAGGTCCGCGCGGCGTGACGGAAGGTCAGACCTTTGAAACTCACAAAACGCACCGGGGCCTGTTCGGTGCCGCGCAACTCGACCAGCTGCCGCAACCGGACCGCTTCGAAGGTGGCGGTGTTTGGGTCGACTCCTGCGGGCGGATAGAAATAGAGGATGTGGGTCTTGGCATTGAGAAACCACTCGCCCGGGGCGTCGAGTTCCTCAAAGATGTTTTCCACGAACCGGTGCTCGGAGTGCATGTCCATACGCCGGTTGTTCTGCCAGCCGCCTTCGTAGGTGAGCTTGTTGTCGACACCCTTGCTGGTGATCCGATAGTGCATGCCACCCCAACCCGCACCGTGCAGCGCATGGATGAAGCCGCCGGCGGGATCGAGCCATTTGGCCACCCGTTGCGGGCTGATGGCATCGGCCGCGCTGCCGTGGTAGTATTTCGCCTTGGGGTCGAAGTTCGGATAGCGCGCGAGCGGTTGGAGCTGGCCGTTGCAGAACAACTGGTCGGTGGTGAAACCCGCGGGCAGCTTCGCCTGCACGATCCCGTCCTTGTAGGGTGCCCACTTGAGATTCCTCATCACAACACCGCCGCTGAGCACCGGCCGCTCGTTCTGATAGGCCTGATAGACCACCGGCACGGCCTTGCCGCCGGAATCCTGGCTGGTCAACACCAGCGGCTCGGGCAGATAGTAGGTGCCCTCGCGGATCAAGACGGTCACCGCTTCACGCCCTGCCGCCTTGCGCGCTTGCTGTTGCGCCCGCTGCAAGGTCGCGAACGGTTTGGCCAGCGTGCCGGGATTGGCATCATTGCCATTCGGGGCCACAAACACCTTAGCACCCGGCATTTCCGCCGAGGCCAATGAACCGATACACAATAACACGGCACTCGTTAGAATGATTTTCATCGGCTTTGTTTGTTCAGGTGTATTTGGATGGCGATGGGTGGTTTGGCAATGCGGGCAAACTTGAGGCACGTGCTGTCATGCAGCACCTCGGCATCGGCCGGAATCGGAGCGGACATCATCGGGTTGGCACCCATGGCGGGCCGCGGTGGCATGGCATTGGGTGGCATCGCCCCGGGCGGACCGAATCCTCGCGGACCCGCTCCGGGCGGACCGCCCCCACCGGGGGAAAAGGGCATTTGCTGGCCGGATTTGATTTCGAGGAAGCAAACGCAATCGTAGCGTTGCCAGTCATCGGGTTGCAGCGCGGAGGCTTGGGCAATGTGGGTGTGGAGCAACCACGCCGTCCACCATTCCACACCGTGACCGGCACTGATGAGCGTGCGCTCGGGTTGCGCAACGTGGATGGCAAGACTGCGCAGGTCGGCCAGAGCCGCATCGCTGAGGATGGCGCTGCCACCACGCCGCAGCGTCGTCAGGGTGCTGCCAATGCCGATGAACAGGACAACGCCTGTTAGACTCCGCCGCAGCCATGGCGATGGGATCTGCAACACGCCAAAAGCCCCGACCATGATGGCGGGCAGGAGTGCGATGAGATAGAAGCGCATCGCCTTGTCTATGCCGAACCACGGACCGGTGATGGCCAGCACGGTCAAGGCTGCGCCTGTGATGAGGGCGACATCCGCTTCGGGCAGATGGTTGCGGCGGTGCCACGCAACACCGAGCCCGGGAAGAACCGCCGCTGCAAACCCGAGATATGGCAACCAGCGCAGTGGGTTCATCCTGCCGTGCGGCGGCATCGATCCCTGCAATCCGTCGTCGGAAAACTCCGCCGGATGGGTCAGCGCCGTGAGGAAGCGGTGAATGCGGGCCGGATCGTACTTCCAGAGCACCTGCGCCCCGGCGAGAACCAACAGCAGCACTCCCGCCGCCAACCACGGCAGCACCCGACGCCAGCTAACAAAATTCTGCCTTCCGAGGAACACCCCCATCACCAGAACCAGCATGACCACCGTCGCACCCAACACCCCGATATGGGTGAGACCTAACAGCAACAAGCAGGCGAGTACGGCCACGCCGCGCATTGGGGTCGGCGCGCTGAGCCAGCGATGCAGCGCCATGGCAAGGAGCGCGAGCCACACCAGTGCGAGCGAGTTTTTCTGCAGGTCGCCAACCATCCGGAGCCATGGCCACGCGAAACACGCCAGAGCCGCGGCTGCCGGCGGCACCCCATCGCCCTGACCGCGCGCTTGTGCCCAGCGCCGCACCAGCACAAACACCGGCCACGCGACCAAAGGCGGCAGCACGGCATCGCACAACTTCACCGCCCATAGGATCGCATCGGCCTGTCCCATGCCGCTCACCTTGATCAGCAACCACGCCAGTGCCGCGTGCAAATGAAACGTCAGAGGCATGTCCGGGATGCCGAGCATGCCGCGCTCCATGAGGGATCGTGCCTGCACCAGGTAATAGGCACCGTTGACACCGGGCACATAATCCGTGCCAAACAAGAGCCAGGCCCGCGCCACCACCGCCACCATGACAATCCCTAACACGGGCAACAAAGTCATCCATGACCGACCCCGCGTCACAAGACCGCTCAGCGAAGGACTGGTGGCGGTCGATGAGCCGTGACGAGAAGCATGGGTCATGGCGCTATTTCGCCTATTTGGCGCAATGGATGGCGACGTTATCTATCAGGTCCATGCTATCCCCGGCGCCGGCGGTGATAGCCAGCGTGTGGGCGCATGCGGTGAGCGGAAAGACCGGCGTGGTGAAACTGCCCCAGGCATCGCTGAGCTTGGCCGCCTCAAGGGTGAATACGGCTTTGCCGTCGATGGTCACCGTCAGCGGGATGGCGGCGCTGGTGTAGCCGGTTCGTTTGGCCGCATCGAAACTCACCGTGTAATTCCCCGCATCGAAGTGGATCACCTGCGAGATACCGCTACCCTCGCCACGAAGGAACGCGGTGTGGAGCGATCCATCCGGCGCGGGTGGCGCATGGATCGGGCCGGTCAGCAGGTTGATGCCGGCCTCCTGGCCCTTTTCCTGATGGAAACTCCAGCTCGCACCGGAGGGGATTTTTCCCAGCGTTTCGTCATATTCATTGAGGAAATCGAATTGTTCGAAGCTGTGGTTGGCGACCCCAACCGCGCTCAAGGTGGGCACCACGGTCACGACATAAGTCTTGGTCGAACCGTCAGCGGCGGTGATGGTGTAGGATTGCGGCTTGCTGAAGTCATTGACAGAGCCGGACGCCGGCTTGCCGGTGACCGTGGGCGATCCGGTTTTATAGATCGGCGCGAGTTTGGTCAGATCGGTGGCACGCGGGACTTGCACTTCAATCTTGCTGCCGCGGATCGTCGCTTCGGGCATGCCCGGGATCACAAAATCCAGGATGGTCGCGATCGGCCCGCCTAACAGTTCGACGGCGATCACCACGGGGTTTTCGCCGAAGGCCACCGGCGTGGCTTCCGGCACCACCAGGGTCTGAATGCCCTTGTCAGTGGTCGTGATCGCCAGCGGCACCTTTTTCGCGTCTGCGAGAAAATAGGCGCGCGCGATCTTTGTGGTTAGATCGGGCAATGTCAGCTTGCGGTCGGCCGGCAGTTGATTGACGCAGAGATACAGCGAGTTGCCCTTGCGGGTCACCCCACCCCACGGCAGGCTGTGCGGGAACGGGCTGGCTTCGGAGCCGTAGATGGCCGCGGAGTTGACTTTCATCCATTCGCTGACTTGTTGCAGACGTTCCAAGGATGCGGCGGGGATTTCGCCCAACTCATTGGGGCCGACGTTGAGCAGATAGTTGCCACCCTTGCTGGCGATTTTGCACAAGTTGCGGAGCAGCTCGGCGGTGGATTTCCAGTTGTGGTCGTTTTTGCCATAGCCCCAGGTGTTATTCATGGTCATGCAGGTTTCCCAGTCCTTGCCGGGAATCCCGTTGGCGGGAATGTTTTGTTCGGGGGTCTCGGTGTCGCCGTGATAGGGACCACCCAGGCGGTCGTTGACAATGATGTTGGGATTGCATTCCAGCACCGCCTTGTGGATCCGTTCATGTTGCGCGGCATTGCCCCCGCCCGTGTCAAACCACAGGATGGCAATCTCACCGTAGTGGGTGAGAATCTCGCGCAACTGGGGAATGACCAGTTCATCGGTGTACTTGTCATAATCGCCTTTGGCGGCCGGATCCCAGTCGTTGAGCGCGCCACCCGGATGGTGCCAGTCGTAATTCTGCGAGTAATAGAACCCGAGTTTCAGGCCATGTTTGCGGCAGGCGGCGGCCAGGTCCTTGAGTGGATCGCGGCGGAACGGGGTGGCATCGACGATGTTGAACGGGCTGGCGGCGCTCTTGAACATGGCAAAGCCTTCATGGTGTTTGGCGGTGATGACCAGATACTTCATGCCGGCATTCTTGGCAGCGAGCACCCACTTTTCCGCGTCGTAGTTGACGGGGTTGAAGTCCTTGGCCAGCGCCGCGTATTCGGCGATCGGGATCTTGCTGTTGAACATGGCCCACTCCTTGTAGCTGCCAGGGGTATCCTTGCCTTTCCACACGCCGCCGGCTTGGGCATACAACCCCCAATGCACGAACATGCCGAACTTGGCCTCGCGCCACCAGGCCATCCGCGCGTCGTGTTGTGCCGCCGTCTCGTTGCGATCCTGGAGCACCGGACTGTCCGCCGAGGTCCGGGTGGCTCCCGGCGCAGGCAGGATTGCCAGGGTGAAGATGCCTAAACAGGTGAGGCCGCGCAGTGCGGCATGGAGATGTCGATTCATAAGTTGTTTTGTTTGGTTACTTGAGTTTGGGAATCTGGCCGCTGAAGGTCAGCTTGAACGCGTACGCGGGCGACTCGAAGGGTGCCTTGCCCACCTTGATGGCCAGCCCCCCGGCGTCCTGGCTGTAGGTCAACTTCTCGGCAGAACCTAACATAGTCAGGCCGGTTAGGGTCGTCAGGTCGATGCGCGACGAGCCGAGGGTCCTGACCACAAGCTGGTCGTTGGACCATCCCTGGTTGATGACATACAGGACGGTGTTGTCCTTGCTGCGGGTGAAGCGGATGCCGCCGTCGCCGTCGGTGGCCGTCACCCAGCAGCGGGTGGCAAAAATGGCCTCGCCGATGCGATCGAGGCATTTCCCCATGTCTGTTAGAAAGGTGATGGTCACCGGTTCCAGTTCGCCATCGGGTGTGAGCGGCACGTTCAACAGCAGGTTGCCGCCCTTGCTGACGGTGTCGACGAGCATGCGGATGGCATTGCCTACCGGCATGTAGCGCTCAGTGGCATTGCGGATCCAATACCAATCGGCACCCATGGTCTTGTCCGACTGCCACGGGTAATGCTGGACGCTCTCGGGATAGCCGAACTCGTAATTCTGGACGGCGACATTGGGTGTCCAGTCGAGCTTGATGGTGGCCACGGCCTGCAGCTTGCCGTTGTTCCATTGCTGGTTGGCATTGTAGAAATGCGCCAGCACATTGAGGCCGGCCTGCTTGAACGGGATGCCGCCGTCGGTGTAGTAGAGGTCCGGGTGATACTTGTCCATCAGGTCGCGCAGGCGGTCCTCGAAATTCTTCTCAAAGGCGGGCGGCCCGACGTCGCTGCGTTGTTCATACCACATGCTCGTGTCATTCCATTTTTCGCCGTAGAGGTCCGCGTATGCCGGGTCCTGGCCGTCATAGGGCACGCCGGCCATCGGTCCCGAGCCGTCGGCGCCATGTGACGTCTGCAGCCAGCGATAGGTTCTGGCAAAGTGCGAGGCCACGCCCAAGCGCAGGCCTTCCTTGTCAACGGCCTTGCGCCACATGCCGACAACGTCCTTGCCGGCGGTGGCCACCGAATTCCAACGCGGCTGGTATTTCGAATCCCACATGTCAAAATTGTCGTGGTGGACCGCGACCGGCACCACGTAGCGGGCGCCGGCCTGCTTGTAGAGTTTGACATAGCGATCCGCCTGGGCCTGGTCGAACTTGGGAGCCTTGAAAAGTTTGCAGATGTCCTTGTAGCCGAACTTCGACGGATGGCCGTAGGTGGCGACATGATATTTGTTGCCCTCGCAGCCTTGCTCATAGATCCAGCGGGCATACCAGGTGGTGGCTACGCCGGGAATACTCATCGGGCCCCAGTGCATGTAAATCCCCAATTTGGCGTCCGCATACCATTCCGGTGTCTCATATTGTTTCATGGACTCCAGCGTCGGCTCAAAATGGACCCGCGCGGGTTCGGCCGTGGCGGAGGGCGCGATCCCGACGTCGCAGAATGTGAGCGCGGCAATCTTGTTAGACCCGAAGAGCAGATTGGTTGGCTTGCCATCCCAATCGCGACCGGTTAGATAGGTGATTTGGGTGGCGGTTGACGGCTTGGTCAACTTGAGGGTGATGCCGGTGCCGGAGGCGCGGCCGACGCTGATGGAGGCCGGCTGGTTGTCGAGGCAGAGGTTTTTCTTCGCCTCGTCGGTCCAGACCATCGGCTGGCCAAAGTCGAGCGCAATCTCATCCTTGGCGGTCGTGGTGAACCAAGCCCGCTTGAGGTTCGGCGCGGTGACCGGCTGGTTGGGTTTGAGTCCGTAGTGGTCCTGCTCGACGAGCGGGCTCATGAAGTCCGCAAACTTCTTGTAGCCGGCCAGATCGAAGTGGCAGGCCCCGCGGCCGGCATGTTCGGAGGCGGCGCCGATGGTGGACATGACCCGCAGGTTGGAAAAGAGCTTGGGCAGGGTCCGTTGCGCCTCGCGAATCCCGTCGTCCTTGGGACCCATGCTGCAGGGCAGCGGCCATACCTGATAGACATAGTAATTTCTTATGTTCGGATAGTCCTGCTTCCAGGCCGCCGTCATGTCCATGAAGTATTGCTGATAGGACTTGTAATTCCAATCGCCGGTGGGCGCCCCGGAGCCGCTGTCATTTTCGCCCTGGTGCCAGAACACGCCGCGAATGCCGTGGGTGAGCTTGGCCGCCGTCACGCGCGTGAGCAAGCCGCCGTAGATCTTGTACGGGCTGTGATAGAACGCGCCGCTGGTGTCAAAATGATTGGCGGGATTGGCCTGGTGCTGCCAGATCGGGGTGCCGCCGTAGGCCCCGTTGAGGATGCAGATGGGCATGCTGTATTTGGCCACCAGGTTGGTGGCCAGATCCATCCCCCAGGCGCCGATCTGGTGGCAGCCATAATTCGGTTTGCCCCAGATATGGGTGCGCACCGCGTTGCCCCAACCGCCGCGGGTCGTCCCTTCCAGCTGGTTGCCATAACTGCGGATCCACTGGCTGGCAGGTGTGACCGGATCCTCGTCCGGACCGTTGTTAGGTCCGGTGGCCTCGGCATTCGACTGGCCGTCGATGAGATAGGCGTCGCCGCACACCAGGTTCTTGACGGTTTTGACCACCTTGGCAGTGGCACCCGCCTGGGTGCCGAACTCGACCTTGTATTGGATGAGTCCCGGCTTGAGTTTGACGGTGAAGGCATAACTCTGATCTGCGGTGGGCTTTTGCGTTTCCGTCTTGATGAGCTTGTCGTCGGCATACAACTTGAGAAACACCGCGTCGGCGGGCTGTTCCAACTTGCCATTATAGAACAGCGTGCCCTCGTTCTTGTCGTCGCGGGCATAGAATTGATTGTCCTCGGGTTGCTCATCCTTGGCCGGCGCGCGTTGTACCCAGGGATCCTGCTTGGGTTCGCTCACCGCAATGTCCGTCGCCGCGGCATAATCCGCGCCGCCGTTGTTAAGTGTTAACTTCACCGTGATCTTGCCGCTGCATTGCGAGCGCTTGAGGATGAGTTTGTCCGGGGCGACATCCTTGATCACGGCTCCGCCGGACACGCTCCACGCGTAGCGCAAGTCCCCCACCCCTTTGGCCTGCATGGCGGCGAGATTGGCGATGTCCGGGCTGATTTCGATCGGAACGCGGCCGTTCCAAGTGGCCGGTGCCCGCAGCGAGAACACCGGCTCGGGAATCGTCTCCTTGATTTTCACGACAAGAGTCTGGACCTTGACCTCAGTCGGATAGACCGCCTTGAATTGCAGCACGAAATCCGTGTCGGCCACCACCCGACCGGCCTCGAAGTTATAGGTTAACTGGTCCACGGCGACCACGGTGTCCTCGGCATCGCGCTTGATGGTCCAATAGATCTTCTGGGCGCCACCGGCCTGCGCCTTGACGGTCAGGCTCTTGCCCTCCTCGACCTCGATCTTGCCCGGCGCGATCGAAAACGCGTTGCCCGGCTGGACGAAACAACCGACCAGCGTTTGGTGGTCTTTCTGGTTTTCATATTGCAGTTTCATCCAGTCGGCCGAGCGGGCGACGCGCGACACGCGCACCTCGTCGATGTCTCCGCCAAAGGTGGCCGCGCGATGGCCACCGATGTCCATATAGATGTCATTCAGCAGCGACATCGCGTTGGCTCCGGCATCATTGCTGCCGTCGAGACGACCGTTGACGTAGATCTTGCTAACACCTTTCTCAAAGGTCGCGGCGATGTGATACCACTGGTTCAGTTTCGGCAGGGTGGCCGCCCTTGCGCCGCCGCCGCCATCGGAGCTCCACACCAGTGCCGGTGGCGACGCAAATGTTAGATCCACCAAATTGCCGTCCCCGGTGTTGCCATTGAAGCGCTTGGCATAGCGTCCCCAACAAAGCACCGAGGTGCCGCCATTTTCCGCCCGGAACCAGCATTCCGAGCTGAACGGATTGTTGCTGAACGGATAGTTCTTGATGTGGTCGCCGCAGTTGATGCCCTTGCCCGGGATGAAATGCCGGGCGTTGCCGATGATGCCGGCGGCCACGGTGGTGCCGCCATCCTCCGGCGTGACCGTGCCGAGTTCATCCGTGAGCGCCTCGTTCATGTGGATGACGCTGGCAAACCCGTTGTCGGCACTGAACACGGCCGCCCCCTTGGACTCGCTGGCGGCATCCGCCTTGCCCCAATGCACCTTGAATTCCTGCCGCGCGTTGCCCTGGATCTGCGGAATCCTCACCCACACGCTGGCGCGCCCGTTGGCCGCATCCCACTCTTCTATCTGATAAGCCAGCGGCTTGCCGGCGGCGGAAAAGCGCAGGTCCTCGCCCTTGGACTTGGTCTGGCTGAAGTCAAAGTTCCCCTTGTTGAGGCGCACCAGCAGCGGGAAGTTCGCTTCCGCGGCGCCGCCCGGCAAGTCCGCGCCCTCGGGTGTGGTTAGAATAAACAACGATCCCTCATGCGCCCAGCCGGGATACTGGGCATGGGCGTGGGGCGTGAAGCCGGCGAGCATGGCGCCGGCGATGAATGTTAGCTTGTGGTTCATGATTGGCGGTGTGTTAGACTTTGGGTGGCGCGAAGCCCTCGCGGTAGTCGCGACGGACGATGGTCTTGGTGGCTTCCGGGTGGTTGGTGAAGGCGAGTTTCGATTTGTCCCAGAGCAATTCCTGGCCCGGAAAACGGGTGGCTTTCACGGCTAGGAGAACAGCCTCGGTGATGCGCACGGCATCTTTGAACGGGGCGCGCAATTCGGTTTTCTTGCCGAGGCAGTTGTCGACCCAGGCGTGCCAATGGTTGAGCGGCGGAAATGGCGGCAGGCCGGGCATGTCCGTGCCGCCCGAGACCCCGCCGTCGCGCCAGATCTTGATCCCACCATCCACTTCGAGGGTCAAGGTGCCGCCTTCGCACACCACCGCCGTCATGGAGTCATCCTTGAGTTGTTTGGGAATGCGCAGTTGCTCGGGCGTGGGAATCTGGCAGCAATCGTAATAGTGGATGGGAAAGGTCTTGTTGGCATACTGCCCGCCATTGACCTGATAGGTGACGGTGGACTTGCACGGGTTGGTATGAAACAACTTGCTGGCGGGTTCCGGGCAGGTGGTTTTGACCGAGAACGGAGTCTGCAATTCGTCGTAAGCATAAAACAGCACGTCTAGCAGGTGGCAGCCCCAATCGCCGAGGCCGTTGTTGCCGAAGTCCCACCACGAGCGCCATTGGATCGGTGCCAGTTTTTCGTAATAGGGCATTTTGGCGCACGGACCGAGCCACAAGTCGTAGTCGAGGTTACCCGGCGGGTTCGGGTTTTCCTTGAGGATGTGCTCAAAATTGAAATACCCGCCCGGGAAGGGCGCGCCCGTCCAGGCATAGGCTTCGATGACCTTGCCGAGTTTGCCCTGCCGCAGGATCTCGAAGGCGGCGCGGCGGCCGGGATTGGCACTGCGCTGGTTGCCTAGCTGGGTGACGAGCTGCGGTTTGGCCTTGAGCGCGCGTTCGACCATCACCAGTTCGGCCAACTGATGGACCAGCGGTTTCTGGCCATAGACATGCTTGTCGTGGGCCATCGCGGTGAGCAGAATCGGTGCGTGTGAATGGTCTGGCACCGACACAATCACCGCGTCAAACTGGTCGCCGTGTTTGGCAAACGCCTCACGGTAGTCGCGGCAGGTGAACGCCTTGGGATGGTCTCTGGCGGCTTCCGCGAGGCAGTTGGAATCGACGTCGCAGAGGCCGGTGATCTCCACTTCGGGATGACTGGCGACCTGCGTGCGGTCCGTTTTGCCAATGGTGCCGATCACGCCGATGGACAGGACGCGGAGTTTGCCGTTAGGCGAGGCGGCGTGGGCGCGCCCGAGCCCGAGGGCACTCAGGCCGAGGCCTGCGGCGGCGGTGGATTGGAGGAAATGGCGGCGGCTTAGGGATGAACTCATGGGGTGTGAAGTATTAATATTGGTTCTTGGTGATTTTCGGTGGGAATTCTTGTGGATATTTGGGCCGTCAAACTATGGCCGATGCAAGATGCGGTATTTTACAGTCAGATTCTCGGATTAAAGTTTTCGTGGTGTGTTAGAAAGTTGGTTTGTATAATCTCAATCAGCGCATGAACCACCATAGCACCGAAACGATGATGAACGAGCCGATCAGCCAGGTGCGGTAGTCGTGCAACAACGACACGGATGCAGCCTCACCGGTCCCATCCGGTGCGGATGCAGCACTGCCTATGGAACCAAAGTCGAAAGTCGTGACGGCAAGGCGGTCGTCAGGCGTCGGTTTGGTAAGGAGACTGACGATCACCAGCACAACCATGCAGATGCCGCAGGCCACCATGGCTCCGTGCAACCAGGGACGGAGAAGCGGCTGGTCCATGAAGGGCAGCAGCGGCGACTTGTTGTCACCCATTCGTTGCCCATTGTAGATGAACACCGGGCAGACAAGCAGCGATGCCACCACACAAGCGATCACTCCGGCACCAGTAACCCGCTTCCACAGAACTCCCAGGAAGAAGATGCCGGCGAATGGCATCATTAGGTATGCCTGCACGGTTTGCAGATAGACAAAGAGAGACTTGAAATTGCCGATGATGGGCGCCCAGAGCGCGCCAAGGGCAAAGATGACCATCACCGCGACACGGCCAACAAAGATCTGGCGTTTCTGGGAAGCATCAGGATACCAACGCAGATAGAAGTCGCGCGTGAAAAGTGTGGCGACGGAATTGTAGGTGGCGCTGATATGCCCCATGAGGGCGGCGGCAATACCCGCGATCGTCATCCCCAGCAACCCGGTGGGCATGAGTTTCGCCAGAAGTGTCGGGTAGGCATCGTCCGCATTGATGATATCCGGGAAAAGCGCCTTGGCGATGAGCCCCGGCAGAACGAGGATGAATGGCGTTGTCAGTTTCAGGAAACCGCAAAAAACCGCGCCCAAGCGGCCCTCGTTGAGGTCACGCGCAGCGAAAACGCGCTGCACGAGAACCTGATCCATGGACCAGTAAAAACTACCCAGGAGAAAGACGCCGATAAACATCCCCGGCCAGGGATAATCCGCATGAGTGGCGGGCTTGACCATCTCGAACATTTCCGGTGCCAGCTTGGTGTGAAGTCCGGACCAACCACCGACATGATGGAGACCGACTCCCGTCAGGATGCATGCGGCAATGATCAGGACAATGGTTTGAAGGGCGTCGGTATAAACGACCACGCTCAAGCCGCCCTTCATGGTGTAGAGGGCCGTGAGCAAACCAACAACCCAGATGACGGTGAGCTTGTCCCAACCCAGCAAGGTGGAGAAGACAATGGAGGAGGCCCAGAGCGAGATGGATATCTTGGCCAGCACGGACAACACCATCATGAAGGCGGAAAAAATCAGCCGCACATTCGCATTGAAGCGCCGTTCGAGAAACTCGGGGACGGTGTAGATCTTATTGCGGATGTAAAACGGCAGAAAGAGCAAGACGAGCGGCGCAAGACAGTAGACGGCCATCCATTCAAACCCGCCCACGGCCATGCCGGTGGCGAAGCCCGCGCCCGCCAGACCGACAAAGTGTTCCGCCGAAATGTTGGCGGCAAACAATGAAGCACCAATGAAAGGCCAGCGCAGTTGGCGGTTTGCCAGAAAGTAGTCTTCGCTGGATTTCGGCTTCCTGACCAGAAACATCGCGATAACAAATACAATGGTAG
>JBAXOP010000122.1:0-14521 GCA_037133195.1 Verrucomicrobiota bacterium | reverse complement strand
AGTGCACGCTGCATTCGCATCGCATGGGCCATGCGGGCAACATGCCCGCGCCACGTGGACCGGGCATCCTGCCCGGCGGCCCATGAGCCGCCAATGAACCCGCCTAGAGTCCTTGAAAGCCCAAAGTCATTGCTGATGAGTCACCAGAACAGGATTGATTGACGATTGACGAATGTTGATTTTGAATCTTGCAGTCTTGTGTCTTCTCACCACGACTTCACGTCATCGGCGGTGCCGAGTTGTTTGTCGGCGCCGGGGGAATAGACGGCGACGCGGCGGCCATTGAGTAGTTCGGTTTTGCCGCCGAGGGAGATGCGCAGGCGTTCCTCGTAATTGACATCCATTTGCACGCTGAAGGGGCTGCCCCATGAGTCATAGAGACCTTCGGCGGAACGGCCGTTGGCGGAGTAGAGCAAGCCCTTGGTCCGGGTCTTGGTTTCTACCACCTGCAACAACGGGAGCATCCGCAAATTCTGCATCTTACTGGAATTCTCCTCTTTCCCGAGCAAAATATTGAGCAGGCGCACCCCTTCGCCACCGTCGGTTTTCACTCGTTCCGGCACATCCGGCAGGCTGCCGTATTCGGTGTAAAAATTATTGACCGCAGTTTCCAATGCTTTGGCGGTGGCGACGGAGGCGATTTTTTTGGCGTTGTTCATAGCGACGATACCGGCACCGAAGCCAGCGGCGGCGAGCACCACGATGATGGCGATGACGACGAGTAACTCGATGAGGGTAAAGCCGCGGCGGCGGCGGGAGGCTGGGGGATTCATGAGGGTTGGTGGATTGGTGCGGACGCGCAAAACTTAGACGCGTTGCCCGGCGTTGGCAATGTAAACAAGTCGCCCGGGAGGATTTCCGGGATTGGCGTTGCGGCGTGGCGGGTTTTGGCGCAAGCTTCGGCCATGCCCGGTGACAATCTGCGAGACAAACTGCTTAATTTCATGCGAAGTGGCGGCTACCAGCCGCTGACTAAAGTCGAGTTGGCCCGCCACTTGGGGGTGGCGTTTGAGCGCCGAGCCGAGTTGCGTACGGTGCTGGCGGCCTTGGTGGGGGAGGGCATGGTGGCGGAAGGTAAGAAAGCCCGCTACGAATTATGTGCCCGGTCGGGAAAACATTTGGTCGGCACCCTCAAGTACCATCCCAAGGGCCACGCATTCTTTTTCCCCGATCTCACTGCCGATGAAAACCTCGCCACCGGCTTGGACCTCGCCGCACTTTCCCGCATCCAAATCGCCCGCCGCGAAACCGCCACCGCGCTGGATGGCGACCGCGTCCTGGTGTCGTTGCGCAGCCCCAAGCCGCGGGCCGCGTCGCGCAGCCGCTTCCGTGATGAGGTGACACCGGACGAACCGAGCGGCAAAGTCGAAAATGTTCTCGCCCGCCGCTCAGGCCGGCTTGTCGGTATTTTTCATCAACATGGGCGCCATGCCTCGGTCACCTGCGATGACAAGGCGCTCGACGGCGACATCGATATCATCGGTGAGACCACGGCGCACAACGGCCAACTCGTCGTTGTGGATCTGGTGCAATGGAGTGAGCGGACGGTGGCGCCGCGTGGACGTATCATTGAAGTGCTCGGCTGGCCCGGCGATTCGGGGGTGGACATGATAGCGGTGATCCATCGATTTGGGCTGCGCACGGCGTTTCCCGAGGAGGTGCTCGCTGCCGCCCGCGCCACCCCGGAATCCCCGGATCCCGCCGAAATTGCCCGACGCAAGGATTGGCGCAAACACCTCGTCATCACCATCGATCCGGCTGATGCCAAGGACCACGATGATGCCATCTGGTTGGAAAAAACCGCTCGCGGATGGTCGCTGGCTGTCCACATCGCCGATGTTTCCCATTATGTGAAACCCGGCGGCGTGCTCGACCGCGAGGCGGCGGAACGCGGAAACTCGACCTATCTGGTGGACCGGGTGCTGCCGATGCTGCCCACCGAGTTGAGCAACGGTATTTGTTCGCTCAAACCGGATGTGGACCGCCTGACCAAGTGCGCGTTGCTAGATATTGCGCCGGATGGTGAAATCAAAAAGGCCCGCTTCATCGATGCGGTCATTCACAGTCGCGCCAAACTTTCCTACGAACAGGCCCAGGCAATTCTTGATGGAAAGCCCGCCCCTGTCGGCTCAGATCCGGCCTTGGCCGGAATGGTCCGCGAAGGGTGGCGGCTAGCCAGTGTCCTGCGCCAACGCCGATTCAAACACGGCGCGCTGGATCTCGAAATGCCCGAAATCCGCGTCCGCATCGATAACCAAGGCCGCGCCATCGCTGTCGATCCGGTCGTGCACACCGCCAGTCACCAATTGGTGGAGGAATGCATGCTGGCCGCCAACGATGCTGTGGCGCGGGTGTTGCGCGAGCGCCAAAAGCCGGCCATCCACCGCATCCACGAGGATCCGGATCCATCGCGGTTGCTAGATTATACCGCCACCGCCAAACTCTACGGCTATAACCCCGGCGACCTAACCAACCGCGCCCACATCCAAAAACTGTTGGACGATTCCAAGGGTAGCCCCGAGGAACACGTCATCAAACTCGGATTGCTCAAAAGCCTCAAGCGGGCCGCCTATTCTGCTGAGTCGCTCGGCCATTACGGCCTGGCCAAGGGCGATTACTGTCATTTCACCAGTCCGATCCGCCGCTACGCCGACCTCATCGTCCACCGTGCCTTGCAGCCATTGTTAGATAACCCGCCCAAGCCCGCCGACCGCACCCCGGCGTTCGCCGAAATGCGCGACATCTCCCGCCATATCTCCGACACCGAACGCGTGTCCGCCGAGGCCGAGGGCGAAACCAAACAACTCAAATTGCTGGAATACCTCCAGTCCGTCGCCAGTTCCGCCCATCCACCGCTTTTCGACGGCCTCATCACCGAGGCCCGGCCGATGGGCCTGATGGTCGAAATCCCCGCCCTCGGCGTCCGCGGCGTCGTCAAACGCGAGGATTTGCCCGATGGCCGCTGGCGCTTCGAGGCTCACCGCATGGCTTGGGTGTCCTTCGATGGCCGTATCGTCCAGTCCGGCATGCGCGTGCCGTTGCGCGTCATCGCCATCGACACCACCCGCCGCTTTGTCGATTTCACCTTGGCCGGCAAACCGACCACCGCCGTGCGAATCATCCCCGCCCGTCGCCCGGCGGCAATTGCCAAAAAGCACGATAAGCCCAAGTCCAAGCCCGCCGCCAAGGCTGGCCCGCCGCAGCATCGCAAACAAACGGCCAAGGCCAAGCACCGCCGCCGTCGTTAGATTCAGACTCAGGGGGATGCCTGCCCGTGATTGCCGCGTCTCGCGGCAAGTTATTTCTGTCTTGCTCCTCATTCCTTCGCGCCTCTGCGGTAAGCATTTGGCAGTTACTCTACGTTCCACACCCGCAATCCGGGTTCAGGTGCTTCAGAGGAAAAGGGAAGGGGGGACCGCGCCAATTTTAAACCATGGATTTCGTACGGCGCTCGAATGAAAATCCCCGGAAAATCAGCTTGCATCGTCAGCGGGATTGCGGCAACGTCGCTGCACCCAAGGCGGCTTGGCGGAATTGGTAGACGCGCTCGACTCAAAATCGAGTTCTAACGAGTGTGGGTTCGAGTCCCACAGCCGCTACTTTGAGCTTAGAAAGAACAAAGAAACGATAGATTTCATGGGCTGCGGTGTGAGATCAGTGGTTAAACCCGGCACTGCAGCGGTTATTGAGTTCCTTTTTCGATATAGCAGATAGGCGTCCCGCTATTGATGTGGGGGCGCGATGAAGCGCCCATAATAGCATCCACCCGGCCCGAATCCGTTTATTCCACCGCATGCCAGCGACCCGCACCATAGGAATCATAGCCGGCAACGGTGTTTATCCGGAAACCTTCATCGCCGCTGCGCGTAAAAACGCCCCTGGTGTCCGGTTGATCGTCGCCGCCTTTGAAAACGAAACCCAACCCGAACTCGCCCCACAGGCGGACGCCATCGAATGGTTGCGGGTGGGCCAACTCGGGAAAATGATTAGATTTTTCCGCAAGGAGGGGGCGACGGAGGCGGTGATGGTCGGCCAGATTGCGCCGAAGAACCTGTTTGACCTGCGGCCGGATCTGCGGACGCTGATGTTGTTGGCACGGCTCAAGGAACGCAATGCCGAGACATTGTTTGGGGGGATTGCCGAGGAGTTGGCTAAGGACGGCATCACGCTGTTGCCCGCCACCACTTTTTTGGAGGACCATCTGCCGGTGCCGGGTCATGTGTGCGGACCGGTATTTGGCAAGCGTCAACTGGCGGATGCAGAGTTCGGCTTTCGTATTGCCAAGGCGACCAGCGCCCTGGATATTGGCCAAACGGTGGTGGTGCGCCACGGCACGGTGCTGGCGGTGGAAGCATTTGAGGGCACCAACGCGTGCGTCCGCCGCGGTGGAGAACTCGGCCGCGGCAAGGACGTGTTGCTCGTCAAGGTCTCTAAGCCGCAGCAGGATTTCCGCTTCGACGTGCCGGTCATCGGCCGCCAAACGCTGGAAACTTGCGCCGCCGCCGGAATCTGCGGCATCGCCATCGAAGCAGGCCGTACCTTGATGTTAGAGCGGACCGCCATCGAGCGGCTCTGCCAACTCCACAAAATAGGTATCCACGCCGTGGCGTGATCCATCTGAGAGCAAATTTTCCTTTGGAGGTTTAGGGTTTGCAGGGGCCGAATTGGTGCTAGGCTGCAGGCATGCGCACCGCCGTCTATGCTGGTTCTTTTGATCCGCCCACCAATGGGCACCTGTGGATGATTGAGCGTGGGTTGGAATTATTTGACTCACTCATCGTGGCTATCGGAGAAAACCCGTCGAAGCACTACACCTTCAGCGTGGCGCAACGCCTCGACTTGTTGCGAGCCTCCACCCAGCCCTGCGACCGGCTCACCATCGCCCATTTTGATAACCGCTATCTGGTGGATTATGCGAAGCTGATGAAAGCGGACTACATCTTGCGCGGCATTCGCTCCCCCCATGATTATGAGTACGAGCGGGTGATGCGCCATATCAACTCCGACATGGCACCGCAAATCAACACGGTGTTCCTGATGCCCCCGCGCGATATCTCCGAACTCTCCTCCAACATGGTTATCGGCCTTACCGGACCGCGCGGCTGGGAGGATAACGTCCGCCGATATGTGCCCACTCCGGTGCTTCAAGCCCTTATCGCCCGCCAAGCCTTGGACAAGACCCAAGACGCAGGAGCCCCGAACCCTTAGAGCCTCTGCCCGGGTGGCGGCCCCGCCCACGGAGAGGTTCCCGAGAACACAATCCCAATGCGTGCTCCACGCGTCCGACCTTATTCAATATCACCATGAAAAACCTTGTTTTCACCTTGCTGTTAGCCTCCACGCTGCTAGCTCCGCCCCTCATCCACGCCCAACAGCACCAGCCGGCAGCCACCACTGCGCCCTATCCAAACTGGCGGCACACGGGCACCCTCATGCTGCTGACCACGCCGGAGGGAGCGAACTTGCCGGCAGTTGCCACGGTGGACGAATTTCCCGTGCTGGTGCGCCTTCACAAGGATTGGTTCGATTTCAAGCAAGCCATGCCCAAGGGCGAGGACCTGCGTTTTTCTGATAGCAGCGGCGCGGCCTTGGCCTATCAGGTGGAAGAGTGGGACGCCGCCGCCGCCATCGCAAGTGTATGGGTGCGTATCCCTAACATCAAGGGCAACGCCCGCCAAGCCATTCACATGCATTGGGGCAAGACCGATGCAGTCAGTGAATCTAACGGCAAGGCGGTGTTCAACGGTAGCAACGGTTTTCTGAGTGTTTGGCACATGACTGAACCGCTTACCGACGAGGTTGGCACGCTTGAGTCGAAGGACGCCGGAACCACGGCAAGCACCGGCATCATCAGCAAAGCTCGGCACTTTGCCGGAGCGCAAGGGATTTCCGGCGGCGATAAAATCGCGAACTATCCGGCAGACGCCAGCCCGCATTCCTCAGAAGCGTGGTTCCGCGCCGAGGCCGGCAACGGCCATATCCTGGCTTGGGGTAATGAGCATCGACAAGGCAAAGTGATCATGTCGCTGGCCAGCCCCCCCCACGCTCGGGTTGACGCTTACTTTTCGGGTGCCAACGTCGCAGGCGATAGTGCGCTGGCGCTGGCAGAATGGACGCAGATGGTACACACATACACCGAGGGCGAGGCACGCATCTATGTCAACGGTGTCCTCGATGGGATCAATAAAAAAGGTCCGCCGCTGGCCATGAAAAGCCCCGCTCACCTGTGGATCGGCGGTTGGTGGAACAAATACAATTTTGTTGGCGATATCGACGAAGTGCGGGTGTCCAAAGTGGCTCGCCCGGCCGAGTGGGTGAAGCTGCAATATGAAAACCAAAAACCGCTCCAAACACTGGTCGGACCGCTCATTCAACCAGGCGATACGTTTGGCGTCGCGCCGGATAAACTCACTGTGTTAGAGGGGAAACAAGCAGTGATCACTGCGCAGGCCGGCGGCGCTCAGAAACTTTATTGGATCCTCAAAGCCGACGGCAAGGAATCCGTCATCGCCACCGATCAACTCAACATCGCGTTCAACGCTGGCCGGGTGACCGCTGATCAGACGGCCACTCTGCAATTCAAGGCTATTTATGCCAATTCCATCAAAACCAAGGATATTCCTGTAATTATCAAGGAGGACATCCCGGAACCGGAGTTCACCTTGCAGGCCCCCGCAGCGTGGGATGGCCGCACTCCCATTGCGGTGCTGCCTCTCATCACTAACAGCAGCGCCATGCAGGCCAAGGGCGCGGGCAAAGTGACCGTCACTTGGAATGTGGCGGGCCTCGCCGTTATCAAGAACGCCGCGCCCGACAAGCTCAGTCTCACCCGCGCCCAAAACAGCGGAACATTGCTAGTAAGTGCGACCCTTGCCAACGGCGGCAAACCCAGCACCCGCAGCGCTAGAATTGTCGTCACCGAGCCTGCACAAGATCCGTGGGTCGTGCGTACTGCTGCCAAAGATGAACAACCCGAGGATGGCCAGTTTTACGCTAGAGACGATAAGAATGAAGGCACGCTATTCTATAACGGCACCCTGGAACAGCCCGCTGACTCAGTCTTTCTAAAGGTCTATGCCAACGACCAACCCTACAAAGGTGAGAGCGCCAAACTTGCCGCCGATCGCTCCTATGCCTTGAGCGTCAAACTCAAACCAGGCCTCATCAAATACAAGGTCGAGTTCGGCTCCAAAACCGGCGGCCGCGAGACGCTTCTGCGCACTGTGTGCAACCTCGTCTGCGGCGATGCCTATATCATCCAGGGGCAGTCTAACGCCCTAGCCACCGATACCCGCGAGGAATCGCCGCTAGATACCAGCGAGTGGATTCGCAGTTACGGCCGTCCCCCGGCCAAGCCGCAAACCGCACCATCTAACTTGTGGTGCAACCCGGTGTGGAAGGCTAAAAAATCCGAACCGGCCGAACTCGGGTACTGGGGAATGGAACTGGCCAAACGACTCGTGGCCAGCAATAAAATTCCGGTGTGCTTCATCAATGGGGCTGTCGGCGGCACCCGCATCGACCTCCATCAGCGCAACGACGCGGACCCCTCCGATCTAACTACCATCTACGGTCGCACGCTGTGGCGGGTACAACAAGCGAAGCTCACCCACGGCATCCGTGGCATCTTGTGGCACCAGGGCGAAAATAATCAGGGATCGGCCTCGCCCACCGGCGACTACGATTGGAAGTCCTATCAGGAGTACTTCGTCGCGTTGTCCGCCGCGTGGAAGCAAGATTTTCCCAACCTCCGGCATTACTATGTTTTTCAAATCTGGCCCAACGCATGCAGCATGGCCGGCTCCAGTGGTGGCGGCGACCACATCCGCGAAATCCAGCGCAGCCTGCCGCAGCTCTACTCCAACCTCAGCGTCATGTCCACGCTGGGTGTGCATCCGGCCGGCGGCTGTCATTTCCCGTTGTCCGGCTGGGCTGAGTTTGCACGCCTGATCCAACCGCTCATCGAACGCGATAATTACGGCAAACATTTCGCCGACTCCATCACCCCGCCCAATCTCAAACGGGCGGCCTATACCAGCGCGGCCAAGGACGCCATCAGTCTCGAGTTCGACCAACCGGTCGTCTGGATGGACTCCTTGACCAGCCAGATCTATCTGGACGGCGAGAAGGACAAAATCGCCTCGGGTAGCGTGCTCGGCAACCTGCTCACCCTCAAGCTCAAGGCCCCCGCCACTGCGCAACGTATCACCTATCTGAAGGAAACGTCTTGGAACCAGGACGATCTGCTGTTTGGAGCTAACGGCATCGCCGCACTGACATTCTGCGAGGTGCCGCTAGCAAAATAGGCGAGGGAGCTTCCCCATTCGTGGGGTGGTAGCGGGTGAACTACCCATGCAACGGTGTTCTGGCCATCCTCCGGAAAAGGAAATATCCATGCGCCAGCAGCATTTTGCTGTCGGCGCAGCATTTTGCTTGCCAAGGGCGGGAGTCCTGCTACTTTGCGCCCCGAACCACTAACCTAGGACGTTCCGGCGGCAGAGCTGGAGCCATCCCATACCACCATGAGCGAAAACGCAATCAACCTGAAAGAATTCCAGCTCCACGAAGGAGACACCGGCAGCGCACCCTATCAAGTGGCGTTGCTCACCCAGCGGATCCATCACATTACGGATCACCTCAACATCCACAAGAAGGACTTTTCGTCGCGTCGTGGGTTGCTCAAATTGGTCTCGATGCGCCGCAAGCACTTGGATTATATCAAGGGCAAGAGCGAGGAGCGCTACAAGCAGATCATCCTGAGTCTGGGCCTGCGCCGCTAATCCAACCTCCGCTGTGCGGCCGCGTGGGTATCCCCGCGGCCGTCCCGCAAACCGGTGGTCACATTCGTAAATGCCGTGACTGCCACCGGACCTAGGTCCGGTAGCCCGTGCCCGTTGGCAGGGCCGCCATCCGGTCCGTAAACCACCGCCCTGAGCGCCTGCCCGGCAATTCCGCCGCGCAGGCTCAAGGCACAGACAACAAGAAGCAGAACAAAGAAACATAAAGAAAAGCAACAATGAACATCCATACACTAACGAGCCAAGTTGGCTCCAACCCGATTACGATTGAAACCGGCAAACTTGCCAAACTCGCCGACGGTGCCGTGACCGTGCGTTGCGGGGACACTATCATCTTGGTCACTGCCGTATCCGCTACCAAGGTGAAACCCGGCCAGACGTGGTTCCCGCTATCGGTGGAATACAAGGAAAAAGCCTCGGCCGCCGGTGTCTTCCCGGGCGGTTATTTCAAGCGTGAAGGCCGCCCTACTGAAAAGGAAATCCTCACCTGTCGCATGACGGATAGGCCGCTGCGGCCGCTGTTTCCGAAGGGATATTTTTATGACACCCAGATCATCGCCATCCTGCTAAGCGCGGATGCCGAAAACGATGCCGATATCCTCTCGATGAATGGCGCTTCCGCGGCGTTGTGCCTCTCCGACATTCCTTTCGGTGGACCTATCGGCGCGGTACGGGTTGGACGGGTGAACGGCAAGTTTCTGATCAATCCGACGTTTGCGCAACGCAGTGAGAGCGATCTGGACCTCATTTATGTGGGTAACAAGACCGACGTGATCATGATCGAAGGTCAGGCCGACGAACTGCCCGAAGAGGAGTTCATCCAGGCGTTGCATTTCGCCCAGCAAGCCGTTGCCCAACTCGTCGCCATGCAGGAGGAACTCGTCCGCCTGGCCGGCAAGACCAAGCGCGATTTCACCCCGATCCTGGCCAAGGACAACTTATTGGAGATCGCCTACGAGATTGCCGGCGACCGCATCGAGGCGGCTATCTACGCGCCTACCAAAACCGAGCGTGCCAAGAAAGTCGGTGCCTTGCGTGACGAAGTGGAAGCCGCCATCAAGGAGCGTGCGCCGGAGGCCACCGACTTTGATGTCGAGCAGGCGTTCGAATACTTGCAGAAAAAGGCGTTCCGCATTTCTATCATGGAAAAAGGCTTGCGTGCCGATGGTCGCAGCATCGGAGATTTGCGGCCGCTCTACGGCGAAGTGGGCACCCTCCCGCGGGTTCACGGCTCCGCTTTGTTCTCGCGTGGCGAGACCCAGGCGCTCGCCATCACCACCTTGGCCCCAGCCGATGAAAAGCAAAACTTTGATAACTATTGCGGCGGCGATGATAGCAAGCGCTTCATCCTCCACTATAATTTCCCTCCGTTCTCGGTGGGCGAAACCGGCCGCATGGGTGGTATCAATCGCCGCGAAATCGGCCATGGCTCGCTAGCTGAGCGCTCGATCGAACCGGTCATTCCCGACGAAGCGGATTTCCCCTACGCCATCCGCGTGTCTTCGGAAGTCACCGAGTCCAATGGTTCCACTTCGATGGCCTCGGTTTGCGCTGGCACCATGGCGTTGTTGGATGCCGGGGTACCGCTCATCCGTCCGGTTAGCGGCATTTCCGTCGGCTTGGTCACCGAAGCTAACGAGCAAGGCGCGCTCAAGTCATACAAGATGTTGTTGGATATCATCGGATCGGAAGATTTCTACGGTGACATGGACTTCAAACTCTGTGGCACCAGCGAAGGGGTCACCGGTTATCAGTTGGACCTCAAGCTGCCGGGATTGCCCCTCGCCATGCTCGAGGAAGCTATCCACATCGCCAAAGCCGGCCGCGGCAAGGTATTGGAAAAAATGGCCGAGAGCATTACCACGCCTAACGAACTCAGCCCGCATGCCCCACGCATCGTCACGGTGAAAATTCCGCCGGATCGTATCGGCGAACTCATCGGGCCTGGTGGCAAGAACATCAAGGGCATCCAAGCTGAGTCCGGCGCCGAGATCAATATCGAGGACGACGGCACCGTGCATATTTATGCTTCCAAGGAGGAAGGCTTGCTGCGGGCCAAGGACATGATTGAGCGCATGTTCCAGGAAATTGAGGTCAATAAGAACTACACCGGTAAAGTGGTTTCCGTCACCGCGTTTGGCGCGTTCATGGAAGTGCTCCCCGGCAAGGATGGTCTCATCCATGTCTCCGAACTCGCCGAAGGACGCACCGAAAACGTCGAGGATGTCGTCAAAAAAGGCGATATCGTCACTGCCAAGTGTGTCGGCGTCGATGAAAAAGGCCGCGTGAAAATGAGCCGTCGCGCTTGGCTGCGCGATCAAAAGGCGGAAGCCGTCCAAGCCGCCCAAGGCCCGCCTGCCGAATAACCCCATCCCCACCCGAAGGCCGGCACTCTCTAACGGGAGCGCCGGCTTTTTTTTGTGGCTAGTGTGCTCCACAGTGCTGTCTTGTGTCGTGTCTTGTGTCTGAGGTACAGCCTCGATAGAACATCAAAATGTGCCAAATCATTTTCCACCGGGTTCAGCAACTGAGACACTTTGTCTTTGACGCTACATCCACGTGTGCATACATACCGGCATGGAAACAAGGATATTCAAAACCGGCTACTCGCACCAATATCCGGGCCTTCCGGCGCATTGATGGACTGGTTCTTGAGGATTGGTGTTAGAACGATCAAATGAGAAAATTCCTACAACTATTGAGTCGGCCATGGCTCCGCTTGCTGCTGTTACTCGCTGTGTGTTGGGCTCTGGCATTGCTCGGGCCGCTATCCTATCTGGTGATCGTGGCTGTGCCGCTCGTACTGTGGCGTGCTTGGTGCCGGCGTGCCCGGTGGATCCTCGTGCTGGCAGCGGTCCTGAACCCGGTTAGTGGGTTTTTTCTCGCCGGGGTGGCGGCCTATGTGGGTGGGGCTCCGGTCCTGAATTCACCGAATCTGCCAGACATGGAATCCTACAACCCAGATTCCGCCAACCGCTGCTCCCGCAACGTCGGCACCTGTCCGGTGAAGGGAAGCGAATGGCTCACCCTTCATACATCTAACGCTGCGGTGCGGCTCATGTGTGATGTCTTCGGTCCCCCGGCGCAAGCGTACAACGGACCTTATCCCTCCAAGGACGAGGCGCTGGCTCTCATGGCTAAATCCCTGCTCTCCCCAGTCGATGAATTCCTCCAGGGGCGGGTACTCGCGGATGGAAAAATGGTCAAATTGCGCCCGCCGGTGGCCAGCGCGCTGGCCGGCTTGGTGGGGTTGGAGGACGATGCCTCCACCCCGGTGCACGCCTCTATCTATCGAGACCGCTGCGTTATTCTCAGGCTTTCCCGTTGCTCCGGCACTGCGGCGGACTTTCGATCTGATATCCTCGTGCTCATCGACCGGTCCAATCAGCGCCCGTTCGCTTATTATAGGATTGCGGGAGGCTCCTTTCCGCCGCTGCCACCCGTGACCTATCTGGAATAAAACGCCAGCCCCGAACCCGGGGTGGGATGGAGTTGGCAATAACTTACTCAGGTGTCTGTGGCTTACACGACACTTGGCAAGTGTTGGTTCGTGCATCTTTGCGCGCTTCGGTCTTGCCATCCGCGCATTTCCGCGCATCCTTTGCGGCACGTATGATGCAATCTTTGATAGAAACTTGGTTCCATTGGGTGCATGAGTGGGGTTATGGAGGGGTGGTCCTTCTGATGGCGATGGAAAGCTCGATTTTCCCGGTGCCCAGCGAATTAGTCGTCCCACCGGCGGCGATTTTGGCGGCACAAGGCAGTGGCGGCATGACCCTTATGGGTGTGATTGTGGCTGGTACCTTTGGCTCGTGGCTAGGCGCTGCTATCACGTATTGGGTGGCCTTGTTAGTCGGGCGACCGGTGGTGCTTCGTTACGGCAAATACTGTTTCATGCCGGTGGCTAAAGTGCTGCGGGCAGAGCGCTTCATGCATCGCTACGAAGGCGGCGGGATCTTTTTCGCCAGATTGTTGCCGGTCATCCGCCACTTGATCTCCATCCCTGCCGGACTCATCGGCATGGGCTTTGCCAAGTTCAGCGTGCTCACACTCATCGGCTCCGCGCTCTGGTGCTGGGTCCTCGCCGCTCTCGGCCAAAAAGTCGGTAACCAGCTCGACCCCCAACAAATGGAAGCACTCAAACAAGGCCAAGGCGCGAAACTCGATCTTCTGATTGGGGCCGTCAAGCATGAGGCGCTCTGGATCATTATGGCCGTAGCCGTGGTTTGTATCCTGTATTTCGTCGCCATGCGCCTGACTCAGGCCAAACCTTTACCCTAACTGCACTCCGGGCGCGGGTCGCGGTCGAGTAATTCGCGCATTGCGACGGCGGCCGGTTTGCCTTGATAGAGAATCGCGTGCACCGCGTCGATGATTGGCGTGCGCACTCCGGCCTTGCGTGCGGCGTCGTGAATCGACAGTGCGTTGGGCACGCCCTCGGCCACCATGCCAAGTGCGGCGACCGCTTCATCGAGCGATTGGCCGGCACCTAATGCGAGGCCGACGCGGTGGTTGCGTGAGTGTTCGGAAAAGCAGGTGACGATGAGGTCGCCGACACCTGAGAGGCCGGCGAATGTTTCCTGGCGGCCGCCGAGAGCCACGCCGAGGCGGGTCATTTCAGCGAGGGCGCGGGTGACTAGAGCGGCCACCGCGTTATCGCCGAGGCCGAGTCCGTGGGCCATACCGGCGGCGATGGCATAGACATTTTTCACAGCGCCGCCGAGTTCGATGCCGGCAACGTCGTCACTGGTGTAAACACGGAAATGCGGTAACGTGAACAACTCCTGTAGCGCCTCGGCCAAGCGCGTGTCGCTCGAGGCGACCACTGCGCAGGTCACCAGATCCATGGCGATTTCCTCGGCGTGGTTCGGGCCGGTTAGTACGCCGATGGGATTGTTCGGAAATACGTCGCGCAATATCTGGCTGAGTCGCTCGCCGGTATTGCGTTCAATGCCCTTGCCGCACGATAGCAGCGGCACATCGGTCGCCAATCCCAGCGCAGCGAGCTTTTCCGCCTCTGAGCGGATCGCCGCCGAAGGCACCGCAAAGATGACCAGCGGTTGGCCCAGCGCCGCGCGATGCTCGCTGGTGGCGCGGACGTGCGGTGGCAATTCGATGGATGTTAGATACTTCGGATTGCGGTGCTCGCGGTTGATGCCCTCGACGCACTCGGCCTCGATGGATACCAGCACGATGGACTCGAGTTTGGGCCCGAGCAATTTGGCCAGCGCGGTGCCGAGCGAACCCGCGCCTAGAATCGCGGCTGATGTGAAAGGTATGGGCATGGGGAAG
The DNA here is from genome assembly GCA_037133195.1 of Verrucomicrobiota bacterium. Lineage (GTDB taxonomy): Bacteria > Verrucomicrobiota > Verrucomicrobiia > Verrucomicrobiales > Akkermansiaceae > Luteolibacter. The sequence continues at coordinate 431 of JBAXOP010000122.1, read as the reverse complement.
GATTGTTATCGGTTATTGGGAAAAGACGCAAGGACGGCAAGACCCAAGACAAGAGGGGATAGCGCAGCGCTTCTACATCTGCTCTTCTCTTGCGTCTTGCGTCTTGCAGTCTTGCGTCTTGCAGTCTTGCGTCTTGCGTCTTCTTTCAAATCTATGCTCGGTGCCGAGGCGCAGGCGCTGGATGTTGGAGCGGTGTTTCCAGATGCCAAGCAACGCCACCACCACCGAAAACGCGAACAGCGGCTTGTTCCATGTGCCGTCCTGAATCCGCCCGCGATAACACGATCCGGACACCGTGACCACCGGCAGAATCGCCACGGTGGCCATGCTCGCTACGGAGACATAGCGGGTGAGCTTATACAACAGACACCATATTACCAAAAGAATCACGATAGCCGCGGGCATCAGGGCTATGATGACCCCGGCCGAGG
>JBAXOP010000121.1:0-14790 GCA_037133195.1 Verrucomicrobiota bacterium | reverse complement strand
AGCGCCGTTGTAGGTCTGCGTGCCAGTCGTAGTCAAACTACCCGTGATCTGGGTGAGACCGCCATTGCCGGTTGCCAGGTTCCCGATGCCGGTAAACAAAGCTCCGTCAAGACTAGTTACACCACTGAAATCAAGTGACAAATCGTTGCCTGCCCCCAAAATGCCAGCAGTAAAGGTTGGGGTTGAGCCAGAGAGCGTTCGGATGCCGCCGCCGAGGGTCACCACGCCAGTATAAACCTGCGTGGCTGTAGTTGTGATGTCCGCTCCAATCGCTGAAGTGCCGCTCACACTGAGGCTCGTCAATCCGGTCATCGCTCCGTCAACAATCGCATTGCCCGTGATCGTCAACCCGTTGCTACCGCCCATGAGCGTACTGAGGTTGCGGACTGATAATCCACTCAGAACACGGTCACCGCCGCTGAGTGTCACCCCACCTGTATAGACCTGCGTGCCAGTGGTCGTGACGTCCGCACCGAGGCCCGAAGTGCCGCTAACGCTAAGATTTGACACGCCTGTAATTGCGCCGTCAACGAGAGCATTTCCGATGATTGCCAGCCCGTTACCTCCACCAGCTAGCGTGCTTACGTTCTGAATCGTCGTGCCCGTCAGGATGCGATTGCCGCCGCTGAGAGTCACCGCACCGGTATAGGTCTGTGTGCCGGTCGTTGTAATGTCGGCTCCAATCGTCGAAATGCTGCTCACGCTCAGATTGGAAGTGCCAGGAAGGCCCCCAGAGAGTGAGACATTGGCATTGAAAGCGACCCCAACTCCAAGGCCAGAGAGCACCAGATCCCCGCCACCTGTGTTAGAGATCACGGCATTGACCTGAATCTGGTTGCTCGCAGTGAGCGTCAGTTTGCTACCGTTATTCCAAGAAATCGCATTGTTTACGGTGATATCGCCAGAATTTGCGCCAGGCGAGCCAACCGTGGTAACCTCCACGTTACCGCCACTCAGAGCATTGAGCAAGGTGGTGACGTTCAAGTTAGAAATGTTACCGGGTCCTGTGCCAGTGAATGTGAAAGTGGGAGGCACTGAAATATCTGAGTCAGGGTCAGTGCTGATGGTAATATCCGATGGATCCAACAGCAACGTGCCCACCTTGCCATTGGGGGCCAGCGTGCTGACGGTGCCTTGGAATGAGAGCCACTGTTTGCCGGACACCTCCACAAAACCGCCATCGCCACTGAGCGAGCCGCCCTTGGCGGAAATGGAACCCTGGAAGCCGGTGGCTTGGTCGGCCCAGACGACGACGTTGCCGCCATTACCCGAGAGGCGGGCGTCGGCGCTAAGGGTGGCACCCAGTTCGACCGAGCTGAATTGCGAGTTGGCGACCGAGGTGTCCTTGCCCTGGAAACCGCCACCCACCTGGATGGTGCCTCCTTTGAAATCTCCACTGACGTCAAGATTGGCACCGGAACGCAGCGTCACACTGGCACCGGAAACTTGGATAGCACCGCCCGCCGCCTGCGTGCCGGCTTGAATGCTGCCGGAAACCTCGGCCTTACCCGCACCAGCGTCGATAATAACCTGAGCATTGGCAAAATCAGCCGGTGTCATTTCCGCACTGTGGTCCACATTCATCCCCAGCACGTAGGGATTGCCGCCATTGTCGCGCAATTGCTGCTGCACCGCCTTGATCGTGCCGCTATGCGTGACCGTGCCTTTCTTGCTGCTACCGGCTATGGTCACGGACATGCGGCCATCTCCCGCCTTTTGCAGCGTGATATCCGAGCCGGCCGCTAGCGCGACATTCCCGTTGAGTGCTTCGATATGGCCGGAATTATTGACGGTTTTGCCGATGAGAAACACGTCGCCCTGGCGGGCCAAAATCGTGCCGGCATTGCTGACCACCGCCTCGGAGTCGCCCTTGAAGGTGAGCCCGCCGTTACCCATGAATTGCGCGTCGCTGAGGTTGAGGGTGGAGGCGGTAAACCCATTGGTGTTGATCGATCCGGACTGGGTGATGAAAATACCGTTCGAGTTGAGCAAGGCCACCCGCCCATTGGACAACAATTGCCCGGCTATCTCCGAGGGCATGCTGCCTATCACCCGGTTGAGCACCGCAGAACTGGCTCCAGGTTGAATGAAATTGGTGACCTGCCCGCTGCCAATCGAAAACGATCCCCAATTGATGATCGTCTTGTCAGTCGCCGTCGTGATATTCAAGGCACTCCCTGCCGTGGCCATGCTCGCTCCCCCTGCTGCCACCACCCCATCCGTCGGGTTTGCTTTCGCCACAGCTGCCATCGAAAAATAAAACGTCAAACTAACTCTGGCACTAAATGCGATTCTTTTGGATAGTTTCATAGGATTGAGGGGGAAAATTCTGTCACGCTCAGCGCGTCTTTACTAACTCAAATTCCCACTGTAAAGGAAAAAAAAATTAGAGAAGAATTATTCATGAAAAAGAAAAAACCGCCAACGGCCGATGGTTTTACTGAGAGAAATTCGCAACAACAACAACCCTATTTTACCTTGAACTTCCGACTCACCTGGCTGGGCTGCAATAGGAGCGACGACCTTACTGTCGTCGTGCGGAATAGCCGGGCCAATGGGTTGCCCGCCAATTGGTTTGACACCCCAGCCCCTCTACGCTAGGAAAACCGCCAGCCACCCGCCCATGAAAAAATTCCTGCCACTGCTGCCGGCCTTCCTGCTCTGCTTCGCGGGTGGTGCCAGCTTGGGCAGGCTCCGCCCCAAGCCCGCGACAAGCCCCGCCGCGTGCTACCTGATTATCCCCGACGAGAAGGCCCAGAGCTACGATTCTTGGCTGAAATCTTACAAGGAAAAAGAGGCGTCGTGGACAGCCCACCTCCACAATAAGGCACTGTTTGAGAAAGAGAAGAATGACAAACTAACACCACAAGATCTCCAGAACGACCTGAATACCTACAAGCAGGGAAAAATCCGGGACCAGACCTTCGGAGACTGGCTACAGAGTGCGCTTGAGCCACCTGAGTTCAAAGCTCTGGGAGTTAAGACGTTAGCATGCAATCAACTCCAAGACAATATTAAGGACTCTAAACTCGGGTGGGATGATCGCATCAAAATATACGCTGATTTCAGCCTGCGTGAAAAGGAACATGCAAAGATGTTAGTCGAAGCAGAAAAGGCAAGACTTTCACTTATTGCTGAATTATCTAAGCTCCAAAACCCATAATTGGCTTTTACATGCCTCAGCTTAATTCGCTCATCATCTTACTCATGAGTCTAGCGGCTAGCGCCAGCTTATTCGGTGTTTGCGCGCTCGGGGCTCGCCAGTTCGCCCCTAAGGAGAACTATAAACTGGATATCGAGTGCATCGCCGCAAAACACCATGACACCATTCTATACAACTCGGAGGCCCCGACAGTCAGTAGCAACAATAAGCGGTGGGATGAATTCAAGAAGCAATACGAAGATACCAAGGTGCTTGACAAGCAAGATAAATGGCTCAATTGGAGTGTTGAAGTTGTATCTAAGATCAAGAGCGATTTGTTAGCCGAACTACCGCAACGCAACGCCGCCAACACCCGACGCAGCGTCTTGGAAAAATTGGATTTAAAGAAGCAATACGCGCTGAATTCGATACCCAGGGATGTTCTCAATTTGAGGCCTTCAGACGAGAAAATCACCGTCTCCATCGATGGGAAAGACTGTGAGTTCCGGTGTGTGGATGACAAGCAACTCTGGTTTTCCACAGAGGAATTCCCAGAGGTCAAATGGCCGCTGCCTGGTGGTCCGCCAAAAAATGCCATCAAGAACAAGGAGATGAACCTTGAATTGACCTTCAAGGAACCAACCGTGGAAGAATGGCTGTTGACCTATAAAATCAAGGATAAAATTGCCATCAAAAATATGGACGATGGCCTCGGAGAGTATGTTTTTGATAAAAAGGAACGCTTAGTCATTGGCATGTCGGACACATCGACAGAGGACAAATGGCTGAAACCCGAAATGTGGCTACAGGCTTCTGACAAGCCAACAAGATTGAAAAATACTACGCAGCCGTTTGACATGAACCAATGGCTTAAAATACCAGCCAACATAGCTGCTTGTAAGGTTGAAATGGAGAAACGAATAGCGGCCCTTCCTAAAGGTGAGGATCTAACTTTAATCGGTCAGAAACGAAAAGACTTTAACGAAAAAGTAAGGAAAGATATGGCTAACGAAGAACTAAAAAAACGGGCAAATCTCCCGCCGGAAAAGTTTGCCTATCGGTTGGTGACCGACGGACTGGTAATCAAGCAGCCGTAAATCCCCCAACCGCCATGCCGCCCCACCACCAGATGAAATTAGCCATCACCTTGCAGCCCCTCCCCGGTCCATGGCGGAAGTAGAATTCCATCTCCACAACGAAGTCGGAATCAAGTTTCCGCCGCTGCGTCCCGCCTACACCGATGGCGAGGTGTATTTTGGGCGCTTCCGTTGCCTGATTGCCCGCAGCACCGGCAGCAGTATCATCGGCGAAGGCGGCACGGGGCGCATTCACTTGGTACGCGACGAGTTGATGGAGCGGGAGGTGGCACTCAAGATTCCGCTGGAGAGCATTCTGCGCGACCCCGCAGCCCGTGAGGACATCATCCAGGAGACCCGCCAGGCGATGGACCTGACCCATCCGAACATTGTGCGGATCCATGATTTTCATGAAGGCGGCGGCAAGTGGGGCATCTCGATGCAATATGTCCGGGGCAAAAATCTCGATGAATGGCGATATGAATCGGAAACCTCCGGGTTCCGCCGCGCGATCCGGCCATACACTGTGGATGCTATCCGCGATTGGACCGCCCAACTCTGCGACGCGCTGCGCTACGCCCACGAGGATGCCCGCATGGTCCACCGCGACATCAAGCCGAAAAACTTGATGCTCGAAAAGCGCGACGGCGGCGAAAAAGTCTATATCACCGACTTCGGTATCTCCCAGCGACTGCGCCAGCACACCATGATGCTGTCCCGCGACCAGAGCAAAGCCGGCGACAGTAAAGGCAACATGGGTACCCTGCCCTACATGCCGTGGGAACAGATTTCCGGTGCCGCGGCCTCGCCGCTGGATGATATCTACGCGGTGGGTGCCACCATTTACGAACTCATCACCGGCCGCCCCCCATTCTATGATGGCGGCTTTGAGCAGATCAAGGTGCAGATCCGCGAGATCGTGCCACCCTCGATGGAAAAACGCATCCTCGACCTCGGCTTGCACATGCCTCCGCCCCCAGACGAGTGGGAGCAAGTGGTGGCCGCCTGTCTGGCCAAGCGACCTGAGGACCGCCCGCAGAGCATGCGGGCGGTGGCTGCGGCGCTCGGCTTCCAATCCGGTAGCAACACCGAGTTGGAGGCCAAGGTTTCCCTCCAAGGCGAGCGTATCAATGAGCTGGAAACCCAGATCATCACCCTGACCCAATCATCCGAATCATCAGATCATCAGGCCGCAGCGGAATTGCAGCAAGCCCGCCAACAACTCGCCACGCTCCAGCACGAAATCAACCAGGCTCAGGAAGGCATCAGCAACTTGGAAGAGATGCTGCGGGCCGCACACAACAAGGAGGCGGAGGTCACCGCCGCTCTCAAAACCACCACCGCCGAACGCGATGCCGCTCTGCAAGGCGGCGATGCCGCGCTGAAAACATTCCAGCAGGATGCCGCCAAGCGCATCGCCCTCGCCGAGGAAAAATTGGCCAAGTCCCAGCAGGATTTGAATGCCGCCAAATCCGGCGGCGACGCGCAAGTGAAACAGGCGCAACAGGCAGCCCAACAGAAAATCACCGAACTGGAAACCAAGCTGCAGGCCGCTCGCAAAGACGCCGAGCAATGGGTGCTGGCCGCCCGAAAGGAGACCGAACTGGCGGTGCAAACGAGCCGCAAGGAGAGCGAACAAGCCGTAATGGCCGCCCGCAAGGAAGCCGAACAGACCGCTCGCAAGGAGACCGAACTGGCGGTGGTGGCGGCCCGCAAGGAAGCTGAACAAGCTGCCCGCAAGGAAGCCGAACAAGCAGTGCAGGCGACCCGCAAGGAAGCCGAACAAGCGGTGCAGGCGACCCGCAAGGAAGCCGAACAAGCAGTGCGCACGGCCAAAAATGAGGCAGAACGCTTGGCACAAACCGCCCGCAAGGAAGCCGAACAGGCAACACAACTCGCCACCGCCAACTTGCGCCGCGAGGCGGATCAACTCAACGAACAACTCAGAAAATCCGCCGAAGCCAAGGAAAAGGCGCTCGTCCTGGCACGCGATGAAAGTGAGAAACGCCTGCAAAATCAAACGGGCGAACTCGAAAAATCCCGCCAACATGTCGCCAAACTGTCCCAACAAAATGACCAGCTAAAGCGCACCGTTGCTACCGAAAAAGAGCGCCAGGGTGCCTCCCTGCGCCCCCTGCTCATCGGCCTGCTCGTCGCCATGGTCCTCGGCCTCGGCGGCGGCTTCGCCTATTCCATGTTGCAGAAATCACCCGCTGCATTGACGGATGAGCAGCAGAAACTCCTCCCCGCTACGGGTAAAGTGGCAGACATGCCCGTCCCGTATGAGGTATTCGAGTGCTTTGCCAAGGCCCTCAACACCACCGCCAAAGATTTGGGGGGCCTAAATGTCAAGGGATCCATTTACGGAATCAACGCCGTCACCGCCACGAATTTCTGCAACTGGCTGACCGATAAGTATCTCCCCAAAAATGGCGGCGATCACTACGCCCTGCCCACTTTGCAGGATTTGAATACCATGAAACCATCCCCCAAAACCAAGGAATGGGCCATCAACGACAACACCGACGACCCCACCCAAATTTTGAGTATGTGCTATTATGAAGACCTAAAGAATGATGAAAAATCTAAGGACAATACTTTAAAACCCATTGCCGTTTATGCCATGAATGGCGATCCGACCGTCACCTTCCGCATCAAACGGGTGCGGAACGCCTCAAAAAATCCGGCACCCTAAGCCGTGATCCGTCCTCTTATCCCTGAAATAAGGGCGAAATTGGACTGTTTTTTCGCCAGATTTGTGCGACTTTCCCCCCGCATGGCCAGACAACGCGACCCGGACGAACCGAAAATCTACTTTTTGCCCAATTTAATGACGGCGGGCAACTTAGCCTGCGGATTTTTCGCTGTGCTGATGATTTTGAAAGGACTCATCGAGGTGCAGGTGGAAGCGCAAAAAATGCCCTACGGCCTGCCGCTGCCAGCCAAGGAGTATTTCGAAATTTCGCGGCAATACTACGAATACGCCATTCTGCTGATTTTCGGCTCGTGCCTGTTTGATTTGTTGGACGGGCGCCTAGCACGCTTGGGCGGGCATGAATCGCCGTTTGGCCGCGAATTCGATTCGCTCGCCGATATCGTGTCATTCGGGATGGCCCCGGCGATGTTAGTATCCAAGGCGGTGTTATTTCCGCTGGGCGACATCGGCTGGGGAATCGCCTTTGTCTATCTTCTGTGCGGAGCAATGCGCCTGGCCCGCTTCAATTGCCTCGCCGCGCTACCCAAAAAGCCTGGTGCATCAAACGATTTCCGCGGCATCCCCATCCCCATGGCGGCGGGTTTCATCGCGTCGCTGACGTTTTTGATTATCCAAATCTATGACAACGACCGCGAACTCGGCCCGTGGAAATACGCCCTGGCCGGCGCCATGCTCGGCCTGTCGTGGCTCATGATCAGCAATGTGCGCTACCCCAGCTTCAAAAAAGTCGGCTGGCGCACACGCGGCACCTTGGGCGCGCTGGTTATCGCCGCCCTGATCTTGGTGCTCGCTGTCAAATTCCACTACATCACCCCGGTGGTGGTGTTCAGCTCCTATCTCATCTATGGCATGATCCGCCCGTGGCTCTCACTCGCTTGGCGCAAGGAAATCGAGGTGGAAACTGAGCCCGAAACCGAGGTGGAAACCGACACGGACGTTGATGCGTCTAACAAGTAACACCACGTCGCTACCGCCATGTCTGACGTCACCTTTCGCTCGCATGCTCCCGGTTATTGGCCGGCCGAAGCCATGGAAAATTGGCATGAGGCCCGCTGGCAACTGCGCAACCGCGTCGATTCCTTGGCGGATCTGGAGGCACGCTTGGTACTAACCGACATCGAGCGCGCCGGTGTCCTGTTGGCTGGCAACAAGCTGGCCATGTCTATCACCCCACATTTTTTCAATCTGATCGATCGCGATGATCCGGATTGTCCGATTCGCCGGCAAGTCATTCCGCGCATCGAGGAAGGCTGGAACGCGCCTGAAGAATTCACCGACCCCTGCGGCGAGGATTCCCACATGCCGGTGCCCGGCTTGGTCCACCGCTATCCAGACCGGGTGTTATTTTTGGTAACAGACCGCTGCGCCTCGTACTGCCGCTATTGCACCCGCTCGCGGGTGGTATCCGGAGTGGGCGAGCAACATCTCGAAACCCAGTGGGAGGCTGCTTTCAAATACCTGGAACGCAACCCACAGGTGCGTGACGTGCTGCTCTCCGGCGGCGATCCACTGATATTTTCCGACGAGCGACTCGACCGCATCCTCACCCGTTTGCGGAGTATTCCGCACATTGAGTTCCTGCGTATCGGCACTCGTATCCCGATTTTCATGCCACAGCGCATCTCTCCCCAATTGTGTGCTATGCTCAAAAAGCACCACCCATTGTTTTTGTCGATTCATACGAACCATCCGCGCGAGTTGACCTCCGAGGTCCGCGATGCCCTCGGCCGCTTGGCCGATGCTGGTATTCCGCTAGGCAACCAATCGGTGTTGCTGCGCGGCGTCAACGACTCGGTGGAGGTCCAGCAAGCATTGGTCCACAAGTTGCTGATGTGCCGCGTGCGACCCTATTATCTCTATCAATGCGACCTGATCAATGGCTCCGCTCACCTGCGCACCCCCGTGGCCGATGGCATCGCCATTATCGAGGGCCTGCGCGGCCACACCACCGGTTACGCCATCCCGCAATTCGTGATCGATGGGCCCGGCGGCGGCGGCAAAATCCCGCTCAACCCGCAATACATCATCGATAGTGCACCCGGCAAACTCACCTTGCGCAACTATGATGGCGCGGTGTTTGATTACCCCGATCCTTCACCCATGCCCCCGGCCGTGCTCAAACGCCTCCACCAACAAAGCCAGCAACCACAGACCGTGTGAAATCCTCTCACAAACGCAGCGCCGGCATCCTCCTCCCCGCCTTTTCACTGCGACGCAAGGGCGACCTCGGTATCGGCGATACGCTGGCCCTGCGCGAATGGATCGATTGGGCCGCCGAACATCACGTCGGCTTTCTCCAACTCCTTCCCATCAATGAAAACGGCACCGAGGAATGCCCCTACAGCGCACTGTCCTCCATCGCACTGGACCCCATCTATCTGGCCATAGAAGCCGGCGAAATCCCCGGCCTTTGCGCCGCAGAAGTCGCCACCGCCCGCTTCGATCTCGCCGACGTACGCGCCGCCCGCCTCGTTGATTACCCCGCGGTGCGGCTAGCCAAGCGAACACTGTTAGAGCTGGCATGGTCGCGTTTTGAGGAGGCTGCGCCCGACTTACGCGAAGAGTTTGCATGCTTTGGCCGCACCGAGGCCGGATGGTTGGACAATTACTGTCTGTTTCGCTGGCTGATGGAATGCCATGGCGAGTCCCTCACCTGGGACCAATGGCCAGATTCCTGCCAAACCCCGGAAAAAGCCCGCTCATTCCTTGCCCGCCAGCGTGCCGCCGATGCCCCTGCCGTAGCTTACCGACTCGGTTATTATGCCTTCGTCCAATGGCTGTGCTTCCGCCAGTGGCGTGCCCTGCGAGACCACGCGGATAGCCGCGGAGTCAAACTGATGGGCGATGTGCCCATTGGCGTGAGTTGGCATTCCAGTGATGCTTTTTTCGCTCGCGATTCATTCCATCTCGATTGGTGGGGCGGCTCGCCACCTGAAAGCATGTTCGTCCATGACCGCTTCCTCCAGCAATGGGGGCAAAATTGGGGCATCCCCCTGTATCGCTGGGATGAGATGGAGGCGCAGGCATTCCCTTGGTGGAAACAACGCATCCGTTGCCTCACCGAAATTTTCAGCATCTTCCGCATCGATCATATCCTCGGCTTCTACCGCATCTACGCTTTCCCATGGCGGCCCGAACGCAATTCCGAATTCGCCTGCCTCAACCACGATGAGGCCGCTGCCATCACCGGTGGCCGGCTGCCGCATTGGTTCAAACGCCCCGACGACACAGCCGACAACCGTGCCGCCAACTGCCGCGATGGCGACGTGCGGTTGCGGGCGATCATTGAGGCGGCCGGTGCTAACGAAATCGTCGCGGAAGACCTCGGCTGGGTGCCGGATTATGTGCGCCCGCACCTCGCCAAGTTGGGCATCGCCGGGTTCCGCATCCCCCACTGGGATTGCAACGAGCATGGCCACCCACTGCGCGGCGAGTCGTTCCCAGAATGCAGCTTCGCCACCTATTCCACCCACGATCACGATCCGCTGTGCGCTCACTGGAATGCCTGCCACAACGCCACCAACCTCCACTACGGCCATTATACTAACAAAGAAGAGGCGGACGCCGCTCGCAACGCCAATAATGCATTGCGCATCCTGGCGGAATTCGCCGACATTCCCATTCCTAGCAACGGCCAGTGGCCGCGCTTCACTGAGGGTATCCAATGGCGTCTCTTCAAGGTGCTTTTCGCCTCCTCGGCCCGCTACGTCGCCCTGACAGTCACCGAACTCTTCGGCCTCCCGGACCGCATCAACTGCCCAGGCACCCGGGGCACACACAACTGGAGCTTCCGCCTGCCCTGGACTCTGGCACAAATCCGCGCCAACCCCACACTCGCCTCTGCCTGCACCAAACTCACTTCCATCATCGGCATCACCCGCAGATAGAGGCACCAGCCTCAGAACACCTGGTTATGGGGGGCGCTGAAGGACGGACCATGAATGAACCCTGACGCCTCCGCGTTGCGATGACATTGTGAGCGCCTGATCGTCAAATTGCGAAAACGAAGGACCGGTTTATTCAATTTCACTTGTGGGACTGAAAAATCCGAATTTCCGGGCAAAAATGGCTCCGGTGGATTTAGCGACAGCCCTGGCGGTTTTCATTGCATTGCCGGTCAGTTGCCTGAACACTCACGTCGCATCCATGAAAGTCGTAGCCATCGCCAATCAAAAAGGCGGCGTGGGTAAAACCACCACCGCCATCAACCTCTCCGCCGCGCTCGCGCTGCGGGGCCAACGCGTGCTGCTGCTCGATTTGGACCCACAAGCCAATTGCACCAGCGGCCTGGGTATCGAAGCGCCTGAGGGATGCAGCATGTATCCGGTGCTCATCGGCGAAACCACTGTCGCCCACCAAATCCTCCCCAGCGGCCGCTCCAACCTGTCGCTTGTCCCCTCGGAAATGGACCTCGCCGGAGTGGAAATCGAACTGGCACGCAGTGATGACCACCTCACTCGGCTGCGCGGCATCCTCCAGGCACTCAAGCCCAACGACTTGTTCGATTACTGCATCCTGGACACCCCGCCATCGTTAGGCGTGCTGATGACCTCGGCGCTGGCCGCCGCTGATGAAATCCTCATTCCGCTCCAATGCGAGTGGTTTGGCCTCGAAGGTCTCGCCAAAATCGTCCACATCATTGATCAAATCCGCTCCTCCAATGCCAACGTGGATATTCGCCTCGAAGGCATTGTCATGACCATGTACGACGGGCGCACCCTGCTATCACGGCAAGTCGTCGAGGAGGTTAGTAAGTTTTTCCCGGCGCAAATTTACCGCACTATAATTCCGCGAACCATCCGTATTGGCGAAAGCCCCAGCCACGGCAAGACGATCTTCGAGCACGACCCCTCGGGCATCGGCAGCCAAGCCTACCGCGCCCTCGCCGAGGAATTCCTCGGCCGCCACGCTACCGAGCGCGGGCTGGAACCCACCTGAATTTCCTAGTTCTGAAAAGCCATTTACGACTCAGTAATCTCCTTGCCTGCTGGATAGATTCCGTGGTCAAGGGCGGCTTTGAGAAGGTACCACTCAATACGCCACTCCGAGACGTAGGAAGCGCGGGCTTCCAGTGATGGTGACGGTTGCCGTGCGGAGGTGGTTGGCATCCAGGGCGGTGAGAATCACATTACCGGCACTCCAGGATTGCAGGTCGCTGCTCGCCTCTACGGTATAGCTAACGTCTGGATTTCCAGCATAGTAGGTGAGCCGCAATTGGTTGCCGACAATGAGCGATTTGGGCATGCTGCCGCTCAGGTTGAGGTTCGGGTCCAGGTTGAGGGCGTAGGCCATGACGAGGCTGACGCCGTCGCCATTGGGATCGGATAGAGGGTCGGCATCAATGGGGAGGTTATGGGCGAGCAGCCAGTTGGTGAACAGGGATGCGGTATCCGCATTGACCGCCTGATAGCCGGCCCAGGCGGGCGTGGTGAAGCCAGTCACGCTGCTGTGGAACGAGACCGTGAAGCCACTGGCGGCGGAATCGAACGCGCTGTATCCCATGGCAGGCGCATTACCCAGAAAATAGGCTCTGACGAGGTTGCCGTCACCATAGAACGCATAACTCCCGATTTGTTTCACGGTGGCGGGAATGGTCACGCTGGTCAAGCCGCTGCAACTTGCGAATGCCATCATCCCGATACTCGTCAGGCTGGCAGGTAGAGTCACGCGTGACAGTCCAACGCAACTTGCGAACGCCATATCGCCGATGTAGGTGATACTATCAGGCAGCGACAGGCTGGTCAGCCCGCCACAACCGGAGAATGCCTGGTCGCCGATGCGGGTCATGCCTGCTGGCAGGGTGATGCTGGTGATTGCGCCGCATGACTCGAACGCCCCGTTGCCGATGCTGAGCAGGCCGGCGGGAAACGTCACGCCGGTGAGGCCGAGGCAATTGTAGAATGCGAAATCACCGATGTTAGTCACGCCTGGGGGAACCGTATAAGGGATGGACTTACCCGCCGGATACTGGATCAGCAGAGATTGCGCTTTATTGAAAAGCACACCGTTGAGGCTGCTATAGCTCGCATTGGCGGCATCCACGCTGATGGCCGTCAGACCGCCGCAACCGGCGAATGCCTGCACCCCGATGCTGGTGACACCAGCCGGAATCGTCACGCTGGCTAGCCCGCCAAGCAGGAAGAACGCATCGTCGCCGATCGAGGTCAAGCTGGCGGGCAGCGTCACTCCGGTCATCCCGCTGCATTGATAGAACGCGTGGTCGCCGATGCTCGTCACGCCGTTGGGAATCACCACGCTCGTCACCGTGGCGCAGCGTGCGAACGCCCACGAACCGATGCTAGTGACCGGTTGGGCATTGATCATCGCGGGAACCGACACCACCCCGCCGCTGCCGGTATAACCGGTGATGGCGATCGCGCCGTTAGAGGTGGTAGAGGTATAGCTCACCGGCACGGTGGTCAAGCCGCCCACGGTTGCGCCCCAGCCGCTGACTGATGGCAGGTAATAGGCGAGCGCCGTGGTGTCGCCCAGGAACACCGTTGTGCCAAGGGACGGCACGCTGCCCAGGAAATACACGCCCGTCAGCCCGCTGCAGCCGCTGAATGCGGAATTGCCGATGCTCGTCACACTGGCGGGTATCGAGACGCCGGTTAGAAGGGTGTTATTTAGAAATGCATTGGCCGCGATGGTGGTGACCGGCAGTCCGGCCATGGTGGCCGGGACAACCGCGTTGCCGCCGGAGCCGGTGTAGCCCGTGATGGTGATCGCGCTGCCGCTTGAGGTGAAGGTGAAGGGCGGCGTCGGCGTGCCGGTGCCGGTTAGATTGATGTTGTATGGGTTCTTGTCCGGCGAGTTGCTGGCAATGTGGATGGCCGCGATGCGCGTTCCAGTCGCCGTGGGCGCGTAGGTGACGCTGAACGTGGTGCTCGCACCCGGTGCGATGGTGGTCGCACCCGGCGCACCCACGGTGAAATCGCCACTGTTAGAACCGTCCTGAGTGATCGTGATACCGGTGAGCGCCGCATCGCCGGTATTGCGGAGCGTGAATACCTTGCTAGTGAAATCTCCCATGGCATACGTACCGAAGTTGCTCACTCCCCCAACCGCCACAGCGGTGCCGGCTGGTTGTTCCAGCGCGATGATCGGCGCGGCCTGGCCCACCGAGGTGTAGCCATTCCACGTCGGCGAAGTAAAATTCCTCCCATTGTAATAATACACTATAAAGCCGCTGGCCACGTAGCTGAACACACTTGAGCCCATGGTGGGTGCCTTACTCATGAAACTGGCACTCGTCAGTTTGCTGCAGAATTGGAACGCGTGGCTGCCTATGCTGGTGACGCCAGCGGGAATCGTAACGCTCGTTAGGCCGGTGCAGTAATAGAATGCCCGGTCGCCGATACTGGTGACTGAGCTTGCAATCGCGTAGATGCCGGTCTTGCCATTAGGACATTGGATGAGGGTGGTCAGGCTCTTATCGAACAACACCCCGGCTAGGCTCGCATAGGTGGAATTGGTGACATCAACCGTGATCGCCGTCAGGCTGGTGCAGTAATCGAACGCGGAGTCGCCGATGCTGCTGACGCTGGCGGGGATCGTGACGCTCGTCAGTATGTCCTTATTATTATAGAAGGCACTGTATCCGATGCTGGTGACCGGCAGGCCATTGATGGTGGCGGGGATGGTCACCGCGCCGCCGCTGCCGGTGTAGCCGGTGATGGTGACCGTATTGTTGGAAATCGTGTAAGTGAAATCCAGGGCATGGACTCTAGCGGAAATCGCCAGGCTCATGAGCAGCGGCAGCAAGTACGCAACACTGGCATGCCTGAGTTGCTGGAAGACGGAGGCAATTCTATTGGGGATCGTTGACATTTGGGTCGGAGGTCGGAGGTCGGAGG
>JBAXOP010000120.1:0-14931 GCA_037133195.1 Verrucomicrobiota bacterium | reverse complement strand
GCCATGACAGCCACGGGTGCGATCACCCTCAACGACACGGCCACAGATGTGCTGAGCGTTGGGGCCAACGCTTCCTTCAGCGGTGCGACGATCACGATCGGTGCGGCGGGCATTGCGAACTTCGGATCGCTGACGTTAAACTCGCCCGGTGCGGTTTCGGTACAAGAGGATTCGGACACGCAATTGGCCAACACCAGTGTGGTTGGCAGCCTGAATCTAATAACAACCGGAACGCTTACGGATGCAAATGGCACGAGCCTGATCGTCACTAGCAATGCGACGATGACTGCACCTGGAGTGATCACCCTCAATGACATCGCCTCGGACGTGCTGAACGTGGGTGGCAACGCCTCCTTCAGCGCCCCGAGCATCAACATCGGCCCGGCGGGCACTGCTAACTTCGGCACGCTAACATTTAGTGCGCCAGGTGTGGTGTCGGTGCTGGCAGATTCGAGCTGCATGTTGGTTGGAATCAATACAGCGAGCAACCTGGTGCTGGGCTCGTCTGGCGGAAGTATCCAGGAAGACGCGGCAGCCACGCTGACGGTGCCGAATCTAACGACACTGAGTGCTCTTGGAAACATTGTCCTAACAAATAACAACAATTCCTTCAACCGGCTGACGGTGGTGACAGCGGCGAACGTGGCGATCAAAGACAACGGAAATACGAATGGAGCGAATCAGGGGTTGATGCTTGTGGGCACTAACCACTTCACTGGTACCGGCTTTGTGATTGCCACTACTGGCGGGATGAGACTGGGCAATACCGGGCCTGGCCAAACGACAATATCTGGCAGCACGGTTGGTGGCAGGGCCATTCTGATCGCTGGAGCCGTCCAAGGGGTGGCTGGAGTGAACGAGTTTAGCGGCAATGTGACGCCACCGGAAACCATCAGCGAAGTGGTGCCGATTGGCGACTTTGATGGGGTGGCCACCAACACGTATATATTTGCCAACTCCTTGCAGAATGTGCAAACGCCGCTGGGGAGTTATATCAGACCGATCAATTCCGCCGGAGACCCGGTGCGCAACCTCCAGTTCAACTTTGGATTTGGCAGCAGCGGAAGCGCAAGTGTGGATGGGATTCTGGCGGATTTCGGGGTGAACTCTCTGGGCAATCTCCAGGGCTTGAATGGCGACACGGCGGTGTTCTTCACCGGGGCGCCATTCGTTGATATCGCCATTTCGGATGCCGCTGAGTTGGCGCGAAGCTTCCTGAAGAAGGTGGCGAAAGACGTTCCCTCCATCGAGATCAACTCCGCTACCGTTGGAGGTGGAGCTGTTGACAGCATAGATCGTAACCCGAGTTATTACGGACCGTTCTGGACGATCGGTTATCAATACGAGGAGTATGATAAGAATAAGCATCAGACGCCATTCCCGCTGTATTATTACCGCGCCACCGGGTCGGAATGGTCGAATCTGTTGTTGAAGTAATAATTTTTCACCCCTACAAATCATGAATCGTAAACTACTGAAGATCTCACCCCTTGCGGCTCTGTTGGTGGCATCATACTCGATGGCGGAAGCCCAGGATGTTGCCCCCAATGACGGCAAGACTGCAACGGCAGAAGCGACAGGTACAGGGCAGAAGCCTGAGACCACGAGTCGGGTTGCCAAATCCGGGGTGAAGACCAAGGGTGAGAAGGCCCGAGTAAAAGGCGTGGAAACAGCCAAGAAACCCGCGTCCGCCACTGAGAAAAAAGAGCAGGCCCCACCCGTAGCTGCCAAAGCCCCACCCGTAGCTGCCCAGGAACCGCGCACGAATCACGAGGTGGACACAGAGAAAATGAAACTCTTGCTGGCAAGCCCTTTTACGCAAAAACAGGATTCCGTTTCGTTGGACGTGGAGCCGGTGGCGTTGGCTGGTATATCGCTGGTGGCCGATACACGCAATAAAGCGGAAAAGGATCCAAAAACATTTGAGGCCGGGGACAAGGAGAAGCTTGGCGGTGGCGTGGTGTTCGATGGTGGGCTCCACACACCCGAGCGGGCTGGACTGCATGCGGCGCTTGGCAAATACATCAGCGCTGCCAAGCCTGCCACTTTCCAGGATTTGCAGGATATGGTTGGGATCATCGAAGAGCATTACCGCAAGCATCACCGGCCGATGACTCATGTGTATATCCCTAAGCAGACGATCTATAGTGACAAGGTGGTCATCTCAATTGTCGAGGGCAGGGTCGGCGAGCTTGCCTTTCGTAAGAAAAAGGCACAGAACACAAATTGGTGGGATTCATGGTATGCCACCCCCTACAAAACCGAAAATCTGAGTGCCGAGATGCTGCCACGCGCTTCCCACCTTCAAGGCCGGATCGTGGATACTGAAGAGATTCAGGCGCAAATCACCGGCTTTAATCGCAGCCCCTGGGTTCGCATGGACCGGCCTGTGCCCCATCCATTCCGGGATGTGTCGGTGAGTTTCTCCCAGCCGGCTGCCAACGTGGTCGGGACGACGAATCTGACGTTTGAAGTCGACGAGAAGCGGCCCTTGAAATTTTTTGCAGGCGTTGACAATTCCCTCAGTGAGCAGACCGGAACTAACCGCATGTTCCTGGGGGGCGCGTGGTATGATGCCCTTGGTTTGGGCAAGGACCATGAGATGGGAATTCAATTCTTCAGTGCATTGAAGCCTACCGAGTTAGAGGGCTTGTCGTTGAATTATCAGATTCCCTGGAAAGATCGTGGATTCAGCCAGTTTACCGAGTTGTTCGCTGCTTATGCCACCAGTACCACGTCGATTATGTTTGGCGCGATACCCACAGATGTTGGCGGTACGAGTTCCATTATCGGGGGGCGGCATTATCTCGAACTGCCCGGCATGCTTGGTGCGACGCAGTTGACCCAACCGCTGGGCATCAACCACGAGCGGACGTGGCTCAATCCGATTCGCGAACCCATGGGCATTCACCATGAGGTGGGACTTGGGATGGATTTCAAACAGATGGATAATAACCTGCAATTTGGCGGCACCCAGGTGGCGAGTTCTCCGGCCGAGGTTTTCCAGGTGGTGTTGGAATATAATGCACGCCAAACCGATCCGACTGGTGAAACTGGTTTGGGTGCCCAATTGTTCATGTCCCCGGGCGGGGTTGGCAGCAACAACAACGATAAGGCGTTCAACCCCCTGCGCAAGGATGCGAAGGCGGCTTATGTTTATACCCGTATTCGTCTGGATCGTGAACAAGATCTGCCTTTCACTGGCTATTTTCAAGGCATGATGCTCAAGGGGGCTCTTACCGGCCAGTATGCCTCTGTCAATTTGTTAGCCAGCGAGCAAATGGGACTGGGTGGCTATGGTTCGGTGCGGGGCTATCCGGAGCGCCCCTTGCGTGGCGATATCGGAGGCATTCTCAACTTGGAGCTATACAGTCCGGAGTATCATCCAGCCAAGGAGTGGCTAAAGTTTGCGGGAACGGAAAGTTTCAAGTGTCTGGTGTTTGTTGACTATGCCCACGGCACATCGGTCAAAAACAGCGTGTCTGACCCACTGGATAATCCGGCAGATCTGGTGTCCGTGGGGGTTGGCATGCGTTATGATATCAATGACTTGCTGAGGATTCGTTGCGACTATGGGATGCGCCTGAAGGATTTGCCAGTGGCGGCGAATAACACCGACAGTGGCGCTATCCATTTCGGCTTGGTTTGCACATTCTGAGCCGGGGCGGCTGATGGGAAAACTCAATACAGCAAAACCCAAGACGAAGAATTTTACCTAACGACAGCCGCTTGTGTTCCTTGTGTTCTTTTGCGGTTGTTCATCTTCCGTTCATGCACCAGAACCCGGTTGGCTGGTGTGCTACCGGCAGTTGCTCGGGCGGAGTCACCACATTCCTGTGGTGTGGCGGAAGGGTGCCCATGAATGAGCGTGCCGAAGGGCTCTTAGGGGTTACAGGCACCGGGTAGGATGCCCACGCTACTGTGGCCCGGGCATTTTGCCCGGTGCCTCCAAACAAATGTTTCTCATGATTCCAACCTCAGCGCAGCGCGGGTTCTGGTGCTAATATGGATCACTCGGAACTCAAATTTCCCATTAAATGATCAGAGACGGTCGTAAAAATGATCAATAAATTGGCTTTTTCAGCAAAATAATGTTTACAAATGATTGAAATCGGGTCTTTTTGGCGGCGTGCAACTTCAACTTGGCATCAAAAGCGATCCCATCGAATACCGCTATACCTACGAATGGCTGTTTCGGTTGATGGAGAAGGAACAGATCTTTCATTTGCAACTGGGCACATTTTTCGAACTCTACCAACTGCCAGACGCTTGGTTTGACGACCTGCGCCGTAAAGCGGCAGACCACGGGGTCACCATCACGAGCCTGTTTACCGCACACCGCGAGTTGGGCGGCTTCTTCCGAGACGACGGCCCAGGCTTCGAGGCGGTGGCCCGCAAGAATTTTGAGCGGCTCATTGATGTGGCCGGATTGCTTGGCTCGCGCTCTGTGGGTTCAAATCCCGGGGCCGTGCTACGCGACCGGATGGGCACGAAGGCTCATGGCTCGGCAACGTATCTGAGAAACTTTCGAGATTTGCAGCGGCGGGCCGGCGATCTGGGGATTGACTGGCTGACGATTGAGCCGATGTCCTGTCTGGCGGAACCGCCGACGCTACCCGAAGAAATGAACGCTTATATGCAAGCCGTTCTTCCGGTCGGACCGGGCGTTGCGCGGGCCGGTTACTGCATGGATATTTCACACGGTTATGCCAATGCGCAAAAGGAGGTCATCTGCGATCCGATGACGCTGCTGCGTGCGGCGCTTGCGCACACCAGCGAGATTCACCTAAAAAATACCAACGCGCTATTCGACTCGACGTTCGGCTTCGGTCCCGCTGAGAGGGAGAAAGGCATCATTGATGTGGTGGCCGTGCGCAATCTATTGCTGGCCGAAGCCAGAATAATTCCGGTTGATCCGCTCATCGGCTATCTGGAAATCGGAGGTCCCAAACTGGGTCGCGACTATTCCGACGGGGATCTCGAACGAAATTTGCGCGAATCACTTGCCTATCTGAAAGAATACTGGCACGACGGAAAAATGGCGGCGGCCCCGGTCACCGCCAAGCCGGTTGAGCTAACAACTTTTCCCAAGATCTGGATCGAGCCGTCCATCATGTGCGCCGATGCCGGGCATCTGGCCGATGAGGTTCGCCAACTCGAGGGACTCGGCGTCCATGCGTTGCACTTCGATATCATGGATGCCCACTTTGTTCCGAACATGCAACTGGGACTCGGCACGATCGAACAGATCCGCCCTCTAACTACTCTGCCGTTTGACGCCCACTTAATGGTCGATGATCCCGCGTTCTTCATCCCGCTGCTGGCAAAAATCGGCGTGAATTACGTTTCGGTCCATGTTGAGACCATGCCCCATGCCGACCGTGTGCTCGCCATGATTCGCGACCACGGAATGAAGGCCGGCCTCGCCTTCAATCCTGGTACCCCGCTGGATTCGCTCGACTACCTAGTCCCGCGTCTCGACTTCGTGCTCATCATGACCGTCAACCCAGGATTTGCCGGACAGAAACTGGTGCCCACCGCTCTGAAAAAAATTGCGGACTGCCGCATGCGGCTTGATGCGCTGGGTGCCGATATTCCCATTCAGGTTGATGGCAACGTGAGTTTTGAAAACATTCCGGGCATGGTGGCTGCGGGTGGCGACTGGTTGATAGCGGGAACGAGCAGTCTGTTCTCGGAACAAGCATCGCGCAGCGAAAATATGACCCGCGCTCTCAAGGCTGCCAATGACGGCCTCTCGCACCGCAAACAGGTATCTAGCAAAGTAGCTTAAACGAGAGCAATATGAATGCATTGGTATTACATGGCATAGGCGATCTTCGCTATGAACAGCAGGCAACACCTGTGCCCCAAGTAGGTGAAGTGCGTGTGCGCATCGGATACTGCGGCGTGTGTGGTTCTGATATTCCGCGTTGCTTTGTGAAAGGCACCTATCATTTCCCGACTATTCCGGGACATGAATTTGCCGGCACCATCGACGCGCTCGGTGCAGGCGTGGATGGTTTTTGCGTTGGCGATCCGGTCGCTGTTTTCCCGCTATTGTGGTGCGGCAAGTGCGAAGCCTGCCAGCGTAAGGCATATGCCCAGTGCAGTGACTATAACTATCTCGGCTCCCGTTGCGACGGCGCGTTCGCCGATTATGTCGTTGCTCCGGTCCGCAATCTCATTGCGGTGCCGCAAGGCGTATCGCTCCGCGAGGCCGCCATGACTGAGCCGGCCGCCGTTGCCCGCCATGCGGTGCAGCGTGCGGGTGAAATCAAGCCCGGAGCGTCCGTCGCAATCTTTGGTGCCGGACCTATCGGCTTGATGGTCGCCCAGTGGGCACGCGCCGCAGGCGGCGAGGTGATGCTCTGCGATATTGTCCCCGAAAAACTCGAACAAGCCAGAACGCTCGGATTCAACCATGTGTTTAACAGTCTAACGGGCAACCCGGTGGAGTGGATAGAGTCGCAAACCGCCGGCGAGGGCGCGGCTGTCTGCATCGAGGCGGCGGGTGTCCCAGCCACCATGATTCAGGCCTGCAAGGCCGTGGCCCGCGCCGGATGTCTGGTGCTCATGGGCAACCCTTCCGCCGACGTCACCCTGCCGGCTTCGCTCATTTCCCAACTGATGCGCCGCGAGGTCAGTCTGCAGGGAACCTGGAATTCTTTCTACGATCCTCAGGCACTATCTGACGACTGGCGCGAATCGCTCGCCGCCATGGCCGACGGACGGTTGCAGGCCGGGCGTCTCGTCACCCACGATGTGCCATTTTCCCGCGGTGTCGGCGCGCTGGAAATGATGCGCGACCAGTCCGCCTTCTTCTTGAAAGTCATGCTGCGGCCGGACGCCATCCCTCCAACACTGGAAACTTACTGATGAAAAATCTTGTTTACTATCTCGATCAGCCCGGCGGCACCTTCACCGCCACCGAGGAAGATATGGGTAATCCCGGGCCGGGCGAAATCCGTGTGCGCACGTTGCGCACCTCCGTCTGTCAGTCAGATGTGGTCATCTATCGACAAGGGCTGTCCCGAATTAAAGCATGGCCGGCCGTGCTGCTGCATGAAGCCTCCTGCGTGGTGGATGCTGTCGGCCAAGGGGTCAGCGCATTCCAACCCGGCGAATTGGTCGCGCTTGGCTGCGATATTCCCTGCGGCGATACCGATTGCATCTACTGTGGTGACCACGGCACTGGCGACTGGACGAGTTGTCCGAACACGCAGGCTACCGGCCACGAGTTTCCCGGGTTTGCCCGCAAGTATGCCATCCTTCCCGACTGGTTTGTGCGTCTCGGCCCGATCGCTAAATTTGATAGCAGCGTGACTGCCGACGAAGCCTGCCATCTTGAGCCGCTCGCATGTGGGCTCGAAGGAATGACCCGCGTCAACAACTGCATTGAAAACCGCATCGTGGTGCTGGTTGGTGCCGGATCGCAGAGTACCTATGCGTTGCAATGCGCCCTTGCGATGGGTGCGCGTAAAGTGATAGTAATCAATCGCGGCAATGAGCGCCTTGAGCGTGTCATGAATGATTTTTCCGATGAGCGGGTGGTCGGTTTGCTGTGGACCGAGGATGTGGTCGAAAAGGTGCTGGCGGAATGCAAGCCGTTCAACGAGCCTCATTTTGTCATGATCAACGCCTCTGCTGAGGCGGCCTACCATCTGGGCACCCGGCTGATGGGTTACAGCACGGTACTCGATGCCCACGCCGGGGTGAAGGGAGCGGGTGGAAAGCCGCGCATTGAACATACGGTCGATATGAACAACGATATTCACTATCGCCTGCAGTGCTATCAGGCCACCCACGGTTCCGGCATGCACGGCATCCGGCTCGCCCAACAAATGCTGGCGGGCAAACGGTTGCCGCTCCTGCATCGCATGACCTACGACAATGAACGGTTTCACC
Source organism: Verrucomicrobiota bacterium (assembly GCA_037133195.1). GTDB lineage: Bacteria > Verrucomicrobiota > Verrucomicrobiia > Verrucomicrobiales > Akkermansiaceae > Luteolibacter. Next base: position 7,026 of record JBAXOP010000120.1, on the reverse strand, counting down.
ACTCACAAATCCTCCAGGCTATCAACCGCGCCGCCGATAGCGATAGCCTGAAAATCATCATCAACTGGGAAGACTAAACTTATGTCCACTAACAATTTTTACTCCACTGCACAAGACCAATACGGCCAATTTGGAATCGATACGGACGCAGCTATAGAACAGGCTCTGCGCATTCCCATCTCCTTGCATTGCTGGCAGGCCGACGACAACGTCGGTTTTGAAGCGCAGAGCGGGGTCAGCGGCGGAGGGATTCTAGCAACCGGAAACTATCCGGGACGCGCCCGCAACGGGGAAGAGGTCCGTGCCGATTTGGCCAGGTCGATCTCGCTGATTCCAGGCGCTCAGCGCGTGAATGTTCACTCGTATTATGCGGATTTCGCCGACGGCTTTGTGGATCGCGACCGGCTCGAGCCCAAGCATTTCCAGAAATGGATGGATTGGGCGAAAGATCTGGGCATCAGCCTCGACTTCAATCCCAGTTTCCACGCGCACCCCAAAGCTAACGACGGCTTCACCCTCTCGCACCAGGATGCGTCGATCCGCAACTTCTGGATTGAGCACGGCAAACGGGCGCGCAAAATTGCCGAAGCGATGGCAGAGTCCCAGGGCAGTCCCTGTAACACCAACTTCTGGGTTCCGGACGGGGCCAAGGATCTCGTGGCGGATAGTTGGTCGCCACGGGCCAGGCTGATAGAATCGTACGACGCCATCTTCGCGGACATGAGCGTGGACGAAACCAAGTGTGTGGATTTTGTCGAAAGCAAGCTCTTCGGCATCGGCAGCGAGGAATATGTCGTCGGTTCGTCCGAGTTTTACAGCAACTATACCCTCAGCCGCAATGTCGGCCTGTGCATGGACATGGGGCATTATCACCCGACCGAAACCATTCACGGAAAAATCTCCAGCCAACTTCTGTTCCGGCAGAAAAAACTGCTGCTTCACGTCAGTCGCCCAATCCGCTGGGACTCCGACCACGTCGTCATCTTCAATGATGATCTCAAACAGGTGTTCCTTGAAATCCAGCGTGGCAACGCTTGGGACAAGATGGTGCTCGCACTCGACTTTTTTGACGCCTCCATCAACCGCGTTGCGGCTTATGTGATTGGAACGCGCGCCACCCGCAAGGCGATCCTCTACGCCTTGCTAGACCCGTCCGTGATGCTCAAACAATACGAGGACGCAGGGAAGAATTCCCAGCGGCTCGCCTTGATGGAAGAGTTCAAAACGATGCCCTTCGGCGCGGTCTGGCACCGGCTTTGCGAAACGGCCGACGTACCGGCCGGTACTGACTGGCTTGCCGCGATGGAAGCCTACGAAGCTGCCAACCCAAGATCTGAATGAGCAACCAACCATCATAAGGAGTAAGATGCGACCAGGTGTGCTACGTATTGTCGCTGTTATGTTTCTGCATGCCGCCAGTGCTGATGGCGACAGGCTCAAGCCGTCATTCATCGATACCAGAGCAGACACCATCGTCGCTTCGGCTGTCGTCACTGATGCGCCATACAACGCCGATCCGACCGGCACTCATGATTCAAGCACCGCCATCCAGAAGGCGCTTGATGCCGTCGCCGCTCTCAACGGCGGAGTCGTCTATCTTCCTGCGGGAAAATACCGGCTCAATGGCAGTCTTACTCTTGCTTATGGCGTGATGATCGTCGGCGCTTGCGGCGACTCTGCCACAACGCTTCTGCTCGCCTACTACGGCCGGGGTGATGCCGACAAGCCGCCGTTGATTCATGCGCTGAACTCCGAGACGGGCATCAGCGGTGTGACGATCTTCTATCCTGAACAAAAGCCTGATGCAATTGTTCCATATCCGGCTACCATCGGCGGTGAGATCAAGACGATCAAGAATGTGACGCTCTGCAACAGTTATCGCGGCATTGAACCGAGGATGTTCAATGGTGTTAGTTTGGCGAATATCCGCGGCACCGTGCTCGCCTCGGGCATCCGCGCGCTCGAGAGCACCGAGTTTGCATGGATGCACGACGTGGCATTCAGCCCGGAGGTCTGGATCGGCTCGGCTCAATCACTCACCGGAAAAACCATGACGCCGGGTGAAAAATCTGCGCTCAGCGCCTATATTGCCGGCAATTGCACGGGCCTTGAACTCGGCCGGATCGACGGACTCGCCATCTCGCGGTTTGCCGCGCAAGGCGCGCACACACCGGTCCTGATCCGGCGTAATCCGAAGTATGATGATCCGGTACACGGCTTCGGCGGCGTGGTCTCCGGCGTCCCGGCGTTGCGCCGCGAAGTCGCCAACGGGCCGTGGTATTACGGCATGCATGATGCGAATGTTGACAATGTGCCCGAGGCGGCCGGGTTTTCCTATCAGTTTGCCGCCAATCCCCGGCCGTTGAAAACCGACCCGGGATCATTTTTCAATGTAACCTCAGCGCCATTCAATGGAGCCGGGGACGGTGTGATAGACGATACTTCATCGATTGCAAACGCGCTTGCGGCCGCGGCAAAGCATGGCGGCGGAACCGTGTATCTGCCGCAAGGCGAATACAAGATTACCAGGCCGCTCACTGTCCCGCCCGGTGTGCAACTGCGCGGCGCCATGGGAATGGGCAAAATCCGTGAAGGCAAAGGCTGTACGACGCTTGCCGCCTATTGCGGAAAAGACAGCGCTCATCCCGCAACGGATGCCGCACTCATCACTCTATCGGCGAATGCCGGCATCCGCGGATTTTCAATCGCATACCCGGAGCAGGCGTATGATGTCAGCAAGCTGGTGAAGTATCCTTATGCGGTCCGCGGTGCCGGGCCGAATGTTCATGTTGTCGATATGATGCTTGTCAATGCCTGTTACGGAATCGATCTGGCTGCCGCGCAATGCGACAATCATCTTGTGCGAGGTCTCTGGGGAACCACCTTCTTCAACGGCATTGCCGTCGGCGGCGGCGCGCAAAACGGCAAGCTCGAACAAATCTGTTTCTCCTTCGGCCCCTGGCTGGAAGCCGGCCGCGCTCAAGCATTGTGGACCCCCGCGCTGAAATCCTCCATGACCGATTTCTGGCAGAAAAACTGCACCGCGTACCGCTTCGGCCGTTCAACCGGCGAAAAATCCTGGGGCCTTTGCGCCTTCCTCCCGGATGTGCATTTTCATTTTCTGGCGGACGGCGGTGGCATGCGGGATGCCGGGTTCTGGCAGACGATGCATGATGTGGGTAAGAGCGCCAACCTATTGTGCGAGGGTGGGGCCGATATCAAACTCTTCGGATATTTCGGCAGCGGCGGCCGGGACGGGAAACATAACTGGCTCGAAGTGAAGGATTCGTTCAAAGGCCCGATTGCCTTCTATGCCAAGACAATCCAGCAGTCCTTCATCAATCATCCGTTTGATTTCACCGATTCGCAGGTTACGTTCCACGATGAGGTTTCACTTGCCGAAGGAAAATTGGTGAGCGCCAGCGCGACTGCTGCGGGGAGCGATCCGGCGAATGCTCTTGATCGCAATCCGCGCACGCTCTGGATTGCGCCGTCCGGCAGCACTCTTACCGTGGATCTCGGCACGGTGAAAACCATCAACCGTTTTGCAATCGAAAACGCGGGTCTCTTTGCCGATGCGGCACTCAATACCATCGAGGCCCAATTGCACGTCAGCGTTGACGGGATCAGCTTTCTGGAGGCCGGTCGGGTTGCCGCTCATCGCGATGCACGCCATGAACTCGTGCCGCTCGCCTGGTTCGATGTGCCGATCACTCCCGTGAACGCACGGTTTGTGAAGCTGGCCGTGACCCATCCCGGCGCGGATGGAACAATCCGCATCGCATCGTTCCAGGTATTTGAAGACGCCGGTTCAACCGGCAAAAACCAGGGGAAAGAGTTTAACTAACAGACAACAACAAAATGAAGAAAAATTTATCAAGCAGTGTGTGGCTTGGCCTTTGGGTCACGCTTCTGGCAGTAAATGTCCAGGCGGCGGAGTCGCCCGCATACCGCCGCCTGGCGGTGAAAGAGTACCGCGACAAGATGAAGGCGGGCTGGATCGGCCAGATCGCCGGCGTCTCGTGGGGTGCGCCCACCGAGTTTCAATACCGCAGCAGGATCATTCCCGAGGCAAACATGCCGAAGTGGCAGCCCCGCATGATCAACGATGCCTTCGCGCAGGACGACCTCTACGTCGAGATGACATTCCTGCGCACGATGGAGCAGTACGGCCTCGACTGCTCCATCCGCCAGGCTGGCATCGACTTCGCTAACAGCGGCTACGGCCTCTGGTGCGCCAATGCCGCCGGGCGTAATAATCTGCGCAAGGGTATCGCGCCGCCCGACTCCAGCCACCCGAAGTTCAACAAGTGCCCCAACGACATCGACTATCAGATCGAGGCCGATTACTCCGGCCTCATCGCCCCGGGCATGCCCAACGTTGCCATCACCCTGGGCGAGAAATTCGGTCGCCTCATGAACTACGGCGACGGGATGTATGCCGGCCAACTCATGGGCGCGATGTATGCCGAGGCCTTTTTCGAGAAGGACATCGTCAAGATCATCGAGGCCGGTCTCAAAGCCATCCCTGCTGAGAGCCAGCACGCCGAGATGGTGCGTGACCTGCTGAAGTGGTCGAAGCAATGCCCGACCTGGGAGGAATGCTGGAAACGCTGTGAGGAGAAGTACCGGAAGAATCCCGACTATCAGAAAGCTTCCAATGGTGACATCGACTGCAAGATCAACGGTGCCTACGTCCTCCTGGGCCTGCTTTACGGTAAGGGTGACCTCGACCAAACGATCCAAATCGCCTGCCGCGGCGGCCAGGACTCCGACTGCAACCCCTCGAGCTCTGCTGGCGTCCTCTTCACCACTCTGGGCGCTTCGAATCTTCCCGAGCGATTCACCAAGGAACTCAAAGAGCAACCCCTCTTCAGCCATACCGCTTATAATATCCCGGGATTGTTAGACGTCTGCGAGAAGCTGGCGCGCCAAGCCATTGTGAAAGAGGGCGGGCGGATCGAGAAAGACGCGAAGGGCGAGGAATTCTTGGTCATCCCCGTGAAACCCGTGAAGCCGAGCAAGCTTGAGCTGAGTTGGGCACCGGGTCCCATCGCCGGGAGCATGTTCACCGAGGAGGAGTTGGCTAAGATCACCGCCTCGGAGTCCCGTATATTAAAACAACTTGTCCTGAAACTGAAACAAGACGCCGATAAATTCGCCCCGGGCTGGGCGATTGCCAACTGCGGCAGCGAGATGAATCCCGGCCTTCGTGGCGATGAGCGCGGACATAAAAACGTGCTTGTGACCCACCCGCTCGACAAGGACACCCCCTGCGTCCTCAGCCGCAAGCTGGACATCCCGGCCGGCAAGAAGACGGCGCTCCAATTGACCGTCGGCCGTCACCCGGAGGGCGACTGGGACCTGGTTGTCAGGGCCGACATGCGTGAGCTTCTCCGCAAGCCGGTTGACAAAACCACCGCGCCTAACGGCTGGCTCGATGTGGCTGTGGATCTCTCCGAGTACCAGGGCAAGAGTGTGCTGATGGAGCTTTATAACCAACCCACCGGCTGGTTGAATGAGGCGGGATACTGGGAGAAGATTTCACTCGAATCAAAGTGATAGAATCACCCACAACGAATCACCAACCATAGACCACAAGATGAAGATAAACAAAAGCAACTGCGCCTGGATTGGCGTATGGATCGCACTTCTAGCAGTGAATGTGCAGGCCGCGGCAGCACCGACATACCGTCGAATTGCAGTGCAGGAATACCGCGACAAGATGAAGGCGGGTTGGATCGGCCAGATCGCGGGTGTCTCGTGGGGCGCGCCGACCGAGTTCAAGTACCGCAGCTGCACCATTGGCGAGGAGCAACTGCCGAAGTGGCAGCCGAAGATGATCAACGACGCCTTCAATCAGGATGACCTCTTCGTCGAGATGACATTCCTGCGCACGATGGAACAGTACGGCCTCGACTGCTCGATCCGCCAAGCTGGCATCGACTTCGCCAACAGCCGTTATGACCTGGCGTGTGCCAACAACGTCGGTCGCGAGAATATGCGCAAGGATGGCATCGCGCCGCCGGACTCTGGTCACCCGAATTTCAACAAATGCTCGACTGACATTGATTACCAGATCGAGGCGGATTTCTCCGGCCTCATCGCCCCGGGTATGCCCAACGTCCCCATCGCCATGGGCGAGAAGTTCGGCCGAATCATGAACTACGGCGACGGTATTTACGGCGGCCAGTTCATAGGCGCGATGGTTGCCGAGGCCTTCTTCGAGAAGGACGTCGTCAAGATTATCGAAGCCGGCCTCAAGGCCATCCCCGCCGAGAGCCAGTATGCCGAGATGGTCCGCGATATGTTGAAGTGGTCGAAGGAATGTCCGACCTGGCTGGCGTGTTGGCAGCGCTGCGAGGACAAATACCGCAAGGGCCGCGAGTACAACAAGGCTCCTACGGCGCTTGACGGCGTCGAGTGCAAGATCAACGGCGCCTATGTCCTCATGGGCTTGCTCTACGGCAAGGGCGACCTCGACGAGACGATGAAAATCGCCTGCCGCTGCGGTGAGGACTCCGACTGCAACCCCTCGAGCGCAGGCGGCGTGCTTTTCGCCACTCTCGGCTACTCGAAACTCCCCGAGCGCTTCACCAAGGAGCTTGATGAAAAGACGATATTTAGTTTCACCGCCTACAACATGCCCGGATTGTTGAATGTGTGTGAGAAGCTGGCCCGCCAGGCGATTGTAAAAGAGGGCGGTAAGATTGAGAAAAACGCCAAGGGCGAGGAAGTTTTCCTCATTCCGGTAAAAGCCCCCGTGCCTAGCAAGCTAGAGTTAGCCTGGGCCCCGGGCCCCATAGCGGGGAGCAAGTTCACCGAGGCCGAAATGGCTCAGATCACCATTCCTGGATCTGCCAAAGGGATGAAAGCCGCCTTGGATATGGTGGCTCCCGGTTGGTCGATCGCTAATTGTAATAGTTATATGGATCCCGGCCTGCGCCCCGAGGAACTGGGACGCAAGAATGTGATCGCCACCTACCCGAAGGAACCCAATATCCCGTGCGTGCTCAGCCGCAAGGT
>JBAXOP010000119.1:0-15014 GCA_037133195.1 Verrucomicrobiota bacterium | reverse complement strand
TCTAAAGCCTTCTAGCGCCATCTCCTACCTTCTCACCCTTTCCCCGTGTTGCACTCTGACCGGAAGACAGCCAGCCTGCTAAGTCAATAGTATTGCCCGCTCCGGCCCTCAGCGCAGCGGCTGCTTGCGGCCCGCAGCATCGACCCTGACAAAAGTGACGGCGGTGGAAAAAATCGGGTCGGGGCGTGTCTGGCGGTCCCACACGGTCACGGCATAAGTGACGCTGGTGGTGCCTTCGCGGGTGGACTCGCAGTCGATGGTTAGGATGGTGCCCTCCCGCACGCTGTGGTGAAACTCGACGGTGGCCATGGCCACGGTGACGAACTGGCAGAGCGGGTAATCGAGGCTGGCGGCGATCCACGAGGCTTCGTCAATCCACGCGAGCAGCCGCCCGCCAAACAAAAACCCGTAATGATTGAGATCGCCGGGTAGAACAAGGCGGTGGGTTTGCATGGCGCTTATTACCAGCGGCGGCGTTTAGGTTCCCGATAGATAAGGGCATCCAGCGACCAAGCGCCGGCACCGCTGAGCAACAACACCAACCCGGGAATCAGATAGAGGGCCGCCAGTTCCTTGCCACTTGGCGGCAGGGTGAACCAGGCGCTGGCGGCGTTGACCTCGAAGGCCGCCACCACCATGGTGAAGCACAATAAAAAGGCCGCCGGGCGGGTCAGCAAGCCGAGCACCAGTAACGCTGCAGCCAGCACTTCGGCACATAGCGTCGCCACCAGGCTGAATTGCGGCGACATGAAATAGAAGGGGAAAAAATCCGGCACATGCCACTCGCCCTTGAGCTTGGCGAAGTCATGTAATTTTGGCAGGCCGTGGCCCAGCAGCATCATCAGGCCGCTGGCCATCCGTAGCAACGCCAATCCGGTCGAAGCCTCCGCCTCGCGGGTGCCACAATCAAACAGGAAACGCTTCAGGGGGGGATCGGTCGGTTTCACTTGGGGGCTATGGTGATGCGTTTGAGGCGATCATCGCCGTCCGGAGAAATCGAGAGTACGTCGGGGTTGGTGACGAGCACATTATGGACCAAGCGCCGGTAATAGGCGTTGAGCGGGCGCATTTGATACGGCTTACCGGTGGTTTTCACTCGTTCGGCGATGCTGCTGACTTCGGCGTGGAGTTGGTCCTCCTGGATTGAGCGGAAATGCTCGCAATCCACCTTGATGCGTTCGGCCTTGGGAAAATGGCGGCGCAAGATTCGGTTGACGAGGTATTGGAGGTCGTCGAGGCGCTCGCCGTCGCTGCCGATGAGAGCGGGGCTTTCGCCGGTGAGGATTTGCAGGCACGGGCCATCCGTTGTTTGCTGGACCTCGATAGTCGTGGAGAATCCAAGATGTCCGAGCATCGTATCGAGAATTTTATGGGCTGCATCCACCGCTGTCATGCGGTGGATGATAACCAGATCAAGCCGCCGGTCAATCCCCGCGTGCAACCGCAAGACAACAAGACACAAGACGGCAAGACCCAAGAGAAAAAAGAGAAGATGAAGATTGCCGTGCTCTCTTATCTGGTGTCTTGGGTCTTGCTGTCTTCGGTCTTCTCCGGCCATTTGGGCTTTTTTTGGCGACTCTCGCAAGTGACCGAGATCAAGAGTGATGATACAGGCTGGCCAAACGGCCCCGCGCCTGTCAAATTGCCCATCACACATGACTGCCAACACCGTCACCGCCGCAATTTTCGGGAATCTGCCCGATGGACGTGAAGTCCGAATTTTCACCCTCACCAATAAAAACGGTCTGCGTGCCCGCATCAGCGAGTACGGGGCGATTCTCGTGGCAATGGAGGCTCCGGACCGCCATGGCTCGCTGGCCGATCTGACCCACGGGTTTGACACATTGGCGGGCTGGCTGGCCAACGGTCCGTATTTTGGTGCGAGTATCGGGCGGTTTGGCAACCGGATCAAGGGGGGGAAGTTTTCCCTTGATGGCAAGGAATATTGCCTGGCCACCAACAATGCCCCCGGCGGTATCCCTTGTCACCTGCATGGCGGCAACGTAGGTTTTGACAAGGTTTTGTGGGCAGGCACGGCCAAGGGCGAGCAAGCCGTTGAATTGATTTACCTGTCCGAGGACGGCGAGGAGGGGTATCCGGGCAACCTCCGGGTCAAGGTTACCTACACGCTCACTGATGAGAATGAATTGATCTGGCAGGCCGAGGCCGTCGCCGACGCCCCCACGCCCGTCAATCTGGTCCATCATACGTATTGGAATCTTTCCGGCGACCCGAGCACTCTCATTCTTGATCACCAGCTCATGCTCACCGCCGCGCATTACCTGCCCACCAATCCGGGCCTCATCCCCACCGGCGAAATCGCCCCGGTGGCCGACACGCCGATGGATTTCACCACCCCGCATGCCATAGGCGAGCGGATCGAAGTGGAATTCGAGGCACTCCAATTTGGCGCCGGCTACGACCATTGCTGGGTTCTGCCCGAGGGTGACGGCGTCAGGCTGGCCGCCCGCGTCGCCGATCCGAAATCCGGGCGGGTGATGGAAATTCTCACCGATCAACCTGCCATCCAGTTCTACGCCGCCAATTTCCTCGATGGCATCACCCCGGGCAAAAACGGTGTTGCCTATGCCCGCCGCTCCGCTCTGTGCCTGGAAACCGAGGGTTTCCCTGATGCGCCCAACCAACCCGCATTCCCGTCCGCTCTGCTGCTCCCCGGCCAAACCTATCTCCACACCCTGGTCCATCGATTTGGGGTCGCGTGAGGTTGGCATTAACGAAACGCAGAGGAGCTGGGGTCGCGGAGGGCGACGCGGCGATTAGGGGCTGAAGCGTGGCACCGGGTCGTCAGTGCCGCCTCAAGATAAGGAGCCTCCACATTCTTGTGATTAAGGGCTCCACACGACGACAGCAAGGTCGTCGCTCCTACGACGCCATCAGGAATCGCCGTGCCCGGCAGTACCCGTGCTGAGGAAGCGGTAGTACACCTCTAACATTAATGTGCAAAGGCAGGTTCGATAGGTTTTATCGCCGGTATAACTGGGAGCGGCAGCGCGGATTTTTTGGCCGCCACCCGGGGATTTCCAGGAACCATCGGTATCCTGGTTGTTGAGAAGTTGGTCGCGGAATAGCGCGTTGTATTGCTTCCAATCATTGCCGCCGCGTTGCATCATTGCCTGCGATTCGTAGTAGTGACCATACAGGTCGCAATTGGCTCCGTTATAGTCAAAGCGGGTATTAGCGAGCAGGTACTTGGCGGCATGGCGGACCTCCGAGCTGCCGCCCTTGCCCCACATCTGGTTGCAGAGCATGCCCACACCCGTGAGGGAGAAATAATCTGCAACCCCGGAGGCCGGGCCGGCGTAACCGAAGCCACCATTGACGTTCTGACAGGAGACCAAGTATTTGAGTCCCTTGCTGACGCCTGAGTTCAAGCCCTGGAATTTGATGCCGGTGTGGCTACAGGCTTTCAAGGCTTGGAGTTGCCAACCGGCGACGGACACATCGGCGTGGCCGGCGGATTTGGCATAGGCGTAGGCCCAGCCGCCGCTGTCATGTTGGTGGTCGAGGATGAATTGGCCGGCTTTGGTAGTGACTTCGTCCAGATAGGGGACGGGTTGTTTGATATCCTTGCAAAAGACCAGGGCTTCAGCCAGCGCGTAGGTGGCGATGGCATGTTCGTAGGACCAATGATTGGCGGTGAAATTATCGGCGATGCGGCCGTCATTTTTGATACCGATATTCACGAGGTAAGTGATACCGCTGAGGCAAGATTCGCCGAACTCATCGGAAGCCGGGGTTTCGCAATGACCGAAGTAGGCGAGCAGCGCCAATCCGGTCATCGCCACCGAACTCTGACCACTCCATGAACCGTCCGCTTTCTGATTGGCCTTGAGCCACCGCAGCCCCTTCACCACGGCCTCCTCACAGGCAAGCGTGCCACCATTGTCGCTGATGCGGCGGAGTCGGTCACCCTTGGCACAACGCTTTTGCCAATCGATGGGCAGCGGACGGAAAACGCGCTTGCCTGAGATCGAGTCGATGCCCACACCGGGAGCCTTGCCGGAGCGATAGCCGGGGCCGGAACCGGGACCGGAGTCAGGGCTGCCAATGCCGCCGGGAGAGATCAGCGGAGACATGGGTTCGATGCGATCACTCTGCTCTGGCAGGACATAGGACGCGAACACATTCGTGGACACCACACGTCGGGTCTGGCTGGTGGGCATGAGATTTTTGAGGGATTTCTCGTGGCGCGCAACCTCCGCCCCACGCGGGCCGCCGCCCACATCTCCAAGATGCATCGGTTCTCTCGGCGGCTCGGGCTGGTGGATGATTTGGAAAATCCAAAAGGCACCGCCGGCGATGACGAGCATGTGCAGGATGATCGCAATGCTTAGGGCACGTCCGCCAAGCTTGTCCCAAAGCGTAAGTGGCGGCGATAGCGGTGTCTCGGGTTCCACGTTGATGCGGTGGGTGTGTGATTTCATAGATTTGTTTTCTTGATGGATTAACGGTCTAAACCTTCAGCCAAATTGGCAAATTAACAACGGAGATTATTGGGTTATCAATGGGTTAATGCGTAGCAGATTGAACCGCCCCGACAAGAACTAATTTCAAAAAAATGTATAGGTCTGCCGAGCACCAGTTATCCCGCGTGCAGCCGCCTTGACAGCCTTGACAGCCTTGACAGCACAGCGGCGGTGGGTGCGAGCATCAGGCATGTCCATAGCTGAACTGAAGCAACTCATCGAATCTATCGCGATCTCCCAACGTGAGACAGATCGAATCGTGAAGGAGATATCCCTTTCGGTCAAGGATACGGATCGCCAGATGAAGGAAACGGACCGTAAACTCAAGGAACTTGGCAAGCAAATCGGTGGTTTGGGCAATAAGTTCGGGACCTTCGCGCAGATGCTGGCTATTCATGAAGTCGTGAGTATTTGTATTTGCCAGTTTGCGGGGGAGGCTTGAATTAAAATTGACTAACATAATACGAAAACGCCGCATATTTTACGCATTATTGCGCATTTATTGCGTTAAACTTAATTATCCTTGCATTATTTGGTTATTTTTGCCTAAAGGAACCTTCCGATGCTGCCTGCGTGGCCCGGAATACGTATAAATTCTCAATTCGACCTCCGATCTAACATTCATGAACATGCAATTATTCCATCGTAGTCAATTTCTCCGCAGCGGGTCTGTCGCCCTCGCCCTCGCCGCCTTAGCCCATACACCCGCAGCCAGAGGCACCGAATTGCTCACCAATCCCTCGTTTGACACCGCTGATGGGGCGGGGTGGTCCTACGCGCCCAGCGGGATTTGGGCACCATTTGCCACCATCGGTCGGGTGGATTTGCATCGTAGTTACAATCCAAGTGTGGGGGTAGTTACGATACTGTGGCAGCCTCTCGACATCAGCAATGTGGGAGGAGCCACGGTCACTGCGAGCATGCGACTGGCAATGGGCAACGGGACAAGCTGGCCCACGTCAGGAACGATCAGCACCAAGGTCTATCTGGACTACGTAGATGCATCCGGCAATTCCGCGCGCCAACTTCTGCTCAGTCCTGACAACCATACCGTGGCCTATGAGCCAGACGGATCCCTGTTCAGCACGAGTTTCACACTGCCCGCCAACGCGCAGAAAATCACCGGGTTCAGCGTGGACCGTAACTATTCTGGATTCTTCTACGCTAATGAATTCAGCTTGGACCTGCAACAGCCACCTCCCGTGATCGGAGTGGAGAGCGGCGGGGTGGCTTTGACATCCGGTGACGCTCTCATCGGTTTCGGCCAGAGTTTGGTGGGAGTGCCCGAATCATCGCCGGTGACCTTCACGGTGAAGAACACCGGCGCGGGGCCTTTGACTTTGACTCCTGTGACCGTGGAAGGCACCAACGCTAGTGACTTTGTGGTGACCCAGCCGGCAGTGAGTTCGGTCGAGCCTCAGGCGAGCACCACCTTCACGGTGACTTTCACTCCATCGGCTCTCGGCACACGCCTAGCCACTCTAATACTCGCCAGCAACGACACGACCGGTTCGCCGTTCACCATCAAGTTGACAGGATTTGGGTTGGAACCGCCGGTGCTGCCAACGGTGGCTATCACTAGTCCGCTCGCAGACGCAAGCTTTGCGAGTGGCGAGGTCATCGCACTCGAGGCAGCGGTCGTGTCCAACGATGCAAGCATTAGCAAAGTGGAGTTCTATGACGGTGAGGCGCTCATCGGCGCGGGTTGCCCCAGCCTCAACGGAGCTTGGACATTTTCTGACGCCAGCACCCTGAGCGTGTGGCTGATGAATTCTGGCCAAGGCTATAGCCAAGGCTCGCTCGATTATTATGACGCCAAAAATGGCATCATGTTTTCTTACGGCGGATCGATGACATCTCAGCTCGCGTATTCCGGTTCAGTCTATGATACCTCGACCGATTCCTATGGCTATGGTGGTATCAATTTTAGTTTCAATCCTGACAATACCCTGAGCGCGGAAATTTACGGGGATCTCGTGGAGGCCCGCACATTGACTGGAGGAGTAGGCGGAAGTTCACCGTTCACCCTGTCTTGGCCGAACGCAAGCGTTGGCACGCATGTGCTGACCGCGCGGGCTTACTACGGCACCGAGCAATTCGTGACTTCAGACACCGTGACCATCAGCGTGGCGGCCACGCCGAAGATCGGAGTTGAACAACCGGAGAACACAGTCCTGACATCCGGCACCAGCAGCATCGATTTCGGATCAAGTTATCCCGGAGTTCCGATCTCCCGGACCTTCACCGTGAAAAACACCGGCACAGCCACCTTGAATGACATCCTTGCAACCATAGACGGGGCCAATGCCGGCGACTATGTGCTGACCACCACCCCGGCAAGTTCGCTGCTAGTGGGCAAGGGTATGACCTTCACGGTGACCTTCACCCCAACAACCACCGACACGCGTGCGGCCACCTTGAGCATCGCCAGCAGCGACACGACAAACACACCGTTCACCATCGGTCTAACTGGAATAGGTTTGTATCCACCGCAAGTGACGATCACAAGTCCGCTCGCAGCTGCAACCTTTGCGGGTGGCGAGGCCATTTCGCTTACGGCAGAGGTGGCAGCCTACGGTGGCAGCGTCACGGGTCTGGAGTTTTATGATGGCACGGCGCTCATTGGTGCCGGCCAGATCGGGGTTAACGGATGGTGGAATTTCCCTGACGGTGGCACCCTGGCGGTGCATCCAGGCGCTGTGGGCAATATGATGGTTGATTACACACCTCCGGGCTCTACCCATGCCTACATGTGGTCTGGATCATTCCCCTCTGACCCGCTCAAATTTTACGGGTCCTTCATTCGTCAGAGTGGCCAAGGCATGGAATCCGGGCAGGGCGGTGTTACGTTCAGCTTCGGCTCCAACTCCACTCTCAATGCTTCGTTTTTCGGCAATGTTCTAATTGTCAATTTGACCGGCGGCACCTGCGAAAACCCGAAGTTCACCCTGTCTTGGTCGGGAGCGGCTGCTGGCACCCATGTGCTGAGCGCACGGGCATACTACGGAGCTGGCGTGTCTGTGACTTCAGATCCAGTTAGCATCAGCGTTGGTAGCGGCAGCACGCCCTTCCAAGCATGGATGAGTGAAAAAGGCGTGCTGGCCAATGCCAACCCCGAACAATCGCCCCACGGCGATGGCGTCACCAACCTATCCAAATTCGCGTTTAACATGGACCCGCAACACTCGGATTGCCGCAGTTTGAAGCCAGGTGGCGGCGCAACGGCGGGGCTGCCGGGTTCCTCTAACGTTGGCGGCAAATTGCGCATTGAGTTTTTGCGGCGCAAGGCCAGCACTCAACCGGGTATCACTTATACCCCGCAGTTCGGTTCGAGTCCCGGCGCTTTGAGCGATTTTACGGGCACGGAGACCAGCGTTGATACGCTAGACTCGACCTGGGAACGGGTGGTGGTGGAAGATCCGGCACCTGCTGCCAATGCTCGCTTCGGGCGCTTGAAGGTGGAGCTTATTCCATAGCGAGGCATACTAACATGGGCGCTTCATACAGTTCCAAACCAACGTGTGGCGCGCCGGCTTTTTGGCTCGCCGCCGCCGTACTCGCAATCGGCACGGCACCTGTCCTGCGGGCTGATTTTGTCCCCGGCGCGGGTGGCAGCATCCCGGCCATCGCGCCTTTCCAAGCCATTCCCAATCAATTCGCAGGTTTGTGGGTGCGTAAGAGCGACCGCGAAACCGACTTTGCAGGCTACCCCACGAGGCGTATTTTGGAACTTAATTTCTCTGCGCCATCGACGCAAGAAGCGTCCAGCTACAACTTGCAGTATTCGATTGATGGCACGACCCAATGGACGGATTCCTCAATCAGCACATCGATCAGCACTCAGGACAACTTCAGCTTCAACCCGGTTGATAGTTATTTTTATCGGTTGGTGGTGGTGGGTGGCCCCAAAAACAACGACACATCCAATGTGGTCTGGGCAGCTCTGACCTCAGTCGATACGAGGTTCACGCTGTATGGATCGAGCGATTATAGTTCGGCAATTCAAAGTCCATGGGTCGGCTACGGGATGACGGCCACCTTCGAGGCGAAAAAAAATTCCGATGGGAGTGTGGTATCCGGGGGCATGACGTATCAATGGTACCGGGTCAATCCGCAGACGTATGAGATGACACCCATCACCGGTGCCACGGGCTTGACCTACATCACCACGATGGACGACGTGGGCGGCTGGCTATTGTTTTGCCGGGCGACAGGTGACGAGGTTACGGTGGGTGGGAGCGTCCAGATCAAGGTAGGCGGACCGGTTAAGATCAAAAACAAATCATTCGCATCCAATATCTCCTCTAGCGGGTTCCGGCTGAATCTTGATATGAGTCTGCCGTCGCTAGCGCCCGCCGATTTGCAGCTGAGCTACCAGAATGGCTTGGAAACCGTGATTTTACCTATCACCAGCATCACTCCTGTGGCAGGCAACGCGTCCTTTGACATTGCGGTGGCGGTCCCGGCTGCGGCACTAACACTCACCCTTCGCAACACTTCGAGCGTGTGGGTGCTCGGTGCTGAAATGCACATGGGACCTATTATGGTGTATTTCACGCCATCCTTGAACATCTCGGTGCCCGCCGCTCCCGCAGGCGGGTTCACCAGCTGGATCGACGCAATCTCCGGCATCCCCGCAGCCAACCGCGGCACCCTCGATTGCAATGGCCCGCTGAGCTTGCCGAATCTATCGGCCTATGCGATGGGCCTCAACCCGCTGACGGCAGGTCCGGCGGATATGCCGCAAGTCACGTCATTCAATTCCGCAGCCGGCAGCGTGCATTTTATTTTCCACCGTGCCAAATCTATAACTGATGCCACCCTCACACCGAGCATTTCCACCGATCTTCAGTCATGGGAACCCGCCACCGTGATAGCTCAATCGGTGGTCGGCGGCGGAACTGACTGGGACCTCATCGATGCGCAAATTGGCTTCCCTCCGAGCCCGCAGGTATTCCTCAAGCTCGCCGCGCAAACTGTGCCATAGTGCAAACCACCACGCCATCCCGTCTCTAACAAATCGCCATGCGCCACCTCTACCACCGGCTAGCCGGTCTCACCGTGGCGCGGCTCATGACAGACGCCAGCGCCCAAAGCCCGGTCATCATCTCACCACCGCACGCGCTTTCCGTGAACAGCGGTTAGGTGGCAGAGTTCAAAATGGAGTTAGCATGAGCTTATACTCCACGTGGAGATGATTTGGACTTGTGTTTTGAGGCGGCAACCATCAGCGTGGCATGCCCCTATGAAAACACAAATCCCATGGTTCCTCCTTGCCGTCGGATCGCTGGCTGCGGAGAGTCAGTCCCGCTATTCCAGTGATGTGCAATTTCTGCGCAAACACACCGCCGTTATCGAACTCACTCAAGGCGATGCCGCAGTGGCCCTTGCCCCGGCATACCAAGGCCGGGTCATGACCAGCACCACAGCGGGTGCCAGCGGTTACAGCTTCGGTTGGCTCAATCAAAAAGTGATAGAGCGAGGGATTGTGCCGGAGGCGCAGGCCGCCGGCAAACTTGAAAGCCATATCTATGTGTTCGGCGGCGAGGAACGTTTCTGGTTGGGGCCGGAAGGCGGCCAATTCGGTATCTTCTTCCCGCCCGGTGCCACCTTTGATTTCGCCCATTGGAAAACCCCGCCACCTCTCGATACCGAGGCGTTCGAGGTCCTGTCCTCCTCCGCCACTCACGCGGAGTTTCAGAAAAATTTCTCAGTCGCCAACCATTCCGGCACCCGCTTCGAGGTCGCCGTCACCCGCAGCGTGCGCCTGCTTCCCAGATCAGAGGTTGCCAGTTTGCTAGGCGTGCCGCTGAGCGACTCGCTCAAGCTCGTCGCCTACGAAACGACTAACCGCCTCACCAACCGAGGCACCAAGGCATGGACGCCCGAGAGTGGCCTGCTCTCGATCTGGTTGCTAGGTATGTACCAGCCCTCGCCACAAACCGTCGTCGCCATCCCTATCCGCCAGGGCGACGCCGCCCAGCTCGGTCCGGAGGTCAATGATGCATATTTCGGCAAGGTGCCCGCTGAGCGCCTCAAGTTGCGCGATGGCGTGCTCTACTTCAAGGGCGACGGCCAACAACGCGGAAAAATCGGCATTCCGCCGCGCCGCTCGTTAGGTGTGGCCGGCAGTTACAGTGGCGACAGCCAGGCGCTTACGCTGGTGCTCTACACCCCGCCCAAGGAGGTCTCACGCTATGTCAACTCGGCCTGGGAACAACAAAAGGACCCGTTCAGCGGCGACGTCATCAACTCCTACAACGACGGCTCACCCGCCCCCGGCGAAGCTCCCCTAGGACCGTTTTACGAGTTGGAAACCTCATCGCCGGCTGCGGCACTCGAGCCCGCCGCCAGTATCACCCATCGCCAAACCACCATCCATTTCACCGGTGACGCCGCGACGATGGACGCCGTTGCAAACAAGCAACTGCACACGTCCCTCAAACTCCTCAAGGAGGTCTTCACGCCGGGAAACTAACATTTCCCTTCGATCTCCTCTATTTGTAGTAGAGCGAGGTAACCAGCGACGCCTTGTAGAACTTGAATATGAGAGCAATGGGTGCGTAGTAGCCGGTGGTGGGTTTCTTTTCGCCAAGGGTACTGTGGAGCGGAAAATCCACATGCAACTCGCCTTGGGAGTTGATGCCGTCGATGAGTGCCCAGCGGCAGTGGTCGCTGACATCTGAGGAATTGTAGTTATACACAATGATGACTGGGCGGCTCTGTCTGAGTTCCTGTTGGATCAGATCGACGGCCTCGCGGGTGTTGATGGCGTTGAAGTCTGATAGGAGCGGCTTGCTTTTCACGCCGGTGATCTGCGAGAGGTTCTTGAGAAAATCCTTGCCGAGCCTGTCGGCGTGGAGCCCAAGTTGTCGGCTCGGACCGTAAATGGCATCGAAGAACTTGCGGATTTCCTCCAGGCGCATTGGGAAGTCATCGGCGCTGGGATTCCAACTGAGGTTGTTAAAGTTGATGGGAGTGGCTTTTGACTTGGAGCCCGGGGAGGACCCGGCAAATTTGGCTGGGCGATAGTATGCGATGAGTTTGGCCAGCACGCAGGTGGGACTATAACCAATGAAGGTGCTGGCAGTGTCGTTCGTTTCATAGCTGAAGTGCTCGTAAAGGTAGCCATTGTCAGAAAAAAAGTCAGTGCAGAGTGGACCGATGCTGCTAGGAGGTTTTGTGGGGTCGAGTGTGGTGATGGATTTTTCCTCGTCGCTGTAGCGGGTACCCAGCCCGTTGCTGGCGAAGGCGCGGACATAGTAGGTAGTGTTGGGTCTTAGATTCATGGCATGTCCGCGGTAGCATTCACGATGGGATAGCGCGTAGGTATCGTCTGCGGTGGTGGGATGATTGTGGGTGGACCAGCAGAAACCATATGCTGTTTTGAGCGGCTCACCGCGGAATTTGATGGTGCAATTGAGCGTGGCGCTGGTGGCTTGGATGTCCTGGATTTCATCAAGGCGGATTTGCGGCAGCATCGACTCGGTGTACAGCGAGCCGGTGATGGGTTTGCGGTTGATGACGAGGTCAAACGTGAGGGTGCCGTTGTTTTCTGCGATATTCTTGAAGTAAACCCCGCCGTCTAGCAGGTTGGGCAACCGCGATGACGGCTCGGTTGACATGTCAAACTCAGTGCGTTTGTGGAGCTTGCCGAAGAGACAGGCACCGACTTCTCCCTGCCCGCGGAAAAATGGGTCGTTAGGACGATAGTCATAGTAGTAGTCTGGCGATCCGAGGAAAGACGTCAGCCCGAGGTTGACGACAGAGATGAGCATGCCTTCCTTGCTAGGGCCGACGCCGACGGTGGCGTTTTCCGCGTGGATATACTCGACATGATACATGTAGTGAGGGTGATTGCTAGGGATGAGGAAGCCGACAGCCTCATGGTCCTTAGGATCAATATCACGTGGATAGAGTGTGTAGGTGCCGGAGGATTTGAGGGTTGGGTGATTCTTTTCCTTGATATACGCATGGTGATAGAACCTGCTGAAAGCGTTGGCGGTGGGGCCATAGGCGAGCAGAGATGGGCTATTGGATATACCATCGTTGTAGCGGCCGAGGTGATAGACATCGGGGGCGCCGAGGGCGTGGCCGAGTTCATGGGCGAAGGTGCTCGACGAGAAATCCTGGATTTGCATGCTTGAGTTAGGCCACAGTGGGTCGGCCCAGCGGCAACTGGGTGCGTAGTAGTCCCAGGGGTCGAAGCTGAGATCAGCAGGTTTGTTCCCCTTGTTTTTGCGCTGCGGGCGGGGCCGACGAGCGCCCGGGTCGCCGCTGCGGTTGGTGTAGAATCCGTTTAGCTCGGCGGTGATTTCCTTACTTGGTTTCTGGGGCCGGGAGGTGATATAGTTATGGCAAATAAAACGCGGCTTGGGGCCGCGGTATGTCTTGGAGGCGAATTGCAAGGCGTCGTTCTTCATCTTGCTGGCACGCCGGTTGCCTTCCTCGGTGTCCTTCCAGCCGATCGGGTTTTTCCAATAGTCATATTCGCAGTAATAGCCGTAGAATTGTGGAGCCATGTAGTTAATTTCCGAGCCGGGCATGGCATGAATCTTGGGCCACGTGATGCCGTTGCTGTAGATTTTGAAGTACGCCTCCTGGCTGATCGACGCAACCGTGTCGAGAGCCACCAGGCCACTTTCTAGGCTGTTGGATATCTGCGTCTCCTTGAAGGTGACGATTATCAGACCCACCGGGAACTCGCCCGTGACCACCGGTTGCCGCGCCGGATTGTACACCGGAATCGGCGCTGGCTTGGGCCGCGCAGGTTTGGTTTCACCATGGGCCAACCACGGCAGACAGAAGCATGCGCAGACCAAGAAGGAGAATGCCTTAATACTGGAGTTGTGAGACATGGATTGAATGATTGAAATGTGAAACGGCGGTTTTTTCTAAAGCGCCCGCAGCCTCAGAGATGGCAGAGGCGTTGGTGCGGTGGGATCAAGCAGGGGAATGGGGGGGGGCATCATAATCATCGACACCGGCGAGAAGGACCGCTTCGATGCGTTGGCGTTGTGCTTCAAACGCCGCAGCATCGGCGGCAGGCAGCACCGTGAGCGGCTGATCAAAAATGATATGGACGCGGCTGAACGGCTTGGGGATGACAAAATGGTCCCAAGTATTCAAGCGCCATGCAGCGTCAAAGCGCACATGGATGGGAATGATGGGAGTATGTGTGGCCTCGGCGATTTTGACCAAGCCAGGATGAAAGACATAGCGAGGTCCCCGTGGACCGTCGGGCGTGACGCACACATCGAAGCCATCGCGAATGGCCTGTTTCATGCCGACGAGTGCGGCCACCGCGCGCCGCGATGACGAGCCGCGCACGGCCCGTAACCCGAACACAGCCATCGCCCTCGCGACCATCGCTCCGTCATTGCTGGCACTGGTGAGCACCACGGATTTTCGCGAGCGGCCGCAGAGGATTCGCCAAGCCGCCGGCACGGTGAAAAACCGGTTGTGCCACAGCGCGTAGATCACCGGTGCCGGATGGATGCCGGGTTGGCCGATGCCGCAGCGGTCGTCGATATGAAAACGCAGCGTCAGTGAGCACAGCTTCATCAACCAGCCGATGAGGGTACCGGCTACGATGGCCTTGCGGTTTTCGCGGATTTCATGGCGCTTGGGTGACATGCCGACCTCGGTCCGCGCGTCCTGGCCGCTGTTGCTTTGTAGCTGGTCACTCATGCTTGCCACTGTCCCTGTGAGCCGCTGCGGCATCCTGCTTATAGTTTGGTGCAGCCGTTACGCCGCAGCATCATTTGCAGGAAATCCAGTGTTGGCAAGCATTCCGTGGCAAAAACCCACTGATAGCGAGGCGCACAATCCGATTGCAATTTACCGGTGACATGGCCAATGTCCACGGCACATTTCAGCAACAACTCATGAAAAAGGTATTCTTGGCAATAGATTTGTGGGCGGGCAGCGGTCGGGAGATGGCCGTCACCAGGGACCTCACGCGTATTGGGAAGGGTAGGATATTAGAGATTTACTTCGTCGATTGCAAAGCGTTAGCATGGTGCCGCCCGCCACTGACGAACGGCTAGAATTTTTGAAAGAGAAATACAAACCACAGATTCCATGAAAGTTACTTTTGATATCACCCGCCGCGGCGGGCAACTTGCCAACGTCAAATTTCGCGTCGGCCGCCAAACCGTGCAACCGTTCTCCACCGCTGCGTGGTGTGACAAACCGGAGGCCGACAAACTCATTCCTCTGTTGCGTGAATTGCGGGGCGATTTCTTCTGTGCCCCATTTGGTGCCGGGCCCGCGTGGCGCGACGAGGTGCATCCACCTCACGGCGAGACCGCCAATGCCACATGGAAAGTGCTTTCATCCGAATGCGGACGCCTTGTCGCGACGTTGCGCACACGCGTCCGGCCCGGCACCGTCACCAAGGTCATCGAAGCCCGCGAAGGCGAGACCAACATTTACCAAACCCACCTGCTGGAGGGTTTCCAAGGAGGGATGTCCGCTCTCGCGAGTTAGTGTTGCAATTTCAATCCTCAAACGCTCCCGAAGGTC
>JBAXOP010000118.1:0-15025 GCA_037133195.1 Verrucomicrobiota bacterium | reverse complement strand
GAAGACGCAAGACGCAAGAGAAGAAGCGACTGCACGGCCCAAAGGCTCTTATCTTGCGTCTTGTTGTCTTGTGTCTTGTCGATCACCCCCTCCCCCGCCGTTACCCATGCCCGACACCTCCGCCCGCCCCACCATGGAAGCCGATATCGTCTGCGTCGGATTCGGCCCGGCCGCTGGCGGGTTTCTGACAAAATTGGCGGCCGCCGCCATCAATCCCGATGGCAGTCCGGCACTGGAAAGTCCGTCGATGCCGGGCATGCCGCTGCAAGTGATGTGTTACGAACGCGCCGATGATATTGGCCTCGGCGTGTCGGGCATCGTCACCAATGCCAAAAGTTTGCGCGAATCGTTCCCCGGGCTAGACCCCTCACAAATCCCGATGGCCGCCCCGGTCAGCGACGAGAAAATCCTCTATCTGCTCGATCCAGACGGCGCCAGCCGCCGCCCGTGGAGCATGCGCTTGGCCGATAAGGCGATCCGCGCCTTGGGCGGGGTCATCGGCGTGCAACACGAGGCGATGGAATTGCCGTGGACCCCGTCGTTTCTCAATAAACACGGCGGTTTGATCCTCTCGATGGGACAATTCACCCAATGGGTCGGCAGCCAGGTGATGGCCAGCGGCGCTGTCCAAATCTGGCCCGGCAGCCCGGTCGGCGAAGCTATCATCGAGGGCGACGCGGTGGCCGGTGTTCGATTATTGGATCAAGGCGTTGCCAAGGACGGCCAGCCCGCCGATGGCTTCATGCCGGGCATGGACGTGCGTGCGCCGCTCACCGTGGTGGCAGACGGACCGGTTGGCGCGGTGGGCCAACAACTCGACGCGCACTTCGGCGTGCCGCGCGGCCATCACCTGCACGATTGGGCGCTGGGCATGAAGTTTGTGGTGGACCTGCCCGAGTCATGCGATCTAGCAGTCGGCACCGTGCTCCACACCATCGGCTATCCGGAGCCCGAGATTTTCGGCTTCCTCTACGTCCATCCGGACCGAGTGGCCTCGTTAGGCATCTTTGTTCCATCGTGGTTCGACAGCCCGGCCCGCACCGCTTACCGCTATCTCCAACATTGGATGACGCATCCCTATCTGTGGCGCCATCTCAAGGGCGGACGCCTCCGCTCGTGGGGCGCCAAATCCCTCCAGGAATCCGGCCGCCGCGGCGAACCCCACCTCACCGGCAACGGCTTCGCACGCATCGGCGAAGGCAGCGGCTCCACCAATGTTCTAACCAACTCGGGGGTGGACGAAGCCTGGGCCACCGGCACCCAACTCGCCGAAGCGGTCATCGAATTGCTCAAAGCCGGCAAGCCCTTCACCAAGGAAAACCTCGACGCCACCTACGTCGCCCGCCGCCGCGCCAGTTGGGTCGAAGCCGAAGGCCGCGTCGCCGAAAAAGCCCGCGACGGCTTCCAACGCGGCGTGGTCCCCGGCCTCATCGGCACCATGCTCACCGGCCTAACCAAAGGCCTGTTCGCCATGCCCGGCCGCCCCGGCGCGCCCCACACCCGCGTCCCCGCCCCCGCCGACTACTATGCGGGTCGTATTTCCAAACAAGACCTCGCCGCCATCCGCAAGGATTGCGACACCAAGGGCATCGCCGCCAGCGGCGTGCTGATGGACCGCCTCGGCTGGCCGGCCATCCCGTTCGACGGCGAGTTGTTAGTCTCGCACCAGGACGCGCTGCTGATGGGTGGCAAGGTCCAGGCCCCGGCCGGTTATGCCGATCACGTGGTGTTCCTCTATCCGAGCGACTGCGAGTCGTGCGCCAGCAAAATCTGCGTGGAAATGTGCTCCGGCCAGGCCATCACGCCTAGCGAAAACGGCCGCCCCGTGTTTGACCGCGAAAAGTGCATCCACTGCGGCGCCTGCCTGTGGAATTGCGCCAAAGCCCATCCCAACAACCCGGAGCACACGCTCGTGAGTTTCCGCGCCGGCACCGGCGGCCTGCACTCTGCGGAGAATTAACAGAGACAGAAGATCGCCGCGCTCCAAGACGGAAGACAGAAGACAGGAAATTGCGATCCTATCAACCTTTAAACCTTGAAAGGAAAATGGAAACCACAACCGAGCGAAGCGAGATGGCCTGACTGACTGCTTTTCGAATAATCAGGCAAATTTCACGGAATGCACGGATAAAGAAAGCGCGATGAATTTCCCGCCATCAGCTCCGGCGACCCGCTCTTCCAACAGCCTTTAGTCCAAAAGCAATTTCTTAGCAGTAAAACCATTAGAATAGCCCAATGGCCACACCCGAGAACCAAGCACGCGACGAGATCGATGCCAAACTTACCGCCGCAGGGTGGGTGATTCAGGACCGTGGTGCCATCAATTTGGACGCAGCGATGGGGATCGCCGTCCGCGAGTTCCCCCTAAAACCGGGACACGGCATCGCCGATTACCTGCTTTACGTCGATGCGGAGGGTCTCGGCGTGATTGAGGCCAAGCCCTCAGGAGCCACCCTCACCTCAGCCGAGGCACAAGCCCGGCGTTATTCCGAGGGCTTGCCCGATGACCTCAACGCCCATCACCGGCCGCTGCCGTTCGTCTATCAAGCCAGTGGCACCGAGATTCATTTCACCAACTTCCTGGAGGAGAATCCGCGGGCACGCGACGTGTTTCACTTCCACACGCCTGCCGGTTTGCTAGAAATTTCCAATCAGGGGCAGCGCCAGCTTCGCACTCTCGTCCGCGATATGCCCGCCATAGCCGACGGGATTCTTTGGAGTGTCCAACGCACGACCATTGGCAATCTCGAAGAATCCTTCGCCTTTGGCCGCCCCCGCTCGCTGGTCCAGATGACCATGGGTTCGGGCAAGACATTCACCGCCGTGAATTTCTGCTACCGCCTGCTCAAGTTCGCCAATGCCCGGCGTGTCTTGTTCCTCGTTGACCGGAAAAACCTCGGCAAACAAGCCGATTCCGAGTTCCAGAACTTCGTCCCGCCCGACGACCCGCGCCGCTTTGGAGATATATACAGCATCAACCGCCTCAAATCCAACACGCTTCGCGATTCCGATCAGGTCGTCATCACCACCATCCAGCGGCTTTACTCCATCCTGCAGGGTGAGGAGGAGTTTGAGGGCGACGAAGAGCAGTCGATGTTCGAAACCGGCGAGGACACCTTCGCCACCGAACCCAAGCCCGTGGCATTCAACCCGAAAGTGCCGATCGAGAACTTCGATGTCATCATCGTCGATGAATGCCACCGCAGCATCTACGGCCTATGGCGGCAGGTGCTCGAATACTTCGATGCCTTCATTGTGGGTCTCACCGCCACTCCGTCCAAACAGACGATCGCCTTCTTCCGGAAAAATCTCGTGATGGAGTATGATCATGGAAAAGCCGTCACTGATGGAGTGAACGTCGATTTCGACGTTTGGCGCATCCGCACCCAGATCACCGAGCAGGGATCGAAGCTCGTCAAGGATCCCCATATCTTCATTCCGATCCGTGATCGGCAAACCCGCGCCAAGCGCTACGAAGCCCTTTCCGAAGATATCATCTACGCAGGCAACGAACTCGACCGCTCCGTTGTCTCTGAAGACCAGATCCGCACCGTCCTAGAGGAAATTCGCGACAAGGTGTTTCCCACCGCCTTCCCCGGACGGCAGGAAGTGCCCAAAACCCTCGTCCTGGCAAAGACCGACTCCCACGCCGAAGATATCGTCAAGCTCTGCCGTGAGGTGTTTGGCCAAGGCAACGACTTCTGCGAGAAAATCACTTACCGCACCGGCTTTGTGAAGGTGCCGGTTTACGAAATACAGCCGGATGGCACCCAGTTGGAAGTGGGGCACAAGTGGGAGAAAACCAGTTCTCTCGGTCCCGACGAGGTTCTCGCCAACTTCCGCAATACCTATTCCCCCCGGATCGCCGTCACCGTGGACATGATTGCCACCGGCACGGATGTGAAATCCATCGAAGCGCTGCTCTTCCTGCGTGACGTCCGCTCCGCCGGGTTTTTCGAGCAAATGAAAGGCCGCGGCGTGCGGGTGATCGAGGCCGAAAAACTGCGTGAAGTGAGTCCCTCCGCCAAGGCCAAGGACCATTTCATTATCATCGACGCCGTCGGGGTTTGTGAAAGCAAGAAGAGCTACACCAGTCCTAGCAACGTCCAGCCCGGCGTCAGCCTCAAGAAACTCCTCGATCATGTCGCCATGGGTGGCACCCATCCCGACGCGCTTTCCACTCTCTCATCGCGCCTCGCCCGATTGGAGCGGCAACTCACTCCCGAGCAAAAAACCGAGCTGCGCGACCTCGCCAATGGCCGACCGCTCGCCGACCTTGCCGGCAAGCTTGCCGAGGCGGTTGATCCCGACGCCCAAATCCAGCGTGCCCGCAAGGATCACCAACTCTCCGCCAAGCAGGACCCCACGCCGGCGCAAATCGAAGCCGCCGCCAAGGCCATGCGCAAGGCGGCCGCCAAGCCCTTCCTCGCGCCCGCCCTGCGCAAGCGACTCCTCGAAATCCGTCAACAGCTCGACCAAATCATCGACGAACTGAGCGACGACAAAATCCTCCACTCCAACTACGATGCTGCCTCCGAGGAACGCGCCCGCTCGTTGGTCACGTCTTTTGAAACCTGGCTGCGCACCCACAAGGACGAGATCGACGCCCTCGAAGTCTTCTATGGCATCCGCCACGGCAAACTGACTTTTGCCGATATCAAACAACTCGCCGCCGAAATCAAAAAGCCACCGCTCAATCTAACTGTCGATGCGCTGTGGCAGGCGTACGCCCGCTTGGAGAAGTCCGCGGCCAAGGCCACCGGTGAGCGCCAGCTCACCGACCTGGTTTCCCTCATCCGCCATGCGCTCCGCCATGACGTCCCGCCGCCCACCAGTGTGGCTCAGGACGAAGGGCCCTTCGCGGGGGAACCCGATGAGCTGGTGCCCTTCTCAGACCGCATCCAGGAACGCTACCTCCATTGGCTTGCCGTGCAGGAACAACAAGGCGCGGAGTTCACCGACGAACAAAGCCGCTGGCTCGATGCCTTCGCCCGCGTCATCGCCACCTCGCTGCACTTCGAGGAGGAACTCTTCGACTACGATCCCTGGCTCTCCGCCCAAGGCGGCCTCGGTCGCGCCCATCAACTCTTCGGTGCGAACCTCCGCCCACTCATCGATGACCTCAACGACTCTCTCGTGGCATGAGCGGGACATTGCCGGAAAATTGGGTTGAGGTGCCTATCAAAGAAATTGCCGACATCAATCCGCCGCCGGATCGCTGCCCGATCAACGACGGGATTGAGGTGACTTTCCTTGGAATGTCCAGTGTGTTGCCGGAACATCGCGGCATTTCGGAACCGGCGCCCCGTCCCTATCACGAGGTCTCGAGAGGTTATACCCGCTTCGTTGAAGGAGACGTGCTCTTCGCCAAAATCACCCCATGCATGGAAAATGGCAAAGTGGTGGTCGCTGACAATCTAACAAATGGAATAGGGTGCGGCTCGACGGAGTTCCATGTTCTGCGTGCACGGCATGGCGTCGATCCGGGTTGGCTCAGCCGGTTCCTGTGGCGTTCTGACATCCGCCATCTTGCGAAAGGGCAGATGTCCGGCGGCGTCGGACAGCAGCGGGTTCCGACTAGCTTTTTCGACGGTCTAACCATCCCGGTCGCACCTACTCACGAGCAATCGCGCGTGGTTGCATGCTTGGACGAAACCCTGGCCAAGATCGACGAAGCGCAGGAATCCTTGGAGCGGGTGCGCAAAAACCTGGAACGCTACCGTGCCAGTGTCCTCAAAGCCGCTTGCGAAGGCCGCCTCGTCCCTAACGAATCCGAACGCGCCCGCCGCGAAGGCCGCGACTTCGAACCCGCTTCGAAACTCCTTGCACGCATCCTCGTCGCCCGCCGCAAAGCGTGGGAAACGTCCCAACTCGAAGCCTATCGGAAGAAAGGCACAACGCCGCCCACCGGCTGGAAATCCCGCTATCCCGAGCCCCAAGCACCCGACACATCCAAGCTTCCCAAACTGCCGGATGGCTGGTGCTGGGCAACGATTGATCAACTATGCTCGCGGATCACGAGTGGTTCGCGCGATTGGAGCCCATACTACGGAACAGGTCCGGGGGTTTTCGTGATGGCGCAGAACGTGCGAATGGGACGCTTCGATCTCTGGTCGATTCAACTCGTGAACCCACCCAAGGACAACCGCGATAGAGATCGAAGCCTGATTCAGAAGGACGACCTATTGGTCACGATTGTCGGTGCCAAGACGGGCGACGTCTGTCGGGTCGATGTTGAGTTGGAGGAACACTTCGTCTGTCAGAGTGTTGCGTTGCTTCGTCCGGCTCTTGCTTGCGCGGCAAAATACTTGGAGGCATTCCTTTGTTCTGAAAACGGAGGCCAAGCCCACTTCAGGAAATTCACCTATGGGCAAGGGCGGCCTCACCTTGGCTTTGACCAGTTGCAGGCCGTGATCGTTCCCTTGCCGCCAGCGCGTGAGCAAGAAGTGATCATAGAGAAACTCGAGGAAATCGTATCGAGCCTTTCCAAGGTTCAGGGAGCAGGCGTCAACGAAATTCTTCGCTGCCACACCCTGCGCCAATCCCTGCTCAAGCACGCCTTCTCCGGCAAGCTCGTTCCGCAGGACCCATCCGACGAGCCCGCGTCCATTCTGCTGGAGCGCATCCGTGCCCAGCGCAAGGAGCAGGCGGTTGCCGCCAAAGCCTCGACTGCCCGCGCCAAGAAAACGCCAGCGGCCAAGGCTAACAAAATAACAGCCGCGCGGCGCAAGGTCTCTTCCGGCAAGAGCGCGGCCAAAACCAAGACCTAACCTAACTTCGATTCAAGATTTCACCCCATGAACGTCACCGCCTCCCAAATTGGCAACCGCGTATGGAACATGGCGCATGTTCTCAAGGACGACGGCCTGAGCTATCTAGCTTATGTCGAGCAGATCACCTATCTGCTATTTCTGAAGATGAGCCACGAACTCACGCAGGCACCCTACAAGCGACCGTCGCAGGTGCCGGCACCGTATGACTGGCCGAACCTCTGCGCAAAGCGCGGCGCGGCCTTGGAAAAACACTATCATGAGACGCTCGAAAACCTGTCGCAGAAGAAAGGATTGTTAGGCGTCATCTTCCTCAAGGCCAAGCCGGAGATCCAGGACCCCGCCAAGCTGCATCGGCTGATTCATGATCTGATAGAGCCGCACACCTGGGTCAGCATGACGGTGGACGTGTAGGGTGCGATCTACGAAGAGTTGCTGTCCCGCACCGCCAAGGAATCCCCCAGCGGCGCCGGCCAGTATTTCACGCCGCGTCCGGTGATTGAAGCCATGGTCGCCGCCATGCAGCCCGGCCCGGCGGACACGATCTGTGACCCCGCGGCCGGCACCGGCGGCTTTCTTCTTTCCGCCCACGACTATGTGGTGAAGCATCATCCGAAGCTCAACCCCGATCAGATGCGCCATGTGAAGGACAACCTCGTCTTCGCCTGCGAACTGGTTCCCACCACCGCCCGGCTGTGCGCGATGAATCTTCACTTGCACGGGATTGGCGGCAAATCCCTGCCCTTGCTGGCCGGACACGACAGCCTCGCGACCAAACCGGACCGCACGTTTTCCATGGTCCTGGCCAATCCACCCTTCGGCAAAAAGGGCAGCATGCTTGCCATGGACGACGAAGGAAACCTCGAACGCGAGCAGCAGGTCCCCGTGCGCGACGACTTCTGGGTCAGCACATCTAACAAGCAATTCAATTTCGTCCAGCACATCCACACCCTCCTCAAAACCGACGGGGGCCGAGCGGGCGTCGTGTTGCCCGACAACGTCCTGTTTGAAGGCGGCGCCGGAGAAACCCTCCGCCGCCAATGGCTCAAGTCCTGCGATGTCCACACCCTGCTGCGCCTGCCCACCGGCATCTTCTACAAGCCCGGGGTAAAGGCGAACGTCCTGTTCTTCGACAAAAAGCCCGGCTCGGCCAAGGTCCAGACCAAAAAACTCTGGGTCTATGACCTGCGGACCAACCTGCATTTCACTCTCAAGCAGAAGCCTGTCACCCTCGCCGACTTCGCCGAATTCCTCGCCTGCTACCAGCCAGTTGCCCGCCACAAGCGCAAACCGACCTGGAGCAAAGACAATCCCGAAGGCCGTTGGCGCTCCTATGAGTGGGCGGAACTGGAAAAGCGCGACAAACTCGACCTCGACCTCTCATGGCTCAAGGACGAATCCATCGAAGACGGCTCCAACCTCCCCGAACCCGACGAACTGGCTGAGGAAATGATTCTGGACCTGCAAAACGCGCTGGAACTTCTCACTGAAGTCGCTCTAGTTATCACCAAGCGCCCCGCCCATGTCTGACACCGTAACATTGAATCCCTTCAAACTCCCGCACCCACCCATCGTGGAGGCCGTGCTGGACATCGATTGCGACCTGCCTCCCAGCCTCCAGCCATCTACGCTTGAAAGCGCGGGCCGGGAAGTGTTTGGCGATGTCTATCCGATTTTCCGCAAACAGTTCATCCAACAGGCCCAGGTCACCATGAAGCCGGAGTCCCAACCGGAGGTGGTTGCGAGTCAGGGGCTGCGAAGCTTTCAATTCGCAGCGCCAGACGAAAAGCAAATTGTTCAAATTCGTTTGGATGGCTTTTCGTTCAATCGTCTCGCTCCATACGGTTCGCTCGATGACTACTTGCCAGAAATTTCGCGCTGCTGGGACCTTTTCCGGCGGATTGCGGCCCCAGTCCAAATCCGCAAAATTAGCCTGCGCTACATCAATCGTATCACCATTCCAACGGTGGACGGCAAAGTGAAACTCTCCGATTACCTCAAGGTGAGCCCAAACCTGCCCGACGGAACTGGGTTGGAGTTCTCCGAATTCTTTCACCAGCACCAAGCAGGTGATCCCGCGATGGGTATTCTGGCCAACATTATTCTCGCAAGCCTGCCTCCACAAGATGGCGCGCTGCCTCTCTTGCTAGACATTTCTGTGTTCAAGCACCAGCGGACGGCTCCATCCCCATTCTCAGGATGGTCGGAGCAGCTTGAGTCGTTAAGAAGATTGAAAAACCTAATTTTCAAACATAGCCTCACTGACACGTGCCTGAACCTCTTTCACTAGTAGTTGCCACCCTGAGCCTCGGCGGATGCGCGGCGTTGCGTGAATTCTCAAGCCGTGGAACTGGCCTATCGCCTGATGCGGACTATCTTGCCCGTGAGGCCAGGGAGTTGGTAGTTAATGTCGAGCGCTCGATTGCCCTGACAGGTTCGCGTTCTGCGGTATTGTCCGAGCTTGTTGATCTGGTGGATGAGCATGGGCACCCAGGATGGGACGGCGCGGAAGCTCCTGCGGTTTCAAGTCTGGCAATTGCCAAAGCCCGCGCCCTGATCCTGGCGTTACCAGAATCCCTCCCTAGTCCGGAGCTCGCGGTCGAACCCGACGACGGAGCTATCTCGCTCGAATGGTATGGCGGTCCCTCAAGGATATTTTCAGTCAGTGTTGGGCTCTCTGACCGTCTGGCATGTGCCGGCATGGATGGAACCGACTCCTGGCATGGAGTCACACGGTTCAACGGCTGTGGGGTTCCGGATTTTGTGCTTCAGAGTATTCGTCGCGTCCTTGCATGAGCGTTCTCCCGTCCGGCCTCCCAGAGCAGATTTTCGATGACGAGAATCTGGCTCGATTTTGCACTTCTTCGGGTTGGTTCTCCCGCCAAAGTCGCCGAGTGAAGCACCCGGCTTTTCTCCCGGCACCAGACGACGACACGTCAGTTTTCAGGAGCAGCGGAATGGTTCGAGAGGATCTGCTAAAAATCGGTCGAGCCAATATCTTGCACTCTGGTCTTCATGGCGCGGCAATCATAGCCGCAAGGGCGGTCAAGGATGCCGGCCTGGATGTGATTGCGGCGGAACCACCTCCACGGCACGCCAATCTTCGAGGTTGGCCGCTGGCCATGGATCCCGAAGCCCGCAAAGCCAGGCGTAAAGCGCTTGCCATCGTGATCGCCGACCAGGCGACGTTTGTCGATTTCACGGATGGATGATCGTCTATTCGTCGCGTCTGGGGCGTTCCTGGCAAAGCGGTATTTCCACACCTCACTCTTGTAGAGACGGTGCCTCCTCTTGTAGAAGAAAGTTCCGGCCGGATAACTGGGCTTGCCTCGGGGCTCGCGCTCCCGTATTTTCCGCCCGCCGTCCGCCCGGTCATCCGCTGCCAGCGGTGAGTTCCGGTGCTTACGGGCCCCCTTCCGCTTGCGTCTGGTCTTCTGTCTCAAAGTCTTCCGTCTTGTCTTCCCGAACAACTTCTAACCGACAACCAATAACATGCCCTTCCAAATCATCGTCTGCGGCAGTCTTGTGCCCGATCCCCTGCAAACCCTTGAGCCGATCGCCGGTCCCAACGGACCGGCCTTGAAAAACGAAATGATGCTGCCCTCGTCGCTGGATCCGTGGGCGGGCCACGCGCTGTACGAGGCGGCCAATCTGGCCGCCAAACATCCGGGCAGCAAAGTCTGGCTGGTGAGCCTCGGGCCCAAGGCCAAGTTGCAACAAGTCATGATGAGCGTGGCCCAGAAAGTGCCCTTCGAACTCATCGCCCTCGACGGCCCGGCCGGCGGCTTCACCGATGCCGCCACAACCGCCGCCGCCCTTGCCGAGGCCATCAGCGCCATCCCCGGCCTGGATCTGGCCAATGTGCTGCTCTTCGGTGGCTGGGAAAGCGCCTCGCGCGGTGCCGGAGCGACCCTGCAGCTCGTCGGCGAGCAACTCGGCATCACCGAGCAATTCCAAGGTGTCGATTCCCTAACCGTCGGTAGCGATGGCAGCCTGCGCATCCTCGAGCGCGTCGAGGGCGGCAAGCACCAGGTGTCGGTGTGCAGCGCCCCGCCCGCGGTGCTCGGCTGGGCCACCGGCAACCTGCCCGAGCCGCGCAACAACCCGCAAGTGGGCATGGCCAACATGCGCGGCATCATGCCTGCCTTGCAAAAAGCCAAACCTGCCGCCGTGGGCACCGGCGACATTGCGTTTGCCTCGGTCTCTCTGCCGAAACAGGCCCGCGCCACCCAGATCATCAAGGACCAGCCGCCCGAACAGATCGCCGCCGAACTCGTCGCCTGGATCAGAGGATGAAGAGAGAAAGACAGAAGACTTTGAGACATAAGACATAAGACAAGACATGTCGAATCCGTCCTCTTTTCTTCTGTCTTGTGTCTTCCAGTCTTCTGTCTTCTTCCCAATAACTTCTAACTAATAACTTTTAACTCTCCCCCCCATGAGCACCCTTTTTCTCGCCCACACTGAAGCCGATGGCAGCCTCGCCAAGGCCGCCCTCGAAGCCCTCGCCGCCACCGTGCAACTGGCCGCCTCCCTCGGATCCCCGTTGAGCGTCGGCTTGATCGGTGAAAACCCCGCCCCCGCCGCCGACGCCATCGCCGGTTGCGGAGCCACGAGGTTTCTAACCGTCACGGGCAGTGAATTCGCGCAAGCCCGGTATGCCACGGACGCCGCCGCAGCCGAAGCGATCTGCCGCGCGGCGGGTGCCACGCTCATCACTGCTCCGGCCACCTCACGCTGGAACCGGGTGCTGCCCGGCGTCGCCCACCGCATCGGCGGCCGCGCCGACACCCACGTCACCGGCATCGACGCCAGCAGCGGTCAGCCGCAAGTTTCTCGCTGGTTCTACCGCCAGCGCATGGAAGCCGTGTTCACCCGCAGCACCCGTCCGTGGCTGTTGGCACTGGAAGGCGGTATCGCCCCGGCCTGGCAAGGAACCACCGGCACGGCCACAGTGGAAGCCGTCGCCGTGACGCTAAGAGCATCGCGCAGCAACGTGATAGGTTTTGAGGCTCCGGCAGCCGACCAACAAACGATCCGACCGGATGCGGAGCTGCTATTTGTCACGGGTGCGGGATGGACCAAGAAACAAGCCGATGGCCAGGTCAAGCTCGGCGAGGCGGAGTCACTCATTTTGGATTTCCTGCGGGGTGCCCGCGCCTCGTTAGGCAGTACCAAGTCGCTCGTCGATCTCGGCGGCGAGGGCCAAGCGATCTTGCCTTTCCTCAGTCATCTCAATCAAGTCGGCCAGACCGGCTCCACTCCGCGCCATGCCAAGGGCTTGGCCACCTGCTGCCATGGCGAGGAGCCCCACACCGTCGGCTGGCGCTTCATCGGTGAACGTCGCGCTATTTCGTTAGATGCGAATTGCGGCTGGTCCCGCGGCAAGGCCGACGTGCTCTACATCGCGGATGCCTTCGCGGTGATGAAAAAAGTGAATGAGCTGCTGGTGTAGGAGGAAGACACGGCCAGTTCAGACTTTCCACGGAGCGTTGGTTTCTGCCGACCTTAGCGCATGATTTCGTTACAGAAAGCTCCGGGCAGGATGCCCGGGCCACGTGGTGCGGGCATCTTGCCCGCCGCCTCTTCTTCATTCCTGCCACTGCATTGACAAACCTGCCAGCATTGGGCGAGACGCTCAATACGGTCGGGTTAAGCACCGGAACCCGCGCCCGGACGGACGGGGGAGCCCGGATCTCCCGTTGTTTTGCCGCGCGTGAGGCGTGCCTCGCGGAAAAACCCTTGCAGCAAAGCCAGGCATTCCTCGCCCAGAACCCCGGCGCTCACCTCGCAACGGTGATTCAAGGACGGTCTGAGATCTTCGCTAAAGCGCAAGCGGCTAATGATCGCGGCAAGGAGATGCAGGAGCGATTGGGTATTAGTGAACTCATCGGTCCCATCGATCATCTGGCGACTCGTGTCTACAGTCAAAACCGGGAACCGGCCATTCTTGAATACCTGGCTTTGTCGAGCTACTACTACTGGGGTAGCTACGATATTGTGCCTCAAAATTCATCGACGAATGTCACTAAAAATCTCCGCGGTTGGCCTGAATCGAGGAGCCCTGCGAAGGTTTTCACCGCTAATAACCATCCTTATTGCGTCAATCATCTTGACCGGCTTCCAAGTCCTACGGAAACCTTTGTCAGAAACTACGGGCCACGACTTCACCACATGGCCGTCGAAGTGAAAGATGGGCAGCGTGATGGACGTGAGTATATCGATATTGTCGTCGATGCCATCTCAGGTCAAGGCAAAGGCTTTCTCCTTGAAACCATTGGCTCCAGAAAAGAGGGCCTGAAGCAGATCTTCTCATCGGCTTCTGATTTCTCCTCCCTGATCATCGAATATGTCCAACGATTTGGTGATTTTGAAGGCTTCTTTACCCGCGACAACGTCGCCAAGTTGACGTTTGCTGCTGGCCAAGAAGAGGGGGTCAAGGAAGAGTTGGACTTGAATTCAACGTCTTAGAATTTGAGGGGGTATAATGCCCCGCCATGGACTGTTCTGATCTCCTCGAACCTGTCATTGCGATTGCCAAGGCGGCTGCTAAGGCTGTTTTGGAGGTGTATTCAGAAGATTTCGAGATCACCGAAAAATCGGATCACTCGCCCTTAACGCGGGCAGATCTTCAGTCACATCATTTGATTGTGAAAGGCCTCCAGGGTCTTTCTCCTCACTACCCCATTCTTTCTGAAGAAGCCGCTGATATTCCCTACGAGGTTCGTTCCACGTGGTCGACCTATTGGCTGGTAGATCCCCTTGATGGCACCAAAGAATTCATCAAACGCAATGGTGAATTTACCGTCAACATTGCACTCATTCATCACCACCAACCCCTCCTTGGGGTTGTTTTAGCGCCGGTTCCTGAACGGCTCTATTTTGCAGCGATGGGGCAGGGGGCCTATCGATCGGTGGCTGGTCAGCCGCCCGTTCGACTTCAGGTGGGTGGCACCGAAGAGGGGCCATGGCGACTCATCGGCAGTCGTTCCCATGGTTCGAACGAATGGGATCGTTTTCTTGAAACGGTGGGTCCTTATGTGCTCGAGACAGTAGGCAGCTCATTAAAGTTCTGTCGAATTGCCGAGGCGAGTGCCGATCTTTATCCCCGCTTTGGACCGACTTCTGAGTGGGATACCGCCGCCGCTCATGCGATCGTTCTTGAGGCTGGAGGCACCGTCTGTGATCTTCAAGGTGTTGAGCTCCTTTACAACATGAAACCGTCTCTTTTAAATCCATTCTTCCTCGTCCATGCCAAGGGGGATCAACGCTGGCTTCCTCTCGCTCAAAGCATTCTTCCACATCCTTTATGAAAATTATTATCCTAGGCGCCGGACAGGTTGGTGTGAGCCTCCTTGCAAGTCTATCGAGTGAAAAAAATGACATCGTCATGGTCGATATGCGAGGTGACCTCTTAGATACCCTCCAGGACCGTTTTGACATTCGGACGGTCCAGGGTAATGCGGCCCATCCGACCGTGCTGCAGCATGCAGGGGCGCATGAGGCCGATCTTTTGATTGCCGCCACCAGTGATGACGAAACCAACATGCTGGCCTGCCAGATGGCCGACCTTCTCTTCAAAGTCCCTAAGAAAATTGCGCGGGTGAGGGCGATTGAGTACTTCATGTTTCCAGGGCTTTTCTCCCCTGAAACGATACCGATTGACTACGTCATCAGCCCCGAACAGATCATCACCCAGTTTATTCAGCGCCTCCTTGAGTATCCAGGCGCCAATCAGGTGCATGATTTTGCGGAGGGCAAGGTACGGATGGCTTCTGTGAAAGCGCTTCGTGGCGGGCTCATTGTGGGCCGGGAAGTCCGCGAACTGCAGCAACACATTCCAAACTTTCATGTCCGTATCGCCGCTATTTTTCGCAATGGTCAACCTATTGTGCCGAATGGAAACACCATCATCAATCATGATGACGAAGTCTTTTTTTTAGCCTCCAGTGAAGAAATTAAAGGCGTTATGGCCGAGCTTCGAAAAACTGAACGCCCTTATAAAAAACTCATCTTTGCAGGTGGCGGTCATCTCGGTAAAAGGGTTGCACTCGCGCTTGAACATGACTATCAAGTCAAAGTGATAGAGCGAAATCCACTACGTGCTAAAAAAATTGCAGGGCAACTTGATAAGGCCACGGTCCTGGTGGGCGATGCCTCTGATAAAGAGTTGCTCCTCAGTGAGAACGTTGATTCGGTGCAAACCCCAAAAAGACAAGTTATTAGCATCATTACAGTCATTAACAAAAACTATT
>JBAXOP010000117.1:0-15168 GCA_037133195.1 Verrucomicrobiota bacterium | reverse complement strand
GCGAAAGCGGACACCAACCCGAGTGCCGGTAGCGTGCTCACCGTGCATTGCGCCGCAAAGGACATCGAAACACTCACCGCTAAATTACAGGAAGCCGTCCCCGCTCTCGGCTCCAAGGTGATTTCCTCCACCGACTACGCCGTGGACGCCAGCCAGGAAGAAGTTTCCGCACTCATCGGCGGCTCGTTCCTCATCCAATCGCTCCTGGCCATTGCCATGGGCTTCATCGGTATTGTCCTCTACATGACCGCCCGTTTCGAGTTCTCCTTCGCCTTGGGTGGTTTCGTGGCTATTTTCCATGACGTCATCATCTGCGTCGGCATGGTCGTGCTCATGGGTGGCGAACTCTCACTCATCCACGTCGGTGCCGTGCTCACCATCGCCGGCTACTCGATCAGTGATACCATCGTCGTGTTCGACCGGGTGCGCGAAATGCTGCTCATCCGCACCGACTCGGTGGAAAAAATCATGAATGAGGCGATCAACGCCACCCTCTCCCGAACGTTGCTCACCTCCAGCGCCACCCTTATCAGTGTCGCTATCCTCGCCTTCCTCGGCGGCACCGCCCTGCGCGACTTCGGCGTCATCATCTTCATCGGTATCATCGTCGGCACCTTCTCCTCTATCTTCATCGCCTCCCCGGTGGTCCTGTGGTGGAGTAAACGCAAGGGCGTGAGTATCCGCGAGGATGTCCTCGCCACCGTCGCCAAGGCCGAGTCCATGTCCGCCGCCCCGTGAGCATGCCACATGGCAGCGGGCATCCTGCCCAATACGGTCAGGTTAGCGCTTGCTTTCGTTACAGAAGGCTTCGGGCAGGATGCCCGGGCCACGTGGCAGCGCCTCTCGCGGCCGCTGGGTTCGTCAGCGATTCCGGTGCCCTGGTCACGGAGCCATGTGAAGCAAGCCAAATATCCCCTGGCGAATGTACACCACCGCGATAGCCGCGAGCAAAATGCCCATCACCCGCACCAGCACATCCGCGCCGCTTTCCCGGATTATCCCATAAACCCTGGGCGCAGAGCGAAAAATCAACCACGTCACCAGCGACGCAATGGCCACCGCTGTGGCCGTCACCAGCACGCCGCTGGTTTTCTCCAAAACCACCGCCGTGGTGATCGAACCGGGCCCCACCAGTATAGGCGAGGCAAAGGGCGCTGCAGAGGGAGCCTCGCCCGCCTGCATGTTGCTTGCCATGCGCCCCTTGAAAACAAAACTAAACCCTATCGATAGCAGCAACAGCCCCCCGGCTACCCGCAAGTCATGCAACGTAATGCCGAATAATTGCAGAATCAGCGACCCTCCAAAGGTGAATAACAATAGCAAAGCGCTGCCGATCAACACCACCTGTGTCGCAAACCGCCGCTGTTGCACCGTATCCATGCCACCGGTCACCGAAGCCATCACCGGCACCAACGCCAGCGGATTGAGCACGATAAGCAGTGCGGTGACCGCCTGGGTGAGCGCCACGAAAAATTCAGGATTCAACGTGCTCATCAAGCCGCTCATGGTGTGTCATCGATGCTCATTGCCGACCCGGACCCTAGCGGCCCACTCCGGTTTGCCAAGTCTTCATTTGGCAGCCTTCATTTGGCGGGCACGAACGTCAGTGTTCTCCACTATTTATCTGTCACCGGGCGATTATGGCGAAAACCCGGGAACTGGCCAGTTCATTCCCAATTGCCCTGCGATGGCACGCTTAACGAAATATTGCGGGAATACCAGGCGTAAGAATTGGCCCGTATGTCTGACACCCATTCAATGTTCCGCCCGGCCTCGCCACAGCTTGCGTATCGCAAGGCGCTCATCGGGCCACGGCACCACGCGCCGGCCCGGCGCAAGCCCCTTGGCAGGCTGCTCATCGCGTGTGCGATGCTGATGTGCGGCACGTCTTGCCTGCAAGGACAAACCGCCGGGCCGCATCCGTTAGCCGGAGCTGACGAATCAACCCCGTCACTGAGTCACTATTTTTCGTGGATCGACAACACCAACGAAGGTGCCACCGCGCACCAGACGCTGGCCAATTTGGATTTCTTCAAGTGGCTCCATGATGAATATGGCATGAGCTTAGACATCTATGCGTTAGACGCCGGTGCCATCGATGCACCCGGCTATTATGGCCGCACCGATTCCGCTCGATTCAAAACGCAATTTCCTAACGGATTTGGCCCGCTCGCCGCGAAAGCCAAATCATTCGGCTGTCGGCTCGGTGTTTGGCTGGGGCCCGACGGCTTTGGCGACACGCCGCAAGAGGAGCAGGCACGCACCGACATGTTGGTGCAACTGTGCCGCGATTACAATTTTCACCTATTCAAAGTGGACGCGGTGTGCGGCCAGTTGCGCAGCGAAAAACAGCAGGCATTTATCCGCATGTTGAAGCAATGCCGCAAGTACACCCCGGATTTGATTGTCTTGAACCACCGCTTGAACCTCGGCGAGGGCTTGCCTTATGTCACCACCAACCTGTGGGCCGGCGAGGCCTATATCGACGTGTGGCGGGGCAACGCTGGCACTGCCACCCACAACCGCGCCGTCACCATCGAACTCGGGGAGCCCATCGATAAAGCCACCGGCAAGCCGAGCCGCCTGTTGGAGGACCACGGCGTGTGCTTGTCCTCATCGTTGGATTATTGGGAGGATGATCTGATACTCCAAGCACTTTCGCGCAACCTGATCTTGGCACCGGAGATGTATGGCAGTCCGTGGTTCCTGCGCGACGATGAATTTCCCAAGCTGGCACGCATCTATAATCTCACCCGCCACTATCGCGAGATCCTTCCCCAGGGGATCAAGCTCGACGAGAAGATCTACGGACCTAACGCCGTTGCACGCGGCAACCCGCAGACGCGTCTCATCACGCTGCGCAACCCGAGCTGGAATCCCGTCACTTACACCGTGACGCTCGATGAGAGCATCGGCCTGGCTGGCGAGGGCCCCTACGAAGCTCGGCGCTTGCATCCGGCGGAAGCAATTCTGGGGCATTTCAAAAAAGGCGAGAGCGTCAAAGTGAGCGTCCCGGCGTTTCGCGCTTATGCCATGATCATTTCCAGTGAGGCGTCCCGCGAATTGGGCGTCACGGGCTGTGCTTACGAAGTGCTGCGCGATGTGCCGGGCAAGCCAGCTGTCATTAGCTTGTTAGGAATGCCCGGTTCCAGCGCCATGGTTGGTTTGCCGCCGCAACCACGCCGCTTTGCAAAAGCCACCTTGGGAGGCCAAGCGGCCGCCGGATTGCTGGCGGGAGAGACGCGGGAAGTGGCGTTTCCCGGCACTGCGCTCAAGCAACCCTGGCATCGCAAGCTCACGGACCTCAAGCCGGTGGAGGTTCCAGCCGATGCCGCTGCGCTCTATGAGGCCACCTGTTTTGCCGCCGACAACAACGCGATGGAAATCCGCTCGATCATGCGCTCCGGCCCTACCCGCATTCCGCAGGTACAAGCGTCCCGCGACGAGTTTTTCGGCCAGAAGCTCCTCGTTGAGCGCGGCGTGTGGGACCGCTATCTGTTTG
Organism: Verrucomicrobiota bacterium; assembly: GCA_037133195.1. Classification (GTDB taxonomy): domain Bacteria; phylum Verrucomicrobiota; class Verrucomicrobiia; order Verrucomicrobiales; family Akkermansiaceae; genus Luteolibacter. Next base: position 11,666 of record JBAXOP010000117.1, on the reverse strand, counting down.
ACAACAAGCCGGAGACGTTCTTCCGCCTCACTCAGGATGCCATTTGGCAGGGCGCGCTGCGCATCGATATGGGCAGTCCCACCCGGCTCGAGCAACTGGTGCTCAAAAACGTTGATAAGCGGTTCAGTCCCAAACAGATTTTTGTGTCGGCGGATTTGCAGGCCTGGACCGCCGTGGAGACGCGCATCGAAGCTGAAAATCCTGCGGATGCCAGCGTGTTGAAAAGCAGCTACTCTGGCACCAAAGAGTGGGAGAACATCCAGGTGAATCGCGTGACCAGCGAGCTGCCCAAAGGTCTCGGCCCTCTACGCTATATCAAAATCCCCGGCAAGGCACTCAATGTCGGCGAGGCTATCGGCTATGCCAAAGGCGTCCAGCTTGATAGAACCAACTGGCGGGCCTCAAATGTCTTCGCCGACTACACCAAGGCACCCGCCCAGCGTGCCTGGAGCGGCACTTTCCGTCTGGATGAGGCCGCCAAGGAATCCTATCTGGTAATCCCGTGCCATGGCAAACACGGTCGCGACGGTGCCTACGCGGCCTTGCGGGTGGATGGCCGCTGGATCGGCGCCCCGCGCCGGGCCAAAGCCTATCCGGCCAATCCCTGGGAAACCGGCAACGGCCATCCCGATGACAACTTCAGCTATTTTTTCCCCGTGAGCGCAGCGATGATCGGCAAATCCATCGAGGCGGTGGTGTTGCAGTTTGAGTCCGAGGGCAATCCGAAAATCCCCTTGGGGCAATTCAGCGCGGAAGCTTGGCTCACCGCCTATCCCATTCCCTATGTCTCGCAACAACTTGTCCTGGAGGAATGAACCGTTTGCCACAATTGCTAGGAAATTGCTTTCCCGGTGAGGGCCGATGGAAGAACCGATGACCGAACCAGAGGGCGAGCCGTCTGCGGCGTCTTGTTCAATCACCGCGTCGTGATTGGTTTCTATCTCGAATTTCTCCAACATATCCGCTGCCGCAAACTGGTTCTCAACGATGATTTTATCGACGGCTGGGCGCAGCAGCGCGGCGGACGCTGGCACTCCAGTCACAGGCGGGTGATTCCGTAAATAAGCCCGCGAACAGGTGACCAAGCTGCAAAAGACAGCCTCCGTGAGGCTTGCTGGAGGCCCTTGTAGCCCCAGCTAGGGGGAATAATCGGAAGAGTTAGAGACAGGGTTCGATTTGAGGAGCACCAGGAAATTTCTAACAGGCCGGTTCCATGGAGAGCGGCGCGTGAGGGGGCCGCCGGGAATGGCGGAGGTGATACACAAGTCGGCGGAACGGCCGCCATCGAGATTGAGAGCGTCGCACACCGGCCAAGCGGCAGGGCTGACGGCGGCCAGGGCATGGGCGAGGGCGGCTAAGGTGCAGGGGGATGCGCGACCGAGCCACCAGCGGGTGCCACCGTCCCAAAAAATGATTGAGCGAACGCTGGCCTTGGTTGCCTCGAGGCCACTGACAACCTGATGGCGCTCGATAAGCATGGGACCGGCCTGGATGAGTTCCTGTGCGGCGACAACCGCAGGCACGGCTTCGCGGCGGCAGATAGCAGAAGTGCCGGAGGCAGCTTCGAGCCACACACCGCTGCCGAGTGAAGACGCACGGTTCCAAGAACCGGCGGGGCTTCCAGCTACAACGAGTCTTCCAAGCGGCTGGCCTGCCGGGGTGAAAAACCCGGCGTTGATAGCAGCCAAGCCACCATGGGCAGTGGCGGCGGCGGCGGCATCCGGCCATCGGGTGCCAGGGCCAGCGGGTTGGTCGGCGACGATGAGTCGGTGACTGCGAGCATCGAAAGCCACCCCCTCGAAACGAATCCCGGAGATATCGCAGGTGGTGGCCCGTGGCGCATCGACAGGGGATGCCGGCCTTGGGGGGATGGCGGACCTGGCCACCACAACCTTCGGACCAGCACCGATGGGTTTGTTAAACCGGGCGGTGACGGGATGGACCGGCGCGGACGGGCGGACCGGGAAACACCCGATCACGCCAAGGCCGCAAAGCATGCACCACAGGAAACGCATGCCCATGGATGGCAGGTCCGGGGTTGCATGGCAACGCTGGATCCCGCAGTGCTGGCCTATGACCGGCTTCCATTACAGAGTGACAGATAAATAGTAGAGAATCCAAAAAACGCCTGCACCCTCACCCTCCAGCGCGGCGAAGTCTCCACCGAACCTGACCTACCCCCGCCCACTCTTCCACCGCCCTATGCCGATCCACATGAACCCACCCCGAATGTAATCGGATTCTTCACATTTTATCTGTCACCATGTACGCTCCGAAGCGGGTGCCGGGGTGCCGGATTCCGGGGGATTCGTCGTGAGCGCTTCTCAGTTAAGCTTCTCGACGACCACTTCGTAGCGGCCGCCATTGACGTTGATGACGAGGTGCTTGCCGGCGGCGGCGGCAGCTGTAGCGGACTGGCCAGGTTTTGCCGGGGCTGGAGTGGCGGCTGGAGTGGCGGCTGGTGCGGCGGCAGGCACGCCGCCACCCTTGATGAGTGCCTCGACTTGTTGCGGGAACATCGCAAAGAGCACCACGGTTTCGTCGTCGGTGGGCAAGCCCTTGGCGGCGCATTGCTGGCGTAAGCCGTCCATGGCCGGAGCTAGCAGATTGGCCGGGCGCTCAGTAACCACTTTCTGGCCGCTGGCTTTTTCGACCTGTGCGAGCACCTCTGGATTGACCGGCCCGGGAGCTTTGCCGTACTTGCCAAGCGCGATGTCCTGGGCGGGTTGGCAAATCATTTTCCAGCGGCCGAACTTGACGTTCATCATCGCCTGGGTGCCGACGATTTGTGAGGTCGGGGTGACCAGCGGAATCCACCCGAGCGCCTCGCGCACGACCGGGATTTCGCGGACGACTTCATCGAATTTGTCAGACATGCCCTGTTCGGCGAGTTGGTTGCGGAAGTTGGAGAGCATGCCGCCGGGAACTTGGAAAATGAGAATGTCTGAGTCCACTCGCTCGTTGGCGGGACTGGTGAATTTGCCGAGTTGCTTGTACACATCCTCGAAGTACACGCGCAATTCCTGCAGCTTGTCCGCATCAAACTCGGGGCAGCGCGGATGGCCCTTGAGCATGGCGAGCATGCGCACGGTGTCGGGCTGGCCTGTGCCATTGGCAAACGGCGCGATGGAGGTTTCCACAGCATCCACCCCGGCATCTATGGCGGCCAGGTAGGAGGCGGCTCCGAGGCCGGCGGTATCGTGGGTATGCAGGGTGACGGGTAAACCGACGCGACGCTTCAACTCCTTGACCATCTCATAGGCAACGCGCGGAGCTATGATGCCAGACATGTCCTTGATGCCAATGGAGTGGCAACCCAACTTTTCCAGATCCACGCCCAGTTGCACAAACGCCTCGATAGTATGAACCGGACTGATGGTGTAGCAAATCTCACCACGGGCGTGCTTGCCGCAGTCCAGCACGGTTTTGACGGCGGTGGCGAGGTTGCGCACATCGTTGAGCGCATCGAAAATCCGGAACACATCCTGGCCCGCAGCCGCGTTGGCACGCACAAACGCCTCCACCACGTCATCGGCAAAACTCGTGTATTGGACGATATTCTGGCCGCGCAACAGCATAATTTGCGGGGTTTTTGGGGCCGCTTGCTTAAGCTTGCGGAGCCGTTCGAAGGGATTTTCGCCGAGGTAGCGCAAACAGGCGTCGATGGTCGCTCCGCCCCAGGTTTCCAGGCCACTGAAGCCCATGTTATCAAGGATAGGAGCTGCCGGGAGCATTTGCGCGGTGCTCATACGGGTGGCGGCGAGGGATTGGTGGCCGTCGCGAAGGACGGTATTATTGAATGTAACAGGTTGCATAGTTTGGGGGGAAATATCTCTGAAATAACCGGAGGTGCTGAATCACCTCGCAAAAATCAACGCATATTTTCTGACTTGCCCACCACAATCAATACCAAACAGCGGGCGGTTGGCGGGGGGCTGCACCGATTTCCTTTATCTAGGCGGGTTCCACGGCTTTGCGGGGCAAGATACGCCATGTTTTTCAGTAAATTTGCAAAGAACCGAGATTCGCTCTAGCCCCATCTGCGTTTCTGTGCATAATCCGTGCGCCTATGAATGGAACAGCGGAACTCATTATTGATAACAAGCGTTTGGATCTCCCCATCATCGTCGGATCGGAGGGCGAAGTCGGTCTCGACGTCGCCGCCTTGCGCGATAAAACCGGTTGTATCACACTCGACCCAGGTTACGGTAACACCGGTGCCTGTAAAAGTGCCATCACCTTCATCGATGGCGAAAAAGGTATCCTCCAATACCGCGGCTACGACATCGCCGAACTTGCCGCCAAAAGCAATTTTATCGAGACATCTTACCTGCTCATCTACGGCGAATTGCCCACCCCGGCGCAATTGGCAGAATTTTCCGGTGTGCTCACCGATAACCAGATGCTCCACGAGGGGATGCGCTTTCTGTTTGAAGGCTTTCCGACCTCGGCCCATCCGATGGGCATCCTCTCGGCCATGATCAACGCCGCCTCCTCGTATTTCCCCAACCTGCTCAGCGGCAAAGACCGTCAGGTCCGCTTCCCCCGCCATGCGGCGCGGCTTATTTCCCAGGTGCGCACCATCGCCGCGTTCTCTTACCGCAAAGCGCACGGACTGCCCACCATCTATCCGAAGTCCAACCTCAAGTACACGGCTAATTTCCTCCACATGATGTTCTCCACGCCTAACGAGGATTGGGTTGTCCAACCCGAAATCGTCCGCGCCCTGGATCTCATCTTCCTGTTGCATGCCGACCATGAGCAGAATTGCTCCACCGCCACGGTGCGCATGGTCGCCTCCAGCCGCGCCAACCTGTTTGCCTCCGCCTCCGCCGGCGTCTGCGCGCTGTGGGGCCCGCTGCATGGCGGCGCCAACCAAGCCGTGCTGGAAATGCTCGAGGAAATCCACGCCGAAGGCGACGACGGCACCAAGTTCCTCACCGAAGTGAAAAACAAGGTCGGCAACCGCCGCCTGATGGGCTTCGGCCACCGCGTCTACAAAAACTTTGACCCCCGCGCGGTCATCATCAAGGAACAATGCGACAAGGTGCTCGCCAATTTGCATAAGTCCGATCCCTTGCTCGATATCGCCAAAAAACTTGAGGACATCGCCCTCAACGACGAGTATTTCATCTCCCGCAAGCTCTATCCAAACGTGGATTTCTACAGCGGCATCATCATGCGAGCCATCGGCATTCCGCTGGACATGTTCACGGTGATGTTTGCCATCGGCCGCATGCCCGGTTGGATCGCCAACTTCAAAGAAGTCATGGAAGATCCCGATAGCCGCATCGCCCGCCCCCGCCAAATCTACACCGGCAGCACATTGCGCAATTATGTCGCGATGGACCAGCGAGTCTGAGCCCGGCCGGCCTGGGTGTGAAACGTTGAGTAACTTGCCAATTGCTGCGATCCGTTATGGAGCGACGGCTTTAGAGTCGTCGTGCGGGGAAGGGCCCGGCCGTGAGAAACAGAGCCTCCGGACGTACCCATGGGCCCCCTTCCGCTACCAGCACAAGAATGGAGTGGCTCCTTAGCCCGGGTGACTCGGGAGGTTCATGCAGTGGCGGATCCCACCCCACCACCCAGCAAAATTTACAATCCTCCCGGCAATCGGTGATGATCTAGCTATATTTATGCTTGCGTGGTCCAAACCGGCCATTATTGTGAAGTCATGTTTCGCACCTGCGCGACTCCACCCAAAATCTCAGCCCGTCCGCCCCGCGGCGACGGCACTTAACCCCCATTCCACAATGCAGCCCCAACAACCCATGGTTTTTTTGGTGGATGACGAGGCCACCATCCTCAAGCTTATCGGCAGTCGGTTGCGGGCGGCTGGATTTGCAGTGGCGGAATTTACAGCGGCTGCGGACTTTCTGGCTAACTATCATCCCGCGATGCCCGGTTGCCTGGTGTTGGACATGGAAATGCCCGGTTTCAATGGCTTGGATGTCCAGCAACAACTCGCCGCCATCGGCAGCGAATTGCCCATCATCTTTTTCTCCGGCCGCTCCGATGTGCCTATGTGCGTGCAGGCGATGAAAAGCGGTGCCGTGGATTTCATCACCAAATCTGCCCATCACACGGATTTGGTCACCGCCATCCACAAAGCACTCGAACATGACCGCAACGCTAGGTTGCAACGCGCCGAAGTGGACGAAATCCGCAGGCGCATCGCCAGCCTAACACCACGCGAACGCACCGTGCTGGCCCACATCATCACCGGCAAACTCAACAAACAAATTGCCGGGGACCTCGGCACGGCAGAAAAAACCATCAAGGTCCACCGCGGCCGGGTCATGGCCAAAATGCGGGTTGTCTCAGTCGCCGAGTTGGTGCGACTGGTGGCCAAGTGTGGCGACTCAGGACTCCATCCCTCGAACCGCTCAGAAATCTAATGAAACGCAAATTTCTCTTACTACTCACGGCGATGGCGCCAGCCATAGCTACATGTTTAGCCGCCTCGCCACCGGTTGCGCCAACCTTCTGGGTGGCTGATTCGGCGGGCCACATCAGCCACGATTGCAGCGGCAAGCAAGCATTGGTCATGTGCATGCAAGGTCGCAAGGTGGTCATGCAGGTGCTGGTGGATCCGATCAAGGGCTTATCCTACCAAGCATGTTTCTACAATGTACGGAGCGAGGCCGATAATAAGCAAAAAAAACTCTTGCTACAGGTCGGTCGCGAATCGGATCCGGAACTACGGGTCAATGACCAACCAGTGCAATGCCTCGTCCCGGCTACCGCCACCTTTGACGGCATGCTAACCCTCACCTATCCGATTAACGCGGGTATTGTGGCCACCCGCACGCTTTATCCAGCGATGGGCGAGGCAGCAGTCATCGACCAATGGCGACTGCACAACGCCAGCGACAAGCCTGTGACGGTGATGGTAGCACCTAACTCGAAAGTGACAGCGGTGGACGCGCAGGTTGAAATTATCCGCAGCTGCACGGGCATGGAGGCCATCTCCGTGAAAGCCGGCGGAGAGGTCACCTTTGTCACCAGCGTCGTCGCCCAATTAACTACAGCACCCAAGCCAGTGCTCGATGTGACCGCCGTTCGCGCCGCCCGCCGCGCCGTGGCCGACGCTGCATGGCATGGTCCCGGCCGACTGGAAACGCCGGATCCACAACTCGATCTGGCGTTCACCTTGCAAAAATTCCATGTGCTGGAATGCCCGATGGAAACCATCAAAGGGGTCATCACGCACAACGGCAGTCTGATCTATGCGCCGGGTGTATGGGCCAATGATCCGGTGGAGTACTCGAGTCCGCTGTTTCCGTTCTTCGGCGATGCCGGGTTGAACCGCGCCGGCATGAATATGTACCGCATCTGGCAAGACCACTGCCAACAACATGGCATCGTCCCCTTCCCCGGTTCGTTCGAGGGCCCCGCTCTCAAGCTAACCCAACACGAACGCGGCGATGATGCGATGGTGCTTTACGGTCTATCCAAATTCCTGCTGTTCCAAGGCGACCGTGCCGCCGCAGCGGAATTGTGGCCGCTCATAGAATTCAGTGCTGCCTCGGTCCTCGGCCACACGACAGCCGATGGCATTGTCGCCTCGCAGACCGATGAGATGGAAGACCGCTATCCGACGGGCAAGGCCAACCTGAGCACATCCGCCCTCGCATACGGTGGCTACCGTCTCGCCGCACGCGTGGCGCAAGCCTTGAATAAACCCGTAGCCGCAGATTTCAACCAACGCGCCGACGCCTTGTGCAAAGGCATCGAGTCATACTTCGGTGCCGATATCGAGGGCTTTCATACCTATCGCTACTACAAGGACAACACCACCTTGCGCGGTTGGATCCTGCTCCCCTTGGCCATGGGTATCACCGAGCGCAAGGACGGCACCGTGGCCGCCTTACTCTCTAACAAACTCTGGCCTAACCGCATGGAGGGCGCCGATATTCTGGCGGAGTCCACCCGCCCAACCGAATGGGGCCGCGAAACTTACTATGCCCTGCGCACTTTGTTCAAAGCCGGCAAAACCGATGATGCCCTCGATCTAACACGCCGGGTGGTCGCTGCCCAGATTTTCGGCTGCAAGGGCCCCTATCCCGACGAGGACGCCATCGACATGCTCTGCCCCGGCTCACTCTATCCGCGCGTATTTACCGAAGGCGTCTTCGGCATTGTCCCCACCGGTTTGGCCTCGTTCGAGTGCACCCCATGGTTGCCCAAGGCATGGCCACGCATGGCCTTGCGCGACATGCGTGCCTTCGGTCACACTTGGGACTTACTCGTTGAGCGCGATGGCGAGCAACAAAAAGTCACGGTCACCAGCGCCGGCAAGGCCGTACTAAGCGCCACCGGCCCGGCCGGCAAGACGTATTCAGTGACCTTTCGCTAACTCTGTAGAGGAAAATTGAAGCGCCGACGGACGCAGATGAACGCTGGGAATAGGGGAGTTGCGCGGATCTATCACCACAGCTATGGGGTGATCACTCCGATTGATATAACTTCTTGAAAATCTGCGGAAAGTTCTGCAACAAATAGCCTGGTAGCCGAGTGGAATGGCGCCACCGTGCAATAGCTGTAGAGCAAGATGTTGGCACCATTGATTTGATATCAACTGGAATCTTCTGAAAAGCCACTTCGTCCAAGCCCGTATCATGCCAAGCACAGGCCAGCAGAAACAGTATATCGACCCTAGCTCAAACGAAATAGCGCAATCCCGACCATGCAAGACATTTTCACCTCACCTATCAAACCCTCAGAAACCTCGCCCCTCCCGCTAGACGCGACACTCTTGGGGGCGACCCACCTCGTCCTCTGCTTGATGGCGCTCGGCGCTTTCCAGGCGGTGGCCGATGATTCCACGCCGGCCAACCCGCGCCCGGCTCTGCTGCTGCAAAGCCCCTCCCCGATTGCCGAACCCTATCAGCTATTGAACGGCGGCGGCTTCACCGGCCCGGCGATCAAGGAGTCACCGGACCCATTGGTGGCCTATCGCTGGAAAAACCCCAAGGCCACCGACAGCCTGCAAATCTATTTTCTCAAGCCGCTGGCGGCGGTGGCCGATCACCCGGATGCCTTTGACAACCTCGCCTCTGCAACTGCCGACGCTACCGCCATCACGGTGAAGGGTGCCGGCTCTATCCGCTTGGACTTCGGGGTTGAAAGCGGCGCGTGGATCGAATTCGACAGCCCAGACTGCCCGGGCGACGTGGAAATAGGCATCAGTGAATACAACGAGCCGGGCCTCAATAAAAGCAAGACCGCAGTCAAGTACGGTAATACCTATCGGCTCGAACTCAACAAGGAACTATACGAAGGCGTGCGCTTCGCTTGGCTCAATGTCAAGGCCACTAACAAACCATGGCATATCACCGGCATCCGCGCGGTGTGCCAGATCAAGCCGACGAATTACGCTGGCAGCTTCTCATGCAGTGACCCGCTGCTGACGAAGGCATGGTACATGTCGGCTTATGGCGTTAAGGCTTCGCTGTGCCAAGACTACTTCGGGTCTATCCTGATGGACCGGGGGGATCGCATGTCGTGGACGGGCGATGCGCACACGTCGCAAGCGGCTGCGCTGGTCGCCTTCGGCAATATGGATTTGATCAAGAAGAACATAGACAACACATCCACCCAGAGTAATGGCATCCGCAGTTACTCGCTGTACTGGGTGCTAAGTCTGTTAGATTACTATCAATACAGCGGCGACGTGGCCACCCTCGAGGGTTACATCAAGAATGCCTGCGCCAAGCTCGATGATGCGTACACCGTTTTCGGAACGGATCCAGCGCTTAGATTCTACGGCTGGGATGAACGCCTGTGCGCCGGTTTTGAAATCTGGTTCAAGTCCAGCCTGGAAGCTCAGAATGCCTATAAAATGCTTTCTATCCGGGCTTGGAATGACTTCGCGGCGGCGATGGGCCAGTGCGGCCGGGCGGATCTGCAGGCGAAATACTTGGGTTATGCCAAGGAGAAAATAGCAAAGCTGCGCCAGAGCGCTACCTGGCTTGCCGGCTACGGATTGCATGCCGCGGCGGATGCCATCAACACCGGCAACTTGACCCCGGGAGAACAAATACCGCTATTTGAAAAGTGGTTCCGGGACCGGGTCAACCGCGTCTCACTCACCCCTTTCAACCAATACTTCATCATTCAGGCGATGGCACGCATGGGCAAGCATGACGACGCCCTCAGTTCTGTGAGAGATATGTGGGGGGGGATGGTCAACTATGGTGCCACCACCACCTTGGAAGTCTATCGACCGTCATGGAACGAATCCTTGGCACCAAATGCCGCCGTGCCTAACAGCCAAAGCGGAATCGTCAGCCTGTGCCACCCGTGGGGCGCTGGCGTGGTCAAGTGGCTCAATGAAGAGGTGCTGGGCATCGTGCCAACCCTGGCGGGCTTCAAATCCTATGATATCATGCCGCATCCCGGGAGCACGCTCACCCAGGTGGCCGGTGAGACACCCACTCCGCACGGAACCATTCGAGCCAGCTTTGATCTAACAACAGGTGCCGGGGTGGTCAGCGCACCGCCGGGAACCATCGGCCGCATCGGTATTCCCAAGGCCGGCAAGACCATTACCAGCATTTCCATCAACGGAAAACCTGCTTGGAATGGCAGCTACCATGCGGTGGACGGCATCGCCACAGCGAGCCAGAATGCGGAGTTTGTGGTTTTCAGCGGCGTCCAACCTGGAACTTATGCCATAACCACCACCTACAGCGGCAGGACTCCTGCCTATGACGAACCGCCGGTGAAGTATGCCGCGAAATCGCTCAAGCCGGACACCACCACCGGCGGCGACTGGGGAGGCACGTATGGCAAGGATGGATATGTTCTTTGCAATTACCACGGTGAGAAACGCGATGAAAAATCCTTGCCGGATTATGTCACATCGCTGGAGTATTTCCGTGCCTTCCCGAAAAACGGAGTCCCCGATCCGACCGTGTGGGCCACCGCGATAACCGACAAACGGGCGCTCGCCCCGAATATCCGCAACAGCCCCACCCGCAACGCCACCTGCTATTCCAACAACGGCCAAACCATGTCCGTCACCATCGGCATCAACGGTAAACACGACTATCAGATCGCGCTGTACTTCGTGGACTGGACTAGCAAAAGCAGCAGAATGGCAGTGGAATTGCTAGATGCTACCACCCTCAACCTGATCGCTCCGGTTAAGATCGTTGATAACTTTTCCGGCGGGACCTACTTGGTATTCAAGTACAATGAGTCGGTTAAATTGCGCATCAACAAGGTGCGAGGCGAGTTGGCCACGCTCAGCGGGATTTTCTTTGATCCGGCAACTCCAAGCGTCACGATCAAGGACTACGGGACAAAGGATTACCTTCATCTATCCAAAGACCTGCCGCATTCCGAGGCGGCCCCCTGGAAACTGGTGTGTACGTTGCCATATAACTGCCATTTCCAGCCTTCAATCGAGCTGGATGCACCTGCGGGCAAGGAGATCCGGATCAATTCAAGCAATCCGCTCGTGCTCTATCTAACACCCACAGAAACGGCGACCACCAAGGAAGGTGTCGGGTCGTATGAGGCGCAAAAGTGGGTGAGCGGCGAGGGCGCAATCTACACGATTCCTGCGGGCGTCACGGTCAAGTCTGTGAAATACCGGGAGAGCGGCTTCGACACGACGTTTGCCGGCTCGTTCGAGTGCAACGACAACGACTACAATG
>JBAXOP010000116.1:0-15250 GCA_037133195.1 Verrucomicrobiota bacterium | reverse complement strand
CAGTCCCTCCCGTCGCCAAGGCTCCTCAACCGGAAAGCGGTGACAAGTCACCGCAGTCCATGTCACCGTCCTCGGTGGCGATTTCATCGTACCGGAATGTCCCAATGGTTTTCACCCATGCGGGAGTGCAGGCGTGTTCAAACTCGCGCGCCGAGCACCATTCGTAATCCGCTGCCATTGCCACCAATCCGTGATGCACCGGATTGTGATGCGTGTAATGCAAGCGGGCGAGATAGCTTTTCTGAAACGTCAGGTGGGTTTCCCGATAGTTATGCCAAACTTTGCGACCTTCCAGCCGATCCAGTTGATTGAGATTGCGAGTCACATCCGCGTGCAGGTGTTTGAGGAATGTTCCGAGCGACACCGCTGTCCCCTGCCCATTCGGACTGTGAGCTACATCATCAAATCCGCCGGACGGCGGTCTTTGCTCTGCGCATGGGCCATGGCGGCCGGAGGCTATCTTCCCTTGAGGTCGCCCTTGCCGCGAGCGTTGCCAATAAACACAACGGGCACCGGCGCTGAAGCCGGTGCCCGTTGGAATGGTTAGATATATGTGGAACTCAATTCTCTTCAGGGATGCGCATGCCGTAGAACGAACGATAGACAAACACCAAGGCGACGAGGAAGAAGAAGCCGCCGATCATGTTTTTGGTGGATTGTTGGGTCATGGTCACCGCGATTTCCACGGCGAGCAAACCAAACAGCGTGGTGAATTTGATCACCGGATTCATCGCCACCGAGGAGGTGTCCTTGAACGGGTCGCCCACGGTATCGCCGACCACAGTGGCGGCGTGCAATTCGGTGCCTTTTTCACGCATGTCCACTTCGACGATCTTCTTGGCATTGTCCCAGGCACCGCCGGCGTTGGCCATGAAGATGGCTTGGAAGAGGCCGAAGAAAGCGATGCCGATGAGATAGCCGATGAAGAAGTACGGGCTGAAGAACGGCAGGCCCAGCGCGAAGCAGAACACGACGATGAAGATATTCCACATGCCCTTTTGCGCATACTTGGTGCAAATAGCGACCACTTCTTTGCTGTCCTTATCGGTGGCGGTGGTGGCATCGAGGTTCATGTTGTCCTTGATGTAAACCACGGCCCGATAGGCACCGGTGACCACCGCTTGGCAGGAGGCACCGGTGAACCAATAGATGACCGAGCCACCCATGACGAGGCCGAGGATAATCTCGGGCTGAACGATGGAGAGCCTCGAGACCACATTGCCGAACATGTTTTCTAGCAACATGATGATGCCGAAGACCATGGTGGTGGCTCCCACCACTGCCGTGCCAATGAGCACCGGCTTGGCGGTGGCTTTGAACGTGTTGCCCGCACCGTCGCCCTTTTCGAGCTGGTACTTCGCATTTTCAAAGTCAGGGTCGAAACCAAAATCCTTCTTGAGTTCGGCGGTGATGTTAGGGCTGCTTTCAATCTGGCTCAATTCATAGACGGATTGGGCGTTATCGGTGACCGGGCCGTACGAGTCCACCGCGATGGTGACCGGGCCCATGCCGAGGAAGCCGAAGGCGACCAAGCCGAAGGCGAAGATGGGCGCGGCGAAGGCAAACTTGGCAGGCATGATAGCCATCAGGTCGGCGTTAGTCGAAAACTGCCAAGCGCCGAACATCAGGAGCATGATGATGAGGCCCATCCAGAAGGCGGAGAAATTGCCCGCGACAAAGCCGGAGAGGATGTTGAGTGAAGCACCGCCGTGCTTCGAGCAATTGGTCACTTCCTTGACGTGACGGGAGTTGGTGCTAACAAAGATTTTGGTGAACTCGGGGATCAGTGCGCCGGCAATCGTGCCGCAACTGATGATCATCGATAGCGCCCACCACAGGTTGGGCAGCGGGTTGCCTTCGAACACAAAGTCACCTAGCAGAATTTTGCTGGCCAGGAAAGTCACGCCGATAGACACCGCCGAGGTCAGCCACACCAAGTGGGTGAGCGGCGCTTCAAAATCAAAGTCTTTCTTGCCGCCGAACATCGCTTTGCTGATCGATTCATTGACGAGATAGGAGCCCAGTGAGGTGATGATCATGAGGATGCGCATCACGAAAATCCAGACGATGAGCGTGGCGCATACTTCCTGTTGGGCGGCCAGCGCCAAGGACAGGAACGCAATCAACGCCACACCGGTCACTCCGTAGGTTTCAAAACCGTCAGCCGTCGGGCCCACTGAGTCGCCGGCGTTGTCGCCCGTGCAGTCGGCGATCACACCCGGGTTTTTCGGATCATCCTCGGGAAGTTGGAAGACGATTTTCATCAAGTCGGATCCGATATCGGCGATCTTGGTGAAGATGCCGCCGCAAATGCGCAACACCGAAGCGCCGAGGGATTCGCCGATGGCGAAACCGATGAAGCAGGGGCCGACGAGTTCGTTAGGCAGGAAGATCAAAATGCAGATCATGAAGAACAACTCGACGCAAACGAGCAACAAGCCGACGCTCATACCGGAGCGCAGCGGGATGCCCAGCGTGGCGAGCGGATTGCCCTTGAGCGCGGAGAACGCCGTGCGGGAATTAGCCACCGTGTTGATGCGGATGCCGAACCACGCCACCCCGTACGACCCGAGGATGCCGAGGATTGAGGCGAGCAGAATGACGAGCACATGACCGGCGGAGTTGCTTTGCAGTACGCCGAAGTAATAGATCATGCAGCCGGCAATGAGCAGCCACAGGATGGCGAGAAACTTGCCTTGGGTGAACAGGTACGTCTTGCACGTCTCCCAAATCGTGTTGGAAACCGTGGCCATGCTCTGGTGTACCGGCAGGTTCTTGGTTTGTTTGTATTGGAGAAGACCAAACAGGCCGCCGAGTACGCAGACCGCCAGGCCCATGAGCATCAGGGTGTGTCCGCTCACTCCGCCCAGCGACGTGAACGTCACCCGGTCAAGGTTTGGAATTTTCAAATCGGCCTCACTCGCAAATGCGCCGCCCGCACTCGCGAGCATCAAGGCTGTGGTTAATAGGGGTCCTTTCAGATGTTTCATAAATCGCTTGACTTTGGTCAGCCAACCAGCAACTGGCGAGTCATATTCTGCATTTCACTCCTCACATTCTGCGCTTTTTTGCGCGTTTCCCCTCATCCCTGCATCAATTGTGAAAATCGCGACTACCAGCGCAAAAATTGCGGCATTCGGGGCGAGCCAGTTCCCGTGAGCGGCCTTGATGTTGGCGAGGTTGCTGGAGGGTCAGTGCTCAGCGCCGCCGCGGACAAGCGCTGCGCGGCTTGGGTTGATCCTCACGCCACCACCACCATTTGCCGAGGGCCAGCAACCAAATCCAAGCTGCCAGCGCCCACGTCCAAGCCGCGTAAATGTGATGGGAAACTCGCTGTGGCGGCAGGAAATCCGAACTCATCCGGGTGGTCGCAGCCAGGATCACCAATCCCGCCGTCCATCTCAACCAGCGCAACCGGCCCACCAATAAAGCATGTTTGCCAGCATGACCCAGGGCCACCCGGGTGCCCACGGCCAGCGTCACCATGCCAAATCCAGAGGCAAAAACCAAGTGCAGGCTGCCAACGCGGGCTGCGGGCCAGAAGGCCGCCGCGATCCAACCTACGAGCATGGCGACGATGGCCAGTCGCACCACATTGCCGGTGGTAGAGGAGATTTTTGAGCGGCGGAAAACCGGGGTTTCCAGGGCAAACCAGACACCGAGCACGAGTGCCCGCAGCAGTTGCCCAATGAGCGGATAAGCGTAAATTTCGAAGGCGAAACTGGCGACCAGATGCAAGCCCCAAAACCCCGCCGCACCGACCCGCGCCCACCACCCCGGCGGCGGCCGCGGAGAATCGTCGAAGGCATGGCTACTTGGCCAACCAAAAAAACGTGGCAGCAAATACGGCCCGACCCCCATCAATGGCAAAAGTAGCAAGCCCTGGAACAGCCACAACTTCGCACATGTCTGCCCGAACGAGCCCAACCCTAGCCCGTGCTCCCACGCCAGACTGCCGGCCGCCAGCACCCCGCCCAATAAACCGGCCAGCGCCAACACAAACCCTGGCGGCGGCGTGTCGCGGTTCCCACAGGCCCAGCGCAGCACCAGCCCGCTTAATAATACGCCTAGCAAAATTGCGAATGTCCCATCCGCCACCGCCACCTGCCCACTCGCCGCACCCCACACGACTCCAGCCCACAATCCGAGGAGTAACAAAAATTCCCCGCCAAACCAGCCGCGATTGCCAGCTAGGCGCGGGAAGGCTGTGCCGAGAAACCCCAGCACGAAGGCTCCCATGAAACCCTCAATCATCAGTCGCGGGTGTGCCTCGAGCGGATTGTAGCTGAGCCATCGCCAGTAATACAGCGGCCACAGCAGCACCCCGCCCATCCCCGCCAGTATCCCTAGCGGAAAAAACACCCGATACGGTTCCTCCAATATCATGCGCCTCCAACGTGTCATTGCCGTCTTGCGCATCAATGGGTGCCTCCCGCGCTCGGCTCTTGCGTCTTGCCCTCTTGCGTCTTGCTGTCTTGCTCCTCCACCCGCGCTAATATCCACAGCAAATCCGAGAGACGGTTGAAAAATAGCCGCACGGCTTCCGGCACGGCCTCGCCGGATTCATGCAATACCAGCACACTGCGCTCTGCTCGCCGCGTTACCGATCGTGCAAAATCCAGCCCGGCCCGCGCTAACGAGCCCTCGGCTCCCGGCCGCGCCCAGCCAGTGAATTTCACCCCACGCTTCTCAAACCGCCGCGCCTCCGCCTCCACCCACTCCACATCGTCGTGCGTCAGCGACACATATTTGTATCGCCCCTCGTCCTCGGGCAAACAGGCAAGCTGGCCCATCAAGCCCACCAAGCGCTGCTGAATCTCATCAATAAGCGCAATGACCTCGGCGTCCCCGCCGCCTGCCCGCGCCAACCCGAGAACCGCATTTACCTCATCGACACAGCCCAGAGCCGCCACCCGCCGCGACGTCTTGGCGATGCGTTTGCCAAACAATAAATCTGTCTCCCCCAAATCCCCGCGGCCTGTCATAATGCTCATGCGCCTGACGCTATGCCACTCCTTGCCAATGTCCATCCCGGCTTTTCTCCCACCTGAAATATCTTCCCAACGCCGCCTACGCTGAAATATTTCACCAATTCCGCAACTTTTTCATCGGCAGCTGGTTCCTCCACCGAGTATCTTTCCCCGGCAGCCATGAACTACAAACCTCTTCCTCCAGACGACTCTTGGGAGTCCGACGCTGTTTGGGAGTTGTTAGACAAGGCCCCGCCTCGCTCTCCTGCCCCCAACTTCGCAGATAACACTGTGCGGGCCGCTCGCCTTGCCAGTTCTACGCCTAACTGGTGGCGGCGGCTCTTTGCCCCGGCTCCTCTCGCTGGCTTGGCCGCCACTGCTGCCGCTCTGGTCATTGCCGTACTGACGCTCATCCCTGCCCCAATCCATCCAGCCAGTCCTTCCTCCGCCACTTCGGATGAGGCGTTCGCTGGTATTCAGGAACTCGCCGAAACCGAAGTCCTCTGTGCCGCCGTCGATAACTTGGATAATTTCACGGACACCGAATTGGTCTGCCTCATCGGGTTCTAGTACCTGGCCCCCACGCCAAGTCATTCCCCTCATACCATGCGCCGCATGGCGACGTCCGGGCCCATCGGGCTAGGATGGGTTGATAAACCGCCGCCTCCCGGTACGTAGGGACGAACGTACGACTGCATCACTGAAATCCCTGAAAAAATGATCCTCTCCTCGTTGCGCAAAATTGTTTGTCAGTTCGCCATCGTGTCACTGCTCGGTACTTTCACCGCGACCGCCGGGGACCAGCCCGCCAGCGCACGCAAACTCAATATCTGTTTCCTCCTGGCCGACGACCTCATCCCCAACGGCCTTGCCTCACTCGGCAACCCCGTTGTCAAAACCCCTAACCTAGATAAGCTCGTCGAAGGCGGATTTATCTTTCGTTGCGCCTACACTCAGGGGTCCCACATCGGTGCCGTGTGCTTGCCCAGCCGTACCATGATCCAAACCGGCCAGAGCTACCTCCGCCCCAAAACTTCCACCCCAACATGGGCCCAAACATTGCAGGCCGCCGGCTACGCGACCATCCGCAGCGGCAAATCCGGCAATAACCCCAACGAACTCGATAAAAATTTCGACCAACACCTCCACGGCAATCACTCCGAAGGCGACGCCGACAACCTCATCGCCTTCATCCATGCCCAAGCCGGTAAACGCCCGCTATTCCTCTACATGGCCTCGGACCAACCCCACGACCCGCAATTCGCGCCAGACTCGTACTATCCGATGTATAAGCCCGCCGATATTCCGTTGCCCGTGAATTTCCTCCCGTACCATCCCTTCGACAACGGCGACATGACTGTCCGTGACGAAAAAACCTTGCCGTGGCCGCGCACCAAGGAAAACGTCACCGGTAAACTCGCCCGCTACTACGCCTCTACCTCCTATTGGGACGCACAAGCGGGGCGCGTCATCGCTGCACTCAAAGCCGCTGGCCAATTCGACAACACCCTCTTTGTCATAGCCGGCGATAACGGACTGAGCCTAGGCGAACACGGCTTGCTCGGTAAGCAGAACCTTTATGAATTCGGCGGCATGCATGTTCCCCTCGTTTTCTCTGGCCCTGGTATTCCCAAAGGCCAGACTCAAGCCTTCGCATACCTCATGGATATCTATCCGACTCTCTGCGAGCTGACCGGCGTCCCCATCCCGCCCGGCCTCGACGCTAAGAGCCTCGCGCCTGTCATCACCGGTAAAGCCCCCAGCGTCCGCGATGTGTGTTTCACATCCTATATGAACAATCAGCGCGCCGTCCGTACCTCCCGATGGAAACTCATTCGCTACCCGCTCATTAATAAAACCCAGCTTTTCGACCTACAGGCCGACCCGCACGAAATGGCCGATTTATCAGCCAAGCCGGAGTGCGCCGATAACCTCAACGCCATGCTCGCGTCGCTAAAACAAGAACAACTCCGCTACGGTGACAATTGCCCGCTCACCGTCGAGCATCCCACCCCTGCCGTATGGCACCCCCCGGCCAACGCGCAGGCTAAGGGGCATGGCGCTGTGAAGATCAAGCAGAGTGCTCCGGCGCTAACCGGCGGTGAGAAGAAAACCCGCGTGCTGCTGGTCACCGGTGGCCATGATTTTGATGCAGCCAAATTCTATAAATTGTTTGATGGCCTGAAGGGCGTGGAATACACGAAAGTTGCCTATCCGCAGGCGGCGGAGCTGCTCAAGCCCGGGTTGGAAAAACAATACGATGCCATTGTGATGTATGACATGGTCCATTCGATTTCACCGGTCCAGCAGAAAGCGCTGGTCGATTTGCTCAATGTCGGGATAGGTCTCGTTTGCTTGCATCACGATTTGGGCGCGCACCAGGATTGGCCGGAGTTTCTCCAAATCAGGGGCGGCAAATATTTTCTCAATGCCGAAACGTTAGATGGTAAGGAGCGCAAATCAACCTATGCCGAGAATCAGGATATGGCCATCACGGTTGCCGATAGAGAACATCCCATTACTCAGGGGTTGCAGGATTTTTCCGTGAAGGATGAAGTGTACGGCAATTGCTATGTCTTGCCGTCGATGCACGTGCTTCTCAAAACCTCCCATCCAATGTGCATGCCAGAGGTGGCTTGGGTTCATTCTTATGGAAAAAGCCGGGTGTTCTACCTGATGCTCGGCCATGGTCCATCCGCATGGGAAAATCCGGCGTATCCCGAACTTCTGCAGCGCGGGATCCTGTGGACATCGCAAAAACCATAGAATGTGCAATGGCGGAAACATTTCTGCTAATTCCAACGTTACCAACAGTCCATATCTCCAAAAACGTCTATGCAAAACATGAAAAACAAATTGATGGCATTCACCCTGCTCGCCGCTGCTTCGGCGCTGCAGTTTCTGGCGCAAGTTTCCGCCGCACCAGGGGAGGCGATAGAAGGGTTCACCGACACCCCGATGCAACCCAACGGCAAATGGCATGTCCATGATCCGGCACGGCCACAACCGCAAGTCGTCACTCCCGGTTTCTCATTCAGCCAGGCCGCTCCGGCTCCTTCAGATGCGGAAGTTCTGTTTGATGGTAAGGGACTCGCTAAATGGCAGAAGGCCGGCGGCGGCGACGCCACCTGGAAAACGGTCGATAATTACATGGAAACGGCACCCCAAGGCGGCGGCATCCGTACCCGCGGGAAATGGGCTGATTTCCAGTTGCACGTGGAATTCGCCACACCGAAGCCGCCGAACGGCGGTGGCCAGGGCCGCGGCAACAGCGGTATCCTCATCAACCAGATGTATGAAGTGCAGGTGCTCGATTCCTATGAGTCCAAAACCTACGCCGATGGCCAGGCGGCCTCAATTTATGGCCAATCCCCGCCCTTGGTCAATGCCTGCAAGCCGCCGGGCGAATGGCAAACTTATGATATCCTGTTCGAGTCCCCGCGCTGGAATGAAAAAGGCGAGTTGACCAAAAAAGCTGTCATCACGGTGCTCCACAACGGGGTCGTAGTACAAAACCGCTACGAACTCACCGGCTGCACCGACGGCATCAACAACGCCGTGCCATGGCGCACGCTTTCAAAATATCCCGCACCCCATCCGCCGGAATGCTTCATCGAATTGCAGGACCACTCCAACCCCGTGCGTTACCGCAATATCTGGATCCGCTCCATGCATCCCGGCGCTAACCAGTAAGGCTACCTAACATTGTCTGGTTCTAGCCACGGCCTCCTCTGTAATTGCCTTGCCTTGTAAAATCCTCTTCAGCGGTCGCTTAGCACCCGCCACAGGCACGCCTGTGGCGGGCACAAATGCGTCCATTGCTTGTACCATCAACCCCATGACAACATCACACACTACGCCTCGGGTCTGCTCGCTTCTCGGTACCATCGCGACCGTATTTTGGTTAGCCACCCCGGTGATATTTGCCAAGGACTATTATGTGAGCCAATCTTGTGGTGACGACGCCGCCACTGGTTTGACCAAGGTGCCTGGCAAGGGTGCCGGACCTTGGAAAACCCTCTCCAAAGCCTCCTCAAAGTACGCCGCCGGTGACCATATCCTGTTGCAATGCGGCGATACCTGGAACGAAGAATTCGCTCCCAAGGGCGAGGGCTCACCGCAAAACCCGATTGTCATCGCTTCCTACGGCCAAGGGGCCAAACCCATCATCGACCGCCAGGACGACAAGCAGGATCGCGTCGGTATTCGGCTGGCTGACCAGGGCGGTTTCAAGATTGTGGGCATCGAATTTAGCCACTGCATGACGGGCATCTACGCGGAATACTCAAAGGGCTGCCCGACGAAAACATACATTTCGATAGAGAA
Organism: Verrucomicrobiota bacterium; assembly: GCA_037133195.1. Classification (GTDB taxonomy): domain Bacteria; phylum Verrucomicrobiota; class Verrucomicrobiia; order Verrucomicrobiales; family Akkermansiaceae; genus Luteolibacter. The sequence goes on along the minus strand of JBAXOP010000116.1, from coordinate 5,954 downwards.
CTGCTATTTCCACGATTCGCTGATGTACCGGCATTACGAGGACTATCCGAAAACCAAAATCGGCCTGGGCATTTGCTTTTTCACCTTTGAGCTTGAAAACCACAAGGTACTCACCGACGTCACCATCAAGGATTGCGTGTTCCGCCGTCTAGCCTCCGGCGTGTGGACCAACAGCCCGGATAACTTCAACAAGAATGCGTCCTTTATCTATCCATTTGGCAACATGACTTTCGACAATTGCCTGTTTGAAGAAGGCTATCAATGGCCGCAGGGTTTGCGCGGCGTGGAACGCGGTGCCATGCGCAACTGCGTCACCCACGACGTTGGCCGCGGCTTCAAATCCTTTAATGGTGTGGCCGGCTCAATGTTTTTCCGCTGTAAAGACTGGGTGTTCGATAACTGTGAGTGGGGCTTCATTGACATCGGCACCGGCAGTGGCGACGGCGAGGCTTTCGACTTCGAAGGCAACTGCGATAATATGCTCATGCGCGATTGCCTGTTTCACGACACCGACGGCCCCGGCTTCCTGCTGTGCTGTTATGCCTCCGATGGTAATCCCAATAAAGCGATCAAAATGGAAAATTGCGTACTCAACGGCAAGGCCAAGCGGCCGCCGCGCGGCACCGGCAAAGTCGCTATCCTCAATACCACCGATCACACCGAAGCAACCTGGAGCAAATGCCGATTCTATCTGTCGCCAAGCGAGGGCCTCATGCGCGTGGCCGACCCCGAGAAAGACAAACACTCGAAATTCGAGAATTGTTACATCAAGAGTCTAACTAAGGCCTGCGCCTCGCCCAACCTCGCTGCCAAGGCACAAGCCACCGCCTCCACGGCTAGGGTCGGCAATGAAGCGGCCAAGGCGATTGATGGCAACGAAGGCACGGCATGGAAGGCCGGCGGGTCCAAGGATCAATGGTTAGAACTGACGTTTGCCGCTCCGGTGACGATCAACGAAATCAAACTCAAGGAAGACTCATCATCGTCAATCATCCGCTACGTCATAGAATATTGGGATGCCAAGGTCCAAAAATGGACGGGCTGTTTCAATGGCCGTGGCATGGGTCAGGATTTCGTAGCACCGATAGTCAGCCGCAGCACCCGGAAAATTCGCCTGAGGGTCCTAGAAACCACCGATGGCAACCCATGTATCAGTGAATTCGGGGTTTACAATGACACCCCCGGGGACCTGTTCAATGATCCGACCGGTGCCAAGGCGATCGGCGTGATCAATAAGTGACTCGGGAGGATCAATAGCCGCCCGGGTTCGAGGCTAGTGACTTACTGAGCGAGCAAGACCTCGTCCCAATCTTTCCATACCGGATCAAGGTGTTGGGTCCGGAGCATGGCGGCTACCTCGGCGCTGCCACGGGTGTCGCTGATTTTAAATTGCTCAGTGGCTTTGTCGCAGCCTGACTTGCTGGCGAGTTCGATGCGGCGGCCGTGTACGGTGAGGTGGAGGTCGTCGCCGCCGGCACCGGTATAGCCACCGGGTTCGGTGCAGGCTCCGGCCGACATGTGGGTGACGCCGAGACTGGCCACAGCATCGCGCAGGGGTGCCGGTTCGCGGGTGGAAACGACGATGCCCACTTGCGGGAAGATGATGCGAAAGGCGGTGATGAGTCTGACGAACGCACGGTCCGGCAGAAGCAGTGCGGGGTCGGGCTGGTATTGATAGTTGCCGGCGTAGGGGCGCATCCGCGGGAAGGCGACGGTGAACTGGGCTTTCCAACAATGTTTGTAGAGGTACTCGAGATGGGCGCACAACGCCATCGCCTCCGCCGCCCAGGGGGCTAGCCCAAACAACGCGCCTATGCCAATGCGGCGAAAGCCCCCGGCATACGCCCGCTCTGGGCAATTGAGCCGCCACTCGAAATTGCGCTTGGGCCCGGCGGTGTGCAACGTCGCATAGACGGAGCGCTGGTAGCTTTCCTGATAGACGGTAAGCCCCTCCGCGCCGTGGCGGACGATTTCTGCATATTGGGCGTCCTCCATCGGGCCGACCTCGATGGCGAGGGTGGGAATGAAGGGGGCGAGGGCGTCGAGGCAGCTTTGAAGGTAGCCATCGGAGACGAATTTCGGATGTTCGCCGGCTACCAACAGCAGGTTGCGGAAACCCAGCGCGTGGAGGTGGCGGGCCTCGCGCACAACATGCTCAATGCTCAGGGTGCTGCGCAAAATGGCGGCATCGCGGGAAAACCCGCAATAGCTGCAATTATTGACGCACTCGTTAGATAGATACAAGGGAGCGAACAGCCGCATGGTATTGCCAAAGTGGCGGCGGGTGAGTTGCTGGCTGCGGTAGGCCATGGCTTCGAGAGTTTCGCCAGCCTCCTCATTTAGCAAACTCCCGAAGCGCCGCATCAGCGGTGTCGGGTGCTCAAGTAATTCTGGTAAAACATCGGCAAAGGCCATGGCGGGCACACCATGCCGTCCGCAGAGCCCAACGTCAAAGGCTTGCCGTGGAAAAGTTTTTTCTCTCTGCTCAATATTCGGGATCACGCCCGCGGATGAGCACTGTCGTAAGCGGATTTGAGGCGCTCTTTGGTGACGTGGGTGTAGATTTGGGTGGTGGAGAGCGAGGCATGTCCGAGCAGCGATTGGACGCTGCGCAGGTCCGCTCCGGCATCGAGCAAATGGGTGGCAAAACTGTGGCGCAACTTGTGCGGGCTGATGCCAAAGGGGATGCTGCTGTGCTTGAGGTGTTTCTTGAGCAATTGATCGACCGCCTGCTGGGTGATGCGCCGGCGCAGCTTGCTCAGAAACAACGGTCCCGAGGTGACGACAGCCGCCTGTCGATATCGCTGGATCGCATTGATGGCGGGCCCGCCGATAGGCACGATGCGCTCCTTGGCACCCTTGCCGAAGACGCGGACGCTTTCGCCGATAAAATCGACGTCATTGACATCCAGGGCGAGCAATTCGGCGATACGCAAGCCGCAGGAATAAAACATCTCGAGGATGGCGGCATCGCGCAGTGGCAGCCATGCCGGGGTTTTCTTATCCAGCGGCAGATGCAGCGGGATGGCTAGCAGCTCGTCAATTTGCGCCAAACTCAGAATCACCGGCAAACCTCGCGCGGCCTTGGGCAGCAGCACGCCGGCCACCGGGCTGCACGGCAACCCGCGGCGCAAAACCAGAAATTTGTAAAATGAACGCAGCGCGGCAAAGCGCAACCGGATGGTCGAGCGCTTGAGTCCTTGTTTCATCAACGCAAACAGGTAATCCCGGAATTCGTCGCCTGTGGCGTCCCGCCAGTCGCTGAAACCCGCGCCACGCCAGTTGCGATAGGCCGCCAGCGCCTCCCGGTAATTGATCAGCGTCCGCGGTGAGGCGCTCCTCTCCGTGCTTTGGAAATCCAAAAATGCCGCTTCCTGCACGTCGTTCATGAGCCGAGATTATCCCACCTAGCTGCTCCTGCCAAGCCTCAGGAAAAATGTTCCCATCCGCCGTTGAGTGTTTCGCCAGCGCCCGCCTCCACCAAGCGCCCGATTCGTGTAAGCGCCAATTCCGGAAACTCCTCACCCCAGGCCGCCAGCAACCCGGCCACCCGATTTTCCTCCATCGCCAGCAGTATTTCAAAATCCTCTCCGTCTCCCAGCCCTTGCTCCACTGTGCAACCCGCCGTCACCGGCAGCGCTCCTCGTTCCACCTCAAACCCACACCCCGACGCCACCGCCAAGCGCGGCAAATCCCGCGCCAAACCATCCGATAAATCCATCATCGCAGACGGCTTGAAGTTGGATACCAGCCAGTCGGTTTCTTTCAAGCGTGGGGTGAAGGTCAGGTGTTTGGTGAGGCGTGAGCCGCCGAGGGAGCCGGTGACGAGGAGGGCGTGTTCGGGTTGGGCGGTTGATCGGAGGGTGAGATGGTGGCGGAGGGCCGAGCCGGTGGCGGCGATGGAGATGACGGCTGCTGAGTGATGAGGGACGCTGGAGGTTTCGCCGCCGGCGAGCACGCCGCCGAAGCGTCGCAGGCAATCGCCGATGCCGCGGTAGAGGTCCTCAGCCCAAGCCACCGGGGTATGCGGCGGCAAGGCGAGGGTGACGAGGAAACGATCCGGGCGGCCGCCCATCGCGGCAAAGTCAGACACGACCCTGGCGCAGGCTTTCCAGCCGACTGAGCGCGGCGCGGCGTCGGGGAGGAAATGAATGTGCTCGACCAATGCGTCGGTCTTGAGCAACAGCAAGTTCGGGTAGCCGGGGCCCGGATCAATCACCGCACAATCGTCGCCGGGGCCGGCGGCCGGGGCGGGATCGAGCGGGACGAGGCGGATGAGGCGGCGGATGAGCGCATCTTCGCCGATATCGGAGAGGCGGTTCACGGGCCGGGAGCAAGCGGGAAATCGTAGATGCGGGCGAGGACCTGGATCACGACGGTGGTGGTATTGAAGCAAAAATGCATGGCGATGGGAGCCCACAGCGAGCCGGTCAGTTCGTAGGCGAGCACCAGCAAACAGCCGAAATAAAACAAGGGCAACAGTGGGGCCAAGCTGTTATGTGCAGCGGCAAAAACCAGTGCGGAACAAGCACCTGCCACCCACGGACCCGCGAATTTCTTGGCGGCAGAATATAAATATCCTCGAAAGACGATTTCCTCACACAGCGGCGCCGCTAGCATGGCGGCCACCGCCATCAATCCGAGGGTGAGCGGATCCTGATTGCTTTGCAGTAATTTCACGCTCTCCTGCATCGGCTCGACGCCGAGCGATTTCATCCAGTTGAAGTAACCCGTGACAGTCAATACCCCGCTCAACAACCACACGGACACCACACCGGCCGGTGCGATGAGCAACACCCAGCGCCATCCCGCCCAGCGCAAGCCCAACCAGGCCACCGGCCGAATCCGCCACCCCATCACCACGCCGGTCATCACGGCGAGCAACGCTTGAAACACAATCGTCTGGAGCAAGCCGTTGACGGTTATGGGCATCTGCGCCTTGGTGGCCATCATGCGGGCGCTGCCTACGCTGATCGTGTAGAACGTCAGGAAAATAAACCCCATCCACAGCAAATCAATTCTCATATATGGCCAGGTCGGCACGCGGCCCAGCGGGACGGGCGGCGCTTCGTTCGCCGGGCGTCTGGCCGCCACCGCCTTCACGCCGGCAGCTAGCCCGAACATCCCCAGCGCCCCAAGGAAGCATATTTGCAAGGTGATGACGGTCGGATCAGGCATGGTCAGCTGGGGTGGCGGGCACGCGTGCCACGCTAGGGGGGATCTGAGCGAGAAACCACAGCATTCTGGTAAATGGTAACAAAAATTCTGTGGAGAACCGCGAAACGAGGACAATAGGCCACTTATTTTTCCTGAACGACAGCTAGAATTTCGCTTCGCAGTGGAAATGTGGGATGCTACGTTGCGCCCAGCCAACCGCCCAAGCATGTCACAACCTTCTTTCAACGCCCCCGACATCGAAGTTCTCGGTGGCTTGCTGCCCGCGTTCGACTTCGAGTGTCTCATTGCCAAAGGCGGCATGGGGGCTGTTTACAAGGCCAAGCAACGCTCGCTGAGCCGCGATGTGGCCATCAAGATTTTGCCGCCCGAAGTGGGGAATGACCCGCTATTTCGCCGCTCCTTCGAGACGGAAGCCCGTGCCATGGCCCGGCTCAATCACCCCAATTTAATCTCCGTCTATGACTCAGGGGCGGTGGAAAACATGCTCTATATCGTCATGGAGTATGTGCCCGGCAAATCGCTCTATCATTCGTCATACGGCCAAATGGTAGATCCCATGCAGGCCGTGCAATTGATTCAAGGGATTTGCGCCGGACTCAGCCACGCCCACGAAAACGGCATTATTCATAGCGACATCAAACCGGCCAATATTTTACTCACGCCCAAGGCCGAGCCCAAGATCGGGGATTTCGGTTTGGTGCGACTTGCGGGCAGCGAGGGCACGGGATTGGTGATGGGCACGCCCGGCTACACCGCTCCGGAGGTACTGGCCAACC
>JBAXOP010000115.1:0-15270 GCA_037133195.1 Verrucomicrobiota bacterium | reverse complement strand
AATTCACCGACCTGGCAAGCGGGTCGAGCGCCAGCCACGTGCTGGCGCTGGCCGCGTTTCATGTTTCGAGCAACGCGACGCTGTCCGGGTTGGCACTCAGCGTGGGCACCTTGAACCCCATCTTCACCTCCGGCACCACGACCTACGCGGCCAGCGTACCCAACACGAGCACTTCGATCTCGGTCACACCTACATGTGCCGACCCGGCGGCCAGCGTGACTGTCAACGGCGTGGCGGTGACCAGCGGCAGTGCCAGCCCAGCCATCAGCCTCGGCACCAGCAGCGTGAACACCCTGACCGTGATGGTGACCGCCCAGAACGGCGTGACGAGCAGCAGCTACACCGTCACTATCGACAACACGCCGTACGGAATTTGGAAAAAGGCCTCTTTCACCAATCCTACCGATTTGAACAACCCGGCGGTCAGCGGCGAGTTGGCCACCCCGGCCAACGACAGTATCAGTAACCTGATGAAATACGCCATGGCACTCAATCCCATGGTCAGCGCCACTGGTAATTTGCCCACCACGTCTCCCCAAGCCGGCTACCTGACGCTGACGTACCGGCAAAGCAAAACTGCGACCGATGTGACCTACACCGTGCAAGCCTCAGACACCCTGGGCGACAACTCATGGACCCCGGCGACAACCGTGCTGTCGCAGACCGACCCAACTCCGGGCGGCGGGAGTTATTGGCTGGTGACGGTGCGCGACAATGTGCCGTCTGACGCCAGCCATCCGCAGCGTTTTATGCGGTTGCAGGTGGTGAAGTAAAGACGCAAGACCGCTGCGCTCAAAGACGCCGCCGACGACGCTTGCTCGCCGTCGGCTCTCGCCCGCATGCTCGCACCGCGGAAGTGAAGCCAAGCATGGTAATATTGTAGCGGCGCGGTGGCTTTGTAGCGGCGCGGTGGCTTTGTAGCGGCGCGTCTATGACCGCCGCTGCCCATGAGCCGCCAATAAACCCGCCGAATCCGACAAACGCCCATCTCATTCGCATCGGCGGTCACAGACTGCCGCTACAATCCATCTCATTCACATCGGCGGTCACAGACCGCCGCAACAACCCATCTCATTCGCATCGGCGGTCACAGACTGCCGCTACAATCCATCTCATTCGCATCGGCGGTCACAGACTGCCGCTTCAACGCATCTCATTGTAGCGGCGCGTCTATGACCGCCGCTGCCCATGAGCCGCTGATGAACCGGCAAAATCCTAATTCCGCGCTTGGAACGGATTGCCTGCCATGGCACGCTCCGGCCATGGAAACTGTTGCAACAACTTTTGGCGGTCAGCGGCTGGTCATCGAGGAAACCGGCGTGCCTGTGGAAAAACTCCGGCTGCAAGCGTTCAGCCCGCCGCCTCCGGGCGCAGGCCAGGTGCTGGTGCGGATGCTCGCCGCGCCGCTCAATCCGGCGGATCTTAATTTCATCGAAGGCACGTACGGCGTGAAGCCGCAACTGCCGGCGACCCCGGGCGTGGAAGGCTGCGGCGTGGTGGAAACCAGCGGCTCGGCGGACTACCAGCCGGGCGACAAGGTGATTTTCCTGCGGCGCGCCGCCACCTGGGCGACCCACACGGTGGTGCCAGCCGAGGCGTTATTCAAGCTGCCGGCGGCAATCGACCCGTTGCAAGCGGCGATGCTCAAGGTCAATCCGGCCACCGCCTGGCGCTTGTTGCATGGCTTCGGCAAGCCTGAGGCCGGCGGCTGGATCGTCCAAAATGCCGGCAACTCGGCGGTCGGCCGCTGCGTGATCCAACTCGCACGCAGCCTCGGCATCCGCACCCTGTCGCTGGTGCGCCGTCCCGAATTGATCGATGAACTCACCCGCCTCGGCGGCGATGTCGTCTTGTTGGATGACGAGGCCGGACTGACGGCGGCCAAGGCGGCACTCGGTGGTGCCACCGCCGCGTTGGCATTCAATGCGGTGGGAGGCGACAGCGCGCTGCGTCTGATGAATTTGCTGCGCGAAGGCGGCACTCACATCACGTTTGGCGCAATGGCCAAGCGTCCTCTGACGGTTCCTAACGGCTTGCTGATTTTCCGCGACCTGCAACTGCGCGGGTTGTGGGTGACGCGCTGGATCGAACATGCCCCGGATGCCGGAGTGCGTGGCGTGTACGCCGACCTGGCGGCGCGGGTGGCCGCCGGCACGCTGGTGCAAACGGTGGATTCCACCCACTCACTCGCGGACTTTCCCGCAGCACTCGCCCGGCTCAGCGCCGCCGATCGTGATGGCAAGGTGTTGTTTGCGCCGGAGTACCCATAAAAAGATGAAATTGCTGTCATGGAATGTGAATGGCCTGCGGGCGGTGTTAGGCAAGGGCTTCGGTGAGTTCATGCTAGCTGAGCGGCCGGACATCCTGTGCTTGCAGGAGACCAAGGCGCGGCCGGAGCAAGTGCCGCTGCCATTGGAATTGGGCGGCTACCATGGGTATTGGAATTCCGCCACCAAGCCGGGTTACTCGGGGGTGGCGGTGTTCAGCCGCGAAAAACCGTTAGAGGCAACCTTGGGCATGGGCCTCGACGAGCACGACACCGAAGGCCGGGTGCTGACCTTGGAATATCCGGAGTTCTATCTGGTGAATGTTTACACGCCCAACGCCCAGGACGGCTTGCGGCGCCTGCCTTATCGGCTCGCCTGGGATGAGGCGTTCCGCCGCCACCTGGAAAATCTGGCCACGCGCAAGCCCGTGGTGTTTTGCGGCGACCTCAACGTCGCCCACCAGGAAATCGACATCGCCCGCCCCCGCGAAAACCGTTTCAGCCCGGGATTTTCCGATGAAGAACGCGCCAGCTTTTCCAGTTTGCTGGCTGCCGGGTTTGTGGACACTTTCCGGCATTTCTATCCAGACTTGCCGGATGCTTACTCCTGGTGGTCGTATCGGGCCGGGGCGCGGCCGCGCAACATCGGGTGGCGCATCGATTACTTCGGGGTGTCCACGCCATTCATCGGACGCCTGACTTCCGCATCCATTCTCCCGCAAATCCACGGCTCGGACCATTGCCCGGTTGGAATTGAAATATGCTGAAAAGCGTGATGGCAGACGAAGATGACTGTAGGGAGCAACGGACCTTACTGTCGTCGTGTGGGGCGACGACCACCGCGGCCATGTGCTGCGCCAGATTGAACGGTCGAAGCAGGCTGCGCATTTTTTTACCATCGCAAACTGCGAGAGCAAAGAAGCATCGGGCACCGGGCTGTAGCCGCTCCAATCCTCCCGCATCGGCGCGTCCCATCATGCGGCGCAGAGCTGTCTTGAGGCCATGAGGGCCAATGGGTAGCACCGTGCAGCACGCATTGGCTATCCATGGGCTGGCCGGCTCAAGCCGGCGCTCCATTAAGACTTCTGAGCGGCGCTCATGGCCGTGGCCTCGACTTGGTCGCCTTCCCGCAACAAGGCATTGGGATTGACGATGACGGGTACTTCAGGGGCCAGCGCGGCGGAGGTAACTTCGATCGACACGCCGGAGTTTTTACCCGGCAAGACATCGACATAACTCACTTTGCTATCTCTAACCACTGCGACCCATGCCTTGCCCTGACGCAAAATCAGGGTATTGGCCGGCACGATGAAAGTAGCCGGAGCCGGCGGCAGACTGAAGACAGCGAGCCCGGTGAGGCCCGCGGGTAGCAATAACTCCTCGTTGGCAATGAGAAATTCCGCACGCATGGTGCCGGAGGTAGTGTCGAACGTGCGACTGGTGCGTGCCAGTTTGGCGGTGAAGACCCGGCCCGGCAATTCGGTGAAACGCACTTTGGCCGCGGTGTCGGGGGATAGGCGCAAGGCGAGGTCGGGGGTGGCATTGACGATGAAGCGCAGGGCATCCAGCCGCACGAGTTTATAGAGCCAGCCTTCGGAGGTGGCGGAGTCGCCGCGCACACGGTCGCCGCGATCGAAGTTGCGGGCGGAGATGGTGCCCTCAAACGGCGAGCGCACGCTGGCGAATTGCTGCAATACTTCGAGCCGGGCCAACTCGGCTTTAGCCACTTGGAGAGCGGCGTCGGATTCATCGGCGGCGGATACGCGCGTTTCGGATTCCTCCTTGGAAACGGCGTTAGCGGTTAACAAGGCAGCCGCGCGATCACCCACCTTGCGTGCCGTCTTGGCCCGTGAACTCGCCTGATCAACTGTGGCGCGGGCAGCCTCAACCGCACGATCAATATCAGGCACATCAATGACAGCGAGTTCTTCCCCCGCTTTCACGTGCTCGCCAATATCGAACCTGCGTTCGCGCACGATGCCAGTGGCACGGGTGAAAATGGTGGCGGCTGCCAAGGGCTCGGTGCGACCGGGAAGTTCCATATTGCCAGGCAAGGTACTCTTGACCGGCAACACGGTGCGCACGGGTGCCTTGTCTGCGGCACTGAGGGGGGCGCTGAGGGGCACACTGACGGCCAGCAAGCACAGCGGAAGGATGAGTCGTTTCATGGTTAAGCGGTGGTGATGTGATATTCTGTCAGCGTGTCGAGATCTCAGCCGATCGCAATACGAAGATGATTGATGATTGATGATTGATGATCTGTGATTGGTGAGCTTGGGCATGATTTTTCACACGAAGCAAGCTCACATCACCCATCAAAAATCATCATTCATCAATCGTCAATCCATCTGGGTCTGGGAAACTTGACTCATTTGCAACAAATTGATTTTTTCCAGAGCTGCCTGACGGCGCAGGGCCCGGCGGTGGGTGAATCCGCGCACGGCGGCAAACGCAACCGGCACGAGAAACAGCGAGGCGAAGGTACCTAGCAACAATCCGCCTATCACCGCGCGGCCGAGTGGCGCGTTCTGCTCACCGCCTTGGGCATTGCCGAGCGCCATCGGGATGACACCCAGAATCATCGCCATAGCCGTCATGATCACCGGGCGCAGTCGGGTGGTGGCGGCCTCGATGGCGGCGTCGGTGGCTGATTCGCCTTGGTCGAAGCGGTCGCGGGCGAAACTGCTGACAAGCACGCTGTTGGCGGTGGACACGCCGACAACCATGATAATACCCATCAGTGCGGGCACGCTGAGGGGAGTTCCGGTGGCCCACAACGCGAACAAGGCCCCGGAAATAGCAACGGGCAATCCCGCCACAGCCACAAACGGCAATGTCCAAGATTGAAAATTAACCACCATCACCAAAAATACCAGCACAGCCGCAAGCCCCAACCCGCCTATCAATTCTGCATAGGACCTTTCCATCAGCGCCGCTTGCCCGGCGAGTTCTATCCGGTTGCCGGGTTTTAGCTGGCCCCGCATTTCAGTTAGTATAGCTTCCAATTCCTTGGTGATGCCGCCAAGGTCGCGCCCCGAGGCGTTGCCGATGACGGTGAACGTCGGCTGCATTGATGTACGGCTGACGCTGGCGGGGGCGCGTTTTTCCACCACCGTGGCAAACGCACGCAACGGCACCGGATCGGCACCGCCAGTGGACGGGCGGATCGGCAAGTTGAGTAATTGTTCGACAGCCTTGAGCTTGGTGGGCGGGGCGATGATTTGGACATCGTAGGCGGAGCCGGTCGCCGGATCTGACCAGAAATTCGGAGCCACCGAGCCACCGCTGCCAAGCGCGGCCAACAGCGCATTAGCCGCATCCTGGACATTGATGCCGAAGGAGCCGGCGCGGGCGCGGTCTATCCGAATTGCGTATCCGGGCTGATCTAACACCTCCCGCAAAGTTACATCAGCGGCGCCGCGGATATTGGCGAAGCGTTGCCGCAAATTTTTGGCCAATGCCAGATTGCCGGGGACATCGCGCCCCATGAAGCGCACTTCAAAGGTGGTCGGGGCACCCGAGGACAACGTCTGACTGGTGGCATCAGCCGGGCGGAAAAACGCTTGCACGGCAGGAAACTTAACCACCAGCATGGCCCGGATTTTTTCCACATAACTCTCGCTTGGCGCATGGCCGGAGGCAAGTTGCACGAGGATCTCGCCATCAGAGGAACTAATGGACGTGGTTTCCACCCAGGCTTGGTTGACGGATGTTGGCGTGCCTATGTTTTCCACCACAAATTGCAAATCCTTAGCCGGTATGATATCACGGATCTCTCGCTGAATGTCTGCCAGAGCTTGCGCCGTATCGTCAATTCTAATACCACTGGGAATGCGCACGAACAGCCGGATCAACCCGGCATCAGTCTTGGGGAAAAACTCGCGACCAGAGCGAATGACGGCTAACACGGCCAGCACCACGGTTAGAAACACCGGGATAAGAATGAGCGTCTTATGCGGCATAATGATCCTGAGGATGGCACCCTGGATGCGCCCGATCCGGGACATTCCGCGTTCTATTAGATGATGGATGACTAACAAACCGCGCGGTTTGGCATCGCCGCGGAGTTTTTCCGCGCGGATTTCGGCCGGCAGAATGATTGATGCCAGGGTGGTCACCAGGGTTCTGGCTAACAAATAACTGGCGAGCATGGCGAAAACCACCGCCAGTGCGAGCGGCCTAAAGACAAAGGAGGCGGTGCCGCTGAGGAGGAAAATGGGGAGGAAAACGATGCAGATAGAAATAGTGGAAACAAACTCTGGGAACGCCACCTCCTGCGCACCGTCGATGATGGCTTGTCTCACATCCTTGCCCATGGCAATCTGGCGCTTGATGTTTTCAATTTCCACCAATGCGTTATCGACAAGGATGCCGATGGCTAGGGCCAGTCCGCCGAGGGTCATCAGGTTGAAGGTGGCACCACACAAGCCCAGCCCTAACACCGAGCACAGCAACGCCAGCGGAATCGAGGTAAGCACAATCAAGGTGGAGCGCCACGAGCCGAGGAATAACAAAACCACCAGCGCCACCAATCCGCCGACGAGCATGATTTCGTGGCGCACGCCGCTGACCGCCTCGCGGACGAAGACGGATTGGTCGAAAATCGGTTCGATGCTCATGCCGGGAGGGGCGGAGGCGCGGATATCCGGCAAGCGCTGGCGGATGCCATCGATGATATCCACGGTGGAGGCGCTGCCTAGTTTCAGGATGGAGATCATCACCGCGTTCTGGCCGTTGAGGCGGGCGATGTTAGTACTCACTGCCTCACCGTCGCGGACATTGGCCACATCCCGTAACAAAATGATTTTACCATCCACCGAGCGCAACGGCAGGTCGAGAAACGCTTGGATATTTTCCGGGCTGGCATTGATTTCCACCGGCAACTCGCGGCCGCCCTCACGCAGCGTGCCGGATGGAAGTGTTAGATTCTGACGACCCAGCGCGGCGCTGATTTCCGCGGCGGTGATAGTGAAAGCGTTCATGGCTTCCAAGTCGAGGTCCACCATGATTTGGCGGGCCGCGCCACCATAAGGCAGCGAGATGCGCATACCCGGCACGCTTTGCAATTGAGCCCGCAGCGCCAGCCGCGAGTAATCGTAGAGCTGGCCGCTGGTCATCGTGTCCGACGCCATGACGAGTTGCACGATGGGCACGTTAGATGGGCTGGTGCGCACGATGAGTGGCGGGGTGGTGCCGGGGGGCATGCGGCGCAGGATTGTTTGGGAAACGCCGGTCACCTGAGACATGGCGGTGTTGATATTGACGTTAGGCTGGAAGCGCAATTTCACCAGGCCCACCCCATTGGAACTCTCCGAGCGCACTTCCAGCAAGTCGTCCACGTTGTTGAGCGTGGCAATCTCGGAAAACGAGGTGATTTTCGACGCCATTTCCGCCGCGTTCAAGCCGTTGTAATTCCACACCAAGGTGATCTCCGGGCTATCCACGCGCGGCAAAATATCGGTGGACATCCGAAGCCCGGACATGATTCCGAACAACAGGATAAGGATCGCCATCACCCCGATGGTGTATTTGTAGCGAAGGGCGAAAAGAACAATCCACATGGCGGAGGCAATGAATGGTAATTATCAGATTTGGGCAAGCAAGATACCTCGATCGATGGGAAAACCTTGCGCCGCAGGTGCCGCACGCAGCAATTGCTTTCCATGTCGGCGCGGCTGTGTCAAGCTGCCGCCGTCATGCGTGTAGCCGTCATCAATGTTGTGGGATTGTCCGGTTCGTTGCTAGGGCGGCACATGCCGCGGCTCACGGCCTTTGCGGGAAAGAACGGGCTCCAATCCCATACCCCGGAGTTTCCAGCACTCACTTGCAGCGCCCAAGCGTCGATACTCACCGGCAGGAGCCCGGCCTCACACGGGATTGTGGCCAACGGTTGGTATGACCGGGAATCTGCCGAAGTACGGTTTTGGAAACAAAGCAACCACCTGGTGCACGGCGACAAAATCTGGGACGTGCTGCGCCGTGAGCAACCCGGCTTCACCTGCGCCCAGTTGTTCTGGTGGTATAACATGTACTCGAGCGCGGATTTCGCCATCACCCCGCGTCCGCTCTATCCGGCAGACGGGCGCAAGGTATTTGATATCCACACTCAGCCGATGGGACTGCGCGAGGAACTCAAAGGCGATCTGGGCGCGTTCCCGTTCACCGCGTTCTGGGGGCCGGCCGCGGGCATCGCCTCCTCGGCATGGATCGCCGACTCCGCCCGCTGGATCGATGAGCACCACTCCCCCACCCTGAACCTCGTCTATTTGCCGCACCTGGATTATCCGTTGCAGAAATATGGCCCAGGCGCTGCGGAAATTCCCGCCGAATTGGCAAAAATCGACCATCTCGCCGGTAATCTGATCGACTATTATGAATCCCGCGGTGTGCGCGTGCTGGTGGTCTCCGAATACGGCATTTCGGCGGTCAGCCGCCCGCTGCACCTCAACCGCTTGTTCCGCCAAAACGGCTGGCTCCAACTCAAGGACGAACTTGGCCGCGAAACCCTCGACTGCGGCGGCTCGCGTGTCTTTGCCGTCGCCGACCACCAAATCGCCCATATTTATGTGAATGATCCGGCACTGCGCCCGGCCGTGCGTGAGTTATTGGAAAACACCCCGGGCATCGCCGAGTTGCGTTGCCCGGCCCAAACGTGGGGGGGGAGCACCGCCAGCGAGCGCGCCGGCGACTTCATCGCCATCGCCGAACCCGACGCCTGGTTCAGCTATTATTTCTGGGACGACGACGCGCTGGCACCGGATTACGCCCGCACCATCGATATTCACCGCAAACCGGGCTACGACCCCTGCGAGTTGTTCCTGGACCCTCAGCTTGCCTTTCCCAAACTCAAAATTGCCCGCTTCCTCCTCAAAAAAAAGCTCGGCCTGCGCGGCTTACTCGACGTCATCCCGTTAGATGCGTCTCTCGTCCGCGGCTCCCACGGCCGCGATGTGGTGCCGCCAGCCGAACGCCCGGTATTGCTAGGATCCGCTTGGCCGACCGCCACCGCCACGGACGTTTATCACGCTATTCTGGATGCCGTGCGCCACTGAGGAAACTCCGCAAACCCTGCACCTACCGCGGTATCCACATGCGAAAATCCTGAATAAATTGCATTTTTTTCTTGGCATAGCGATTATTTTCAGGCATCGTTTCACGAGGGATTGTATGAGGGTATTTTTCAAAAATTAGCCAACAAGCCAGATATGATGCATCTTGCCGCACCGGAGCAGCCCGATACGATCCATTCAGCTCACTCTGGGCGGCAAAGAGGCATCCTGCTACAACTTCGAGTTACTGGTGAGCTACACCTCAGTGTTCGTGTTTGCCCGTTTCCAGCCCATGCCACATCCAACCCATTCCCATGACTCCCATGAAACCACTCCTTGCCTCAATGCCCGCCCTTTGGTTCCTAGCCACCCTCAGCAGCACGGCGTTGGCAAGCCCGCCGCCGCCGCAATTAGTGAAAGATATCTTTGCCGGGAACACGGCAGCGGGATCGACTCCGTCTTACATCCGTGCAGTTGGAAGCACGGTGTTTTTCACCGCTGATGATGGCATTCACGGCAATGAATTATGGAAAAGCGATGGCACGGCGGATGGCACGGCGCTGGTCCAGGATATCCTGCCCGGTATCGGGGGGAGCTTTCCATCCCCAGTAGTGGTGATGGGCGACTCTGTCTATTTCACGGCCTCTACCTATAATGCCAGCGGTGGTGTAATCACAAATCTGTGGAAAAACCATTTAACCTCAGGCGTCACCGAGATGGTCAAGGACATCTATGCCGGCACATCTTCCGGAGACATGCTCTATCCGGTGGAGATGAATGGGTGGCTATATTTCACGGCCAATGATGGCACGCATGGGCATGAGTTATGGAAAAGCGATGGCACCTTAGCTAACACCGCGCTGGTCAAGGACATCCGTCTAGGTGCAAGCGCCTCGTCCATGGGGCCACCGGTGAAGTTAAATGGGCTGCTATATTTTGTGGCGAATGACGGCACGCATGGTCAAGAGATATGGGAAAGCAACGGCTTGGAAGGCGGAACCAAAATAGTAAAAGACATTAACAGCAACAGCAACGGAAGTGGTATTCTTAGCCAATATACACAACTCGTGCCCATGGGCGACCACTTGTTTTTCTCCGCCAACGATGGCAGCAACGGGTATCAACTCTGGAAGACTGATGGCTCGGACGGCGGCACCGTGATGGTCAAGAATGGGAGCGGTGGCGCATTGAGTCCCCAGAACCTGATCGCGGCCGGCTCCCGACTGTATTTTACCGCCAACACTGCGGCTAATGGCAACGAACTATGGACCAGTGATGGCTCGGCGATAGGCACCTATTTGGTGAAAGACATCTGCCCTGGCTTCGGCTCCTATACCTATTCGGAATTCTCTGTGATCGGCAACACCTTGCTTTTCCGGGCAAACGATGGCGTCAACGGGTATGAACTCTGGAAGAGCGATGGCACGACGGAGGGCACCATGATGGTCAAGGACATCTTTCCAGTTAGTGGCAACTCAGATCCAGCAGGACTGTGTGAAGCCGGAGGAGTTGTCTATTTTCGAGCAAGCGACGGAGTTCATGGCACCGAACTCTGGAGGACCGACGGCACCAGTGCCCATACCGTGATGGTCAAAGACATCCTGAGTGTGGGTGCTTCATCCTCACCCAGCCAATTCACTGCGGCGTTAGGCAACGCATTCTTCGTCGCAGACGATGGCGTGCATGGCCCGCAGTGGTGGACCAGCGACGGCACGGCGACGGGCACCCTGATGGTGAAGGACTTCCTGATCGGCAGCGGCTGCAGCGGGGTTGGCAATTTGATGGCCGTTGGCAACAGGCTCTATTTCACGGCCACTGACGGGACTAACAGCGGACTCTGGAGCAGTGACGGCACAGCGGCAGGCACAATGATGCTCAAGGTGAACACGACCTCCACCCCGTCAAACCTCACAGCCGTGGGCGCTTCGCTGTACTTCACCCTATCTTATCAGACATCGGACACCATGCCATGGTACATATATCCAATCGTCACCACCACCACTGAACTCTGGAAAAGTGACGGCACGGTGCAGGGGACGGTGCTGGTGACAAGTGACCAAATCATGTCGGATCCGTATTCTTATTCAGCCGGACCGTACATGGCGGATTTCAGCAATCTGACCCCGGTTGGGAACACTCTCTTTTTCACCGAGTTCAAATCCAACGGTTCCTCGAGCTTCAACCCATCTAACGGTTCAACTTTATGGCGATTGGACGCCACGACTGGCGTGGCGGAGATAATCTTAACATCATGGGGAAACTCTAACCCTTACCAGCAGTTTCCTACCATTGGCAGTTTAACCGCCATGAGCAGCACGCTGTATTTCCAAGCGCCCGGAACGCCCGACTATTATTCCGGAACGCAGATCTACGCCTTGTGGAAAAGCGATGGGACCAACGTGGGGACGACCCTCGTGAAAGAAAACATCATCAGTTTCCTTGGGGGTAGCACGATGGTCACCTTGGGCAATGAACTCTATTTTACCGGAGACAACAATGCATTGTGGCAGTCGGACGGCACGGAAACGGGAACGCTGCCGATGAGTGGACCATTCAACAACGTGCCATCCGGTGTCACACGAGTGGGTGGCAAACAGTATTTCAGCGGATCCGACGCAACCCATGGCGCGGAACTCTGGGTGAGCGACGGCACGGACGTGGGCACCTTCATGGTCAAGGACATCCACAGCGGATCGGCCGGGAGCAATCCCCAGTCGCTGACGCCGGTGAGCGGCGCACTCTATTTCCTCGCGGACGATGGCATCCACGGTTCCGAAATCTGGAAGTCCGATGGCACCGCGGCCGGAACCCTGCGACTGGCGGATATTACCGGAGGCCCGGCCTTCACGTCTTATGGCGGAATGCTGGCGGTGGGAACCCAGTTGTTTTTCACGGCGGCCACGCCTGCTTACGGCAGCGAGTTATATGTTTACGACTCCTCGCAGGGCGCACCGAACATCGCCGTGGAGCAACCCGCCGGCACGAGTCTGAGCACGGGGACCATCAGCGACTTCGGCAGCGTGCTTGTAGGTACCAATAGCCCCCTAACATTCACCATCAAGAACACCGGAACCGCCGATCTGGTCCTTGGCACGATCACCAAGGATGGCGCGAATGCGGCTGATTTCTCTGTCTCCGCTCCTGCCTCCACGCCCCTCGCAAGGGGTGCCAGCACCACTTTCAGCGTGCAGTTTGCGCCAAGTGCCAGCGGAACACGCAGCGCTACCCTTCACATTGCAAGCAACGTGACCGGTACCAAGAACCCGTTTGATATCAACCTAACCGGAATTGGCGCCACGGCCTTGGCGGGGTTCAATGAATTTGTCTCAACCCACTCGAGTCTGGCAGATCTGGCCGCCGACGCCTCCGCGACGCCATTCAACGACGGGGTGAGCAACCTGCTCAAGTATGCCTTCAACCTGAACCTGGCAGGGCCGGATAATCATACTCTATCAGCTGCCACCGCCAACTCCGGCCTGCCACTCATAGCACTGAGCGGCAGCGGCGCGGCCACGCAAATACATATGGAATTCCTCCGCCGCAAAAACAGCGGATTGATCTACACGCCGAAATACGCCACTGATCTAACGACGTTTACGCCAACAACCGGCACCTCCACCGTCACCTCTATCGACGCCGAGTGGGAGCGTGTCATCGTGCAACAACCCGCCAATCCCGCCACCACGTCGCAATGTTTCGGGCGGGTCGAGGTGACGCTGCCGTAGCGAGGCATCGCCTCAAACACAAGACACAAGACACAAGAATGTGGTGGTTCCTTAACCCGAGTTACTCGGGAGGTTTACCGGCCCACAGGGGCATTCGCTTTGCATTGGCATTGTACCAAAAGGGAACCGGTCAATGAGCGCTAAATTACCAGGATTGGCCGTGCTGACCGAACCCGATCTAATTGTTTGACCAAAATTCTTGACAATATCGCTTGACCGGCAATTAGGCGATGCGCAGACTCGCCCATGTTCGTTAAGCGCAAACCCAGTCATGCAGGCGACAATCCACGGCAAATCGGCGAACACGTCCGTAACTCAGGCACCAGAAGTCGTTGCAGATGAAAAGCCAAGCATTTGATATTGCGCTATCCGCCAATAGCATCGCCACCTCTGAGGGGTTCATCAGCGAGGCCAACACGATGTTCCTCCGCCTTTGGGGGTACTCAAGCAAGAAAGATGTTGCTGGCAAGCCCGTGGCGAATTTCTTCATGCATCCCAGCGAGGCCGCCACTATTATGGCGACTCTCAATGAGACAGGTGGCTGGCAGGGCGACTTCACCGCAAAGAGGATGGATGGCTCGACCTTCCTGGCACATGGCTTGGCGACTGTCATGCGCGACGAAAATGACCAACTCATCGGTTTCCAATCATCGGTGGTGGACATCACCGAGCACAAGCAGGCGGAACAGGTGCGGCGCAACAGCGAGGCGCTCCTCAACACCGTCCAACACCTCAGCAAGGTCGGTGGCTGGTTGTTCGATATCGAACACCAACGCTTCGAGTGGACGGATGAAACCTACCGCATTCATGGTTACGAACCGGATGAAAATGAAGGCTCTTTGGATGAACATTATACCAAAAGTCTGCAACTCTGCGATGAGGCGGACCGTCCGGCGGTCCTCGCGGCCTTCCGCCGCTGTGCCGAACTCGGCGAGCCTTATGATATCGAGTATGGATTCACTACCGCCGCTGGCCTCCGGCGGCTTATGCGCTCGACTGCCAAGGCGGTGTGGGACGGCCCGCGCATCGTCCAGGTCGTCGGCAATATCATCGACATCACCGAGCGCAAGCAGGCGCAAGTGGTGCTAGAGAAATGGAACACGACTCTTGAAGCGCGGGTGGCCGAACGCACCCAGGAACTCCAAGACAGCGAAGCACGCTTCCGCCAACTCTCCGAGGCCTCCTTTGAAGGCGTCGCAGTGGTCGATAATGGTATTCTGTTAGACGGCAACCCGCGTTTTGCCGAGATGCATGGCTATAAGCTGCCAGAAATGTTAGGCCGGCCGGTGAGTGAATTCGTGGCTCCCCAGTCGCGGCGTTGGGTCGCTCAAGGTTTCCGCAATAAGCATCCACGGAGCCACGTGGTATTCGGCTTGTGCAAGGATGGCAAGGTTTTCTCGGTGGAAACCCACATGCGCATCGGCCAGTGGCATGGGCACCCAGTGTATATCATTACCTTTCGCGATCTAACAGAGTCAAAAGCGGAGGAAAGCAAGCTCATCACCTTGCGTATGGAGCTGGCCCGGGCCCAGCACCTCGCCCTGGTCAGCGAAGTGAGTGCAGGTATAATCCATCAGCTCAGCCAGCCGCTCAGTTGCCTCGGAACCAACCTCGCGGTGTTGCTAAAACTCAAGGCCGCAGAGTTGGAGCGATGCGACGCGATGGAACTCATCAATGATATTGTGAGCGACGTGACGCGCATGCGTGAAATCGTCACCCACCTGCGGGCCATCGCCAACCCGGAGCAAGTCAACCGCTCCAGCAGCTCCATCAATGCGTTGGCCGCGGCCGTGCTGCCCCAACTGCAAGCACGGGCGGATCACGCCCAAGTTCATTTCAAACTCGACTTGTGGGAGAGCTTGCCAGCCATCCATGCCGACGCGATTCAGCTTAGCCAAGTCATCTTCAATCTGGCGCGCAACGCGATCGAGGCCTCGGCAGGTGTCCCGCCGGAGCGACGCATGGTCATCATCACCACCCGCCCACATACCGAGAGCAGCGTGGAATTATGCGTGCGAGACCACGGTTGCGGGTTGTCTGCCGATTCCATCGCGCGTTTGTTCTCACCATTTTTCTCCACCAAATCCGACGGCATGGGTGTCGGTCTGCGTCTCTGCCAGACAATTATCCAGGCCCACGACGGGCAAATCGATGGTTTCAACAATGCCGACGGCAGGGTGCATGACAAATTTATTCCGTTAAGCCGCGTAGGCGGCATGGCGTGCGAGCC
>JBAXOP010000114.1:0-15276 GCA_037133195.1 Verrucomicrobiota bacterium | reverse complement strand
GCCGAGTCTTTCCAATCCGCCAGCCAGCGTGACCTGCGCATAAGAACACCATACCACCAAAAGCCGCACAATCCAGAGATTCTTTACTATTTATCTGTCACCTTGTCACCTAAGGGAAAAGCGATTCAGCCCGGCCTGGTTTCTAAAGGTTTCAAATTCGAGACTGAACTGGTCCACAGCTTTCGTATCGGCCAGAGGCTGGAAGTCGTCAGCTTGCGGGGAAGACTCGCGGCGGGACGCTGCTATCACGGCCTGCGGCGGGGACGCCGCAGCCACGCCAAAACAGCTGAAAGAATCGCCACCTCCCGGCACGTAGAGGGCGGGAATGTCATGATGAGCTACCTAACGAGGCGATAGACTACCTAACGAGGCGATAGGCGCGGGCCAATCCGCGTTTACTGGCTTGAAAACAAACAAGAGAAGCAATGAAAACAAACGTGAGAAGAACTCTGATGGGAATGATTGGGCTGTTGTTGGTGTCGCTGGTAACGACCGGCAACAAGATAACCTCGACCCCCTCGGGGAGCGCAACGGATGCCGTGTTCGATCTTCAGCCCGGCGACGTCAAGGAAGCCGTTATCAGCTTTGCCAACGCCAAGTAGGACGCCAGTACTTCAATCCTTCCGCCGCCTTGCCCACGTGCCCTTATCCCCAACTGGAATTCATTTGAGCAAACATACAAGACTGCTGCAAATCCCGATGCTGGCGCTACTCGCTGCGGCATCCGTAACGCATGTCTTTGCCGATGGGCCGGTGGATTTGCGGCAGGAGTCCGCGCCACTCGTTTCACCACTCTTGGCCGACACCTCGGAGATTATTTTCATCAAGCGCCATCACGTCCGCCGTCCCTTCGGCCTTGGCACCATGTATGCTTGGGACTGCTACTCACCCGGCGGCGGCATCTATGCCTTGGACTTGCGTCACCCCGAACGGCCCCATCGCGAGATATTCCGTTGCGACGAAGGCGTGGTGTTTAACCTTGAACTCTCCTACGACGCCCACAATATCCTTTTCTCTTGGATGTCCTTGGCCAAAGGTGCCAGCGACTCGTTCCATATCTATCAAATCGGCAGCGACGGGCAGAACCTCCGTCAGCTCACCACCGGCCGATATCACGACGTCAATGCCACCTATCTGCCGGACGGGAACATCTGTTTTGTTTCCACCCGCAGCGAGTGTTACTCGATGTGCCAGCCTGCGCCCGGTTGCGCTTTGTTCGTCATGAGTGCCGAGGGCACCGGCATCCATCGCATCGAGTTCAGCACGCTGGGCGACTATTCCCCGAGTGTCATGGCTGATGGAACCATCCTGTTCATGCGCTGGGAATACAATGATCGAAGCCTCTTCACCCGGCAAAAACTTTGGACCATCAACCCTAACGGCACGTCCGTGCGCTTGTACTATGGTAACACACTCACCAGCCCCAGCGTCCTTTGGCAGGCCAGGCAGATTCCCGGTTCGGACAAAGTCATCTGCACCATGGCCCCTCATCACGGCACGCCCACCGGCGCGATCGCCATCATCGACCAGCGGCTTGGACTGGAAAACCCCGCCGCCGTTACCAACCTAACCCCATCGGTCCATTTTGCCGTTGCCACCGACACCCAGTGGGGTACCGGCGATACACACTATCCATGGGCCTACTTCGACCCCTGGCCGCTGGATGATGGGCACTATCTGGTCGCCTATGGTGGTCAGAATTCGCAAGCCGATAAGTTGCACCGTTACCGTCTGGTGCTGTTGGAACCCGGCGAGAAGCGCTCGCTGCTTTGCGAGGACTCGCAATTTTCCTGCTTCAATCCCATTCCCTGTCGGCCACGGGTCAAACCGCCTGTGCGGCCCGTTCTAACGGAGAACGCGGGAACAACCGGCACCTTCGTCCTGCAGGATGTCTATCGCGGTCTAACTGGCGTACCGCGCGGCGCCGTCAAACACCTGCGTATCCTCTCACAGGTGCCCAAGCCATGTAACATGCGGGGCCAGCGCGCCTACGATCACGATCCGCTCGTCGGCCGGGGCACCTATTACGTCAAATACAACTACGGCACGGTGCCCGTTGCCAGCGATGGCTCGGCTTGCTTCAACGCGCCGAGCGGTGTGGAACTATACTTTGAGGCGCTTGACGCCGCAGGCAAGGAGCTTTTCCGCATGACTTCGCTCACCCAGATCATGCCCGGCGAAGTGCAGGGCTGCATCGGCTGTCATGAGCCGCGAGACTCATCCTCGAGCCCAAACCAACCGCAGGCGATGATGCGCCCGCCCGCCGATATCACCCCGCCTCCGTGGGGCGCGGGTCCAGTGGATTTTGTTAGGCAGGTTCAGCCCGTGCTCAACCGCTACTGCGTGAGCTGCCACAGCGGAGCGGATCCGCGGGGGATCGACCTATCTAACGACAAAACCCGTTTTTTCAACATGGCCTATGACAACCTGACGGTGCCCAAGTGGGTGGATTTTTATTGGGTCAATTCGGCGGGTTCGGCGGTGCTCAAGCCGATGTCCAGCGGGTCCTATGTGAGCAGGCTGACCAAGCTCATCGAGGCCCGCCACGCACAGGTAAACGTAGACGCCACCAGCCGCCAGGCTCTTTATGCGTGGATCGACGCCAACGTGCCCTACTACGGCACGTATGATAACACCCGCCCCGGCACTGCCGGGTCGCGCGACATCTGGACCGGTCCGTGGTTCAATGAGTTAAAGCGTCTGCTCGGGGCCGGTAAAAGAATGGGCACCGGCGAATCGTTCATCAACCTCACTCATCCCGAGTGGAGCCGCGTGCTGGTGGACCACTTGCCAAAAAACGCTGGCGGGCGTGGGATTGCCCCCGCATTCAGAGGCCCCGATGACCCGGACTATCAAGCCGTCCTGGCCGCTATCAGGCAGGGCCGGAAGGCACTCAATGACAAGCCGCGAATCGACATGCCAGGAGCCACTCCGGTGCCCTATCCGACTGACTTCGGAAAACTCCACACTGGCTTCGCGGGGCCTTGATCGAGAAGTAGCCCCCCCCAACAATGTCCAACCGAAATTCACCGATACCCCCAACCCTGACTTTGGTACCGTTTACGGATACACCGAGCGCTTGGTCCCCTATGCTTTCAAAAGCCTGATTTGGTATCAGGGTGAATCCAACGGCGACGACGATGCTAAGATCTATCTGCCCAAGCTGAGGGCTCTCATCACCGGTTGGCGCAAGGCTTGGCAGCAAGGCGATTTCCCGGTTTATATCGTCCAACTCCCCTGTTATACGGGCAGTGCTAAACCCGAGGGCGGCGACGGATGGTCGGGCGTCCGCCTGGCCCAGTTCCAATGTCATCGCAGCATTAAAAATACTGGCTTGGTGGTGCTGGCGGATCTTGGTGAGTCCGACAGCCTCCATCCATCTAACAAGGTTGATGTTGGCAATCGCCTCGCCTTGTGGGCGCTGGCCAAGGATTTCGGCAAGACCAACTTGGTTTGCAGCGGGCCAATCTTCAAAAGCTCGAAAATCGAAGGCAGCAAGATCCGCATTGCATTCGACTCTGTCGGCAAGGGGCTGATGGTCGGCAGCAAAAAAGGTAAGGAACCGGTCCGGGAAGTTCCCGGCGGCAAGCTCAAACAGTTTGCAATCATCAGCGCTGTTGGATCTGACGTTCACCAAGCCGGCCACAGTGACCGCTGCCTTCATCTCCGGCAGGCCAAATGCCGGTCCAAAGGAGGCTCAAATCCTCTCATCCGACGATGGCAGGACGTTCAAGCCAGTGATCCGCTTCACGATGGTGCCCGGCGAACAAAAGCGCGTGGTGTTTCCCGCGACGACGGCCCGGTATTTCCGCCTCTCCATTTCCGCTGCCCACTCGCCAGACTTGCAATTGGCCGAATTCCAATTGCTCCGCCAAGGCGATGTGCCGTTACAACGCAGAGGCATCAAGCATGCTGGCGGCGCGCCTATTTACTTTCACACCGACAGTTGGGAGATCGGTCTTGGTGCAAAAGGCCAACAACCGACATGGACGAACGAGTTCCGTCAGCAATTCCGGAAATACCGGGGTTACGACCTGGTCACCTGGTTGCCCGCCATGGCCAGGCGCATCGTCGATGATCGCCAGACGACCGACCGATTCCTATGGGGATTATCGTCCAACGGTGGCGGATTTGCTAGCGGACTATTATGGACGGATGCAGCAACGGGCCCACGAAATGAACTGCGGAATCGCTTCGGAATCAGGTTATGGTACCTATCCAATCCCGCACGTCACATTCCGGTGTGAGTGTAGGCAGCGGCCCGAGTTATAGGTATCTGGTGCTCACCGATCCTCAATGCGCGACGATGCCCCCCGCGACGCTTGGTAAAATCCGCCAACTCGTCGAAGCGGGCCTAACGCTCATCGGTAATCGCCCGCTGCATCCCCCAGGCCTGGGCGATCTGAAAAAACCGGAAACGGATTTCAAGGGGCACGCCGATGCCTTGTGGGGTGCGGACAGCGCCGCCACAGGTGATAGATCGTTAGGCAACGGCCGGGTGATTTGGGGCCGATTGGTTGCTGAGATTCTAACTCAAGACAAGCTTGTTCCCGATTGCGAGGCGAGCCAGGCCGGCAATGAGTATGCACTATCCTGGCTGCACCGCCGGACTGGACCGGATGATTTCTGTTAGTTGGATCGGCCAGTTGGATCCCGTCAACCCGGTGCACTTCACCGCCTACGCCCTGCACGACCTTGGACCGGCCAAGACGGATGATAAATAGATCAAGTGAAAAAATTTACGAACAAATGAATGGTGTAATATGAAAAAACGACTGATATCATGTTTGGCTCTAGCCATGACGGCAGTGATGGCGCAGGAGAAAGTACCACCGATTGACCGGCATGCGCGGGTTACGCGGCACGACGTGGTGCTGACGAATGCGGATGTGCATTCACCCTTGTCGGTGGGCAATGGCGAGTTTGCGTTTACCGCAGACGCGACGGGCTTGCAGACATTTGAGAAAAGCTATCTCGAAACTATTCCATTATCGACCCTGTCGCAGTGGGGCTTTCATACGATGCCCAGCCGGCAGGGGTTTTCGTTGGAGAAGTTTCCGCTGACCACTATCGATACGAGCGGCAACGGCGGACTGCTCTATGCGGTTACTTTGATGGCAGCGGGCTGGTCTGATGCCCCCGCCGGAAATGCGCCGGGATTCCCTACTGATGGATCGTGGTCTGTGAAGTGGGAAGGGCTACAGAAAGCGCCCTGAATCAATGCGCATCAACTCTGCGGTGAACCGTTGCCATTGTTGCTTGACGAACTGATCCTTAAACTCGTAGCCTGACACCGGCTTTAGCAGCCGGATGGATCGAGATGACCACTGCTACAAACACACATACAAACACATCGATGATCAGCAGCCGCCAGCGCGGGATACAGGGCATCTGGATGGCCATGATGTTGTGGGCCTTGATTGGCAAGGTGGCAGCGGCAGATGAGTTGGAGAAAGGATTTGCCACGCCGCCGGATGCGGCAAAGAACCAGGTCTGGTGGCACTGGCTCCAGGGAAATGTCACCCGCGAGGGAATTACGGCCGACCTCGAGGCGATGAAACGCGTGGGTGTTGGCGGCGCGCAGATCTTCAATCTGTCGGAGGATTTGCCTGCCGGGCCCGCGCCGTTCATGAGTCCGCAGTGGCTGGAACTCGTCAAGCATGCCGCCGCCGAGGCAGAAAGACTTGGCCTTGATCTCGGCATCCAACAGGCCGGCGGCTGGTCGAATAGCGGCGGCCCGTGGATCAAGCCGGAACAAGCGATGCAGTGGGTCACCATCAGCGAGACTCTTGCGAAAGGCCCCGTCCGCTTCGATGCTGCGCTCAAACAGCCGGAGACCCGCAGCGGAACTGGCTATGAAAAAGGATTCTATCGCGACATCGCGGTGTTGGCTTTCCCAACACCTCGTGATGACAAGACACGCATCGAGAGCTATCGTCTCAAGGCCCTGTTCGATTCAGGCTATGGCCAGATGCCGAAACCCGCCTCTCTGCCGGCTGAGGCCGCAATCCCGCAGACAGGCGAGGTGAATTTGACAGATAAATTGACCGCCGACGGACATCTTGTTTGGGACGTTCCCGCAGGCGATTGGACAATCCTGCGCATCGGTCACACGCCGACGGGCGCGGGCAACGTGCACTCGCCGGCGTCCGGCCAGGGCCTGGAATGCGACAAGCTGAGTACCGAGGCGTTTGATGCGCACTGGGCCGGGGGCATCGCGCCGATTTTGCAAAAGCTCGGGCCACTTGCCGGGCGCGGCCTCAACAACTGTGTCATCGACAGTTACGAGGTCGGTAGCCAGAACTGGACACCGAAAATGCGCGGAGAATTCCGCCGCCGCTGCGGTTATGACCTGCTGCCCTTCCTGCCTGCGCTCAACGGCCGCGTGGTTACTAACAGCGAAACGAGCGAGCGGTTCCTGTGGGATTTCCGCCGCGTCCATGGCGATCTTTTCGCAGAAAACTATTATCAGTATTTCTCCGGGTTATGCCGCAAGCACGGACTGAAGTCTGCGATCGAGCCTTATGACGGACCGTTCGAATGCCTCCAGGTCGGTGCCAAGGCCGATGTGCTGATGGGCGAGTTCTGGGTTAAAAATGGCCGGGATGACCCCAGTTCCGTAAAACTGGCGGCCTCGTCGGCTCATACGCATGGCATCGGCATCGTCGGGGCTGAGTCCTTTACTGCTATGCCTGAGGACAGCAGATGGAAAAATCATCCAGCCCAACTCAAACGTCTCGGCGACTTGGTCTGGTGCGCGGGCGTCAACCGCATGACCATCCACCGCTATGCACATCAGCCGTGGCTCGACAAGTTTCCCGGCATGACCATGGGCTACTGGGGCATGCAATTTGAGCGCACCGTCACTTGGTGGGAGCAAAGCCGCGCGTGGCTGAGCTATTGCGCCCGTTCGCAATACCTGCTCCAGCAAGGCAAGTTTGCTGCCGATGTCCTCTATTTTGCCGGCGAGGCATCGCCTAACGGAATGATGAATCGTGAGGACATCAAGTCCGCAGGTTATGACTATGATGTTTGCAGCTCGGATCTCATTATGGCGCTCGAGGTGAAAAATGGCTGCGTGACGACACCGGTCGGACCGTCCAAGAGCGGCCCGGCGATGAGTTATAGATTGTTAGTGATGCCAGACACGATTTGGATGACTCCGAAGGTGGCGCGCAAGATCCGCGAACTGGTCAAGGCTGGTGCCACGGTGCTCGGTCCGAAACCGGAGCGCTCGCCGAGTCTTCAGGATTTTCCGGCGTGTGACGCGGAGGTCAAGAAGGTCGCCGATGAGGTCTGGGGCAGGGAAGGACTGAAGGCGGCAGGCGAACACGTGTTCGGAGCAGGACGCGTGATGTGGAACCGTGATACAAGGACCATTCTAGCGGCCATGGAGGTGAAGCCGGATTTCCAGGCCAGCGAGGGCACCGGGATCAAACATATTCATCGCACCTCGGCGGACGCGGAGATCTATTTCGTTTCCAATCAGGAACCAAAATCCCGCTCCGTCGAATGCCTCTTCCGTTGCGTCGGTCGCCTGCCGGAATTGTGGCATGCAGACACCGGCGTCATCGAACCGGCACCGCTGTGGTGTGTGAAAGACGCCCGCTCGGCCGTCACGCTCCACCTCGATGCGGAAGAATCAGTGTTTGTCATTTTCCGGCGTCCGGCCACAGTGCCGAGCAATCCGTTAGTGGCGCTTGAGCACACCGCGCATCCCATAAGCCATCCGGCACCCAAACTCGTGATTAGCAAGGCGATCTATGGCGCGCTCACCTTCGAGGGCACTACGATGGTGGATGTTTCCCACAAAGTCCGGCAAGAGGTCGTCAATGGCCGACAGATCATTCATGTATCAAATCTCGGGGCGGGTGATCCTGCCGGTGGTTCTCCCAAGCAGACACGCGTTGCCTTCGAGATGGATGGCAAGGAGCAGATGGTGGTTGGCGGTGAAGGCGGCTCGGTCGAACTTCCTCAACCGTCTAACGGAGCGGCCCCGGCCAAATTCCTGCGGGCGATTTACGGCAAGTTCGACGAAAAGCAAATTGGCGTTCCCTATTCCTATTCGGAGGACCGTAAAAATGAATCTGATCTCCGATCTCTAACTTCCGATATCCCGATCCTCCTGGACCTCGGTCGCGTCGAGGTCATTGCCGAGGTGAAACTCAACGGCATGGATCTTGGCATCCTTTGGAAGCCGCCGTTCCGCGTCAATATTTCCGCTGCGCTGCGTCCCGGCGCGAACGAATTGGAGCTGCGCGTGACTAACCTTTGGCCCAACCGGCTCATCGGTGATGAGCAATTCCCAGACGACGCCGATTTCGACTTTCTTATCAAGAGTTGGCCCGAATGGTTGGTCAAGGGCACACCGCGCCCGGAAAAATATCGCGTGACCTTCACCACCCTGAAAGGTTACTATAAGGGCAGTTCGCTGCAGCCTTCAGGGCTTCTCGGGCCGGTGACGATCCGGACAGGTGCTTGGGTCTAAGTGAAATGATAACGATGAATATGAATCACATGAAAATTATTAATACCCTATTTTATGGAGTGGCGGTGCTGCTGATCATGCAGTCACCAGTCGTAGAGGCCGCTGGGTCTGAGGCGGATCTAGCGCCGGTGACTCTGCGCTGCGAGTATCGGGAAAATCCGCTGGGAATTGATCCAGCAAAGCCTCGGCTATCCTGGACCCTTGAAGGGAGAAGTGAAAAGTCAGAGGACAGAGGCCGGAAACAATCCGCCTATCAGATTCTGGTGGCATCGACCCGTGAATTGTTAGCTAAAGATCAAGGCGACCTGTGGGATAGCGGCAAGGTGGCGAGCGACAAGAGCAACCAGGTTGAGTATGCGGGTCAAGCGCTGGTGAGTATCCAGCAGTGTTTCTGGAAAGTGAAAATCTGGTCACTAACCTCCGACCTCCGACCTCCGACTCCCTCTGCCTGGAGCAAGCCGGCGATGTGGACGATGGGCTTGCTCCAGCCGGATGACTGGAAGGCTAAATGGATCGGCTATGACGCGGCTTACCACCCATCGCCGGAGGTTGCCGCAGATAACAGGTTGTTCAACATTAAGGGCCTCAAATGGTTGAGGTTTCCACCAAA
The DNA here is from genome assembly GCA_037133195.1 of Verrucomicrobiota bacterium. Classification (GTDB taxonomy): domain Bacteria; phylum Verrucomicrobiota; class Verrucomicrobiia; order Verrucomicrobiales; family Akkermansiaceae; genus Luteolibacter. Next base: position 6,178 of record JBAXOP010000114.1, on the reverse strand, counting down.
CATGGGCAAGGTGAGCGTCAATATCTGCTTCCGCAAACAGTTCGATCTCCCATCGGATCGTAAAGTCAAGCGTGCGGTGCTGGCTTTGTCGGCTTACAACTATTGCGATGCGCTCATCAACGGCACGGCGATTGGTCACGGCGCCCACTGGGAATGCACCGCTCGTTTGGATGCCACCAAGGCCCTGAAGCCCGGTGCCAATGTGGTTACTCTAACGGCAGGTCATACCGATCCACAAATGCCGGGAGCTACGGGCCGCCTGGTGATCCAGTTTGAGTCCGGCGATGATATGATTGTGCCAACGGATAATACATGGAAGGCATCACAGGAACCTGCTGCCGGATGTGACAAGCCAGGTTTCGATGATTCGAAGTGGCCGGTTGCGCTGGAAGCAGGATCGCCTACAGGTGGCGGGCCGCCCTTAGCCGACCAGCCGCGAATTCCCGCGCCCTATTTGCGCAAGGGGTTCACGGTGGATACCCCGGTGAAGCGTGCCATGGTGTATGTCACTGCGCTGGGCACCTATGAGCTGCGCCTGAATGGCAAGCGCGTGAGCAAGGATGTATTTGCGCCGGGCTGGACGGAGTTTCGCAAGCGGGTTCACTACCAGACGTATGACGTTACAACTCAGGTCGCGAAAGGTAAGAATGCCATAGCTGCCATTCTCGGGGATGGCTGGTATGCCAGTGACCTGGCGCATCTTGGCGGACGTAATATCTATGGCGGCCGTCCGCGATTCCTGGCTCAACTTGTCATTGAGCTGGCTGATGGCTCGACGCAGGTGGTGGTGAGTGATGCTAACTGGAAAGCATCGTATGGCCCTATCCGGCATGGCGATATTATCATCGGTTGCGAGTATGATTCGCGCTTGGAAATGCCGGGCTGGGACAAGGCCGGGTTTGATGATAGCAAATGGAGCCCGGTGACGGCTAGCGGGGCGGAGGAAGGCGAGTTTGATGTGACCGGCATTGTAGCGGCGGCTGTGAAGGATGGCCATGTATCGTTGCAGGTGAAAACCGAGTTATTTGGCGATCCGGCACCCAATAAGGAGAAGTCCCTGCGTGTTGAGTACCGGCTTGGCGGAAAAGAGCAGACCACTGTGGTGGGTGATAACGGGACGCTTGAGCTGGCCGGGGCTGACTTGAAGATCATCCGCGCAAGATATGCCAACACGGCACCTGTCGCCCAGACATTTAAAGTGCAAGCCTCGGTTGCTGAACCCTCGCAGGTGATCAACGAGCTTCCCGCAATCAAGGTTACGGAGCCACGACCGGGCTGTTGGACATTCGATCTCGGCCAGAATATGGTCGGTTGGGTCCGCCTCAAGCTGAGCGGTTCGGCCGGCCAGCGGATTACCGTGCGGCATGGTGAGATGATCAATTCTGACGGTACTATCTATACTGCGGCGCTTCGCAGTGCTCCGGCCACGGATTTCTTTATCTTATCGGGTAAGGGTGTGCAGGTTCTTGAGCCGTATTTCACATTTCACGGATTCAGGTATGTGGAAGTTCGCGGACTTACCAAGAAGCCTGATGTGAGTGCTGTCACCGGACTCGTTGTGCATACGCCGATGAAGCGAACGGGCCGGTTCGATTGTTCATTTCCGCTGGTGAACAAACTCTACAGCAATATCATCTGGGGCCAGAAGGGTAATTACTTAGAGGTGCCTACGGATTGTCCCCAGCGCGATGAGCGCATGGGTTGGACAGGGGATACTCAGTTCTTTGCGCCTACGGCCGCCTATAACTTCGATATCGCCACATTCTTTAGCCGCTGGCTTCAAACCTGCGAGGACAATCAGCAACCCGACGGGTCGTTCCCAAATGTGGTGCCCGATATCATGGGCGGTGGCTGTGCCACGGCCTGGGGCGATGCCGCGCTGCTATGCACGTATAATCTTTACAGGGCTTATGGCGATACCCGTATTGTGGCTGAACGCTTTGCCGCCATGGAGCGCTACATGAAGTGCATCGACGGCAAAACCAAGGACGGCATTTCCAAGGTCGGCGGCTTTGGCGACTGGCTCGGCGCCGGTGGAGGTGCCAGTTCTGACGTCATTGATACCGCTTATCATGCGCACCTGGCGCGCATCATGGCGGAAATGGCCATGGCCATCGGTCGTGATGATGACGCCGCTCGTTATGCCAAGTTGCATGACGAGGTCAAGGCGGCATTCATCAAGGCATTTCTGCAGGCGGATGGATCGCTCAAGGATTGCAGTCAGACCGGTTATGCACTCGCCTTCACGATGAATCTGCTGCCGGATGACATGCATGAAAAGGCAGCGGCAAAATTTGTGGATGAGATCAAGCGGTTCGACTGGCATCTTGCCACCGGTTTCATCGGAACTCCGCGGTTGCTGCCGGCGCTGAGCCTGGCAGGGCGTGATGATGTGGCCTATCGTTTGTTGCTCACAGATACCTATCCATCGTGGCTGTTTCCGGTGAAAAATGGTGCCACCACCATGTGGGAGCGCTGGAATGGCTGGACGCCCGACAAGGGGTTCGGCGATATCAACATGAACTCCTTCAATCATTACGCGTTTGGCGCGGTCGGCGAATATCTCTACGGCGGCGTCGGCGGCATCAAGGCCGCTAGCCCGGGCTTTAAGACGATTCTTATTAAGCCCGCTATCGGTGAGGGCTTGACCTGGGCCAATACCGCGTTCGATTCGATCTACGGCCGTATCACTAGCAATTGGAAACGCGATGCGGGCAAGCTAACCATGGATGTCACGATCCCTATCAATACTAGCGCGACGGTGTATGTTCCTGCCAAGGACGCCGCAGGAGTGACTGAGGCCGGCAAGCCAGCAGGGCAAGCGGCAGGCGTGAAGTTCTTGAAAATGGATAATGGCGCGGCCGTCTTTGCCGTGGAATCCGGAACCTATCAATTTAATTCCATATTACCATGAATCACGTAGAACGATTTCTGGCTGTCATAAATTTCCAAGCAGTGGACCGCTTGCCGCGCTGGGAATGGGCCATGTGGTGGGACCAAACCATTGACCGCTGGCACGGCGAGGGCCTGCCCCACGAATTACGCTTCAACCAGGTTTTTGACATTTCCCGATACTTCGGACTCGATCCCTATCAGCAATTTTGGTTCAGCACCACGGATCCGACTATTGAGGCCACGCAGCATCATGTGGAAGGCGTGGTGTCTAACATGGATGATTACCTGCGCATCAGGCCACAGTTATTTCCGGATCACGGTGGGGCCATTCGTGGCATGGCCGAATGGGCTGAGCGGCAGCAACGGGGCGAGGCAGTGGTCTGGACCACACTTGAGGGGTTTTTCTGGTTCCCTCGCACGCTTATGGGCTTCGAGAAGATGATGTATGCTTATGAGGATGAACCGGAGTTGATACATCAAATCAACCAGGATCTTTTGGACTTCAATTTCCGTCTCCTCGACCAGATCCTCCCGGTCTGCGTGCCTACCTTTATGACCATCGCGGAAGATATGTCATATAACCAGGGGCCCATGATTTCTAAACGCACCTTTGACGAGTTCGTGGCCCCGTATTACCGCCAACTCATTCCGCGGCTCCAGGAACACCGGATCCCGCTCATCATGGACACCGACGGCGATGTGACCCTGCTGGTGCCATGGCTACAGGAACTGGGCATTGCCGGAGTGCTCCCCCTCGAACGCCAAGCCGGCGTGGATGGCATGAAACTCCGTCAGCAATTCCCTCACTTTCTCTTCATCGGCCACTTCGATAAAATGACCATGAACCGTGGAGAACAGGCCATGCGCGCCGAATTTGAACGTCTCCTGCCCATGATGCACGCGGGCGGCTTCATTCCCAGCGTCGATCACCAAACACCCCCGGGTGTATCGCTCGACCAATACCGGTTATACCTGCGTTTGTTAGAGGAATACACGGCCATGCCCACACCGGATTGTTCCATCGATGCGACCCAATCGATAAGAGGCCCGGTTTTCGGTGGTGGTGCCGGCATTCAAGGACGATTCTCTACATTTTATCTGTCACCCTGTAATGAAATGTCGGGAAATTTAATTGCTTATTGGCTGATACTGCGAAAAATGTGTTCACATGGCATTCTTATGAAAATCAGGACCTCAAAAAATTTCCCGCTTGATGAGGGCTTCGGGAGCATGCGGGAAGGCGGCTTCGCCTTGATCATCACTCTCTCGCTGATGGTCCTGCTGACTTTGTTAGTGGTGGGGCTGCTATCGCTTTCGAGCATTTCGCTGCGCGGGATATCCCAGGGCGAGGCGATGGCTGTGGCACGGGCCAACGCCCGGATGTCGCTGATATTGGCGCTGGGCGAGTTGCAGAAGCAGGCGGGACTGGACATGCGTGTGACGGCGCGGGCTGATATTCTAACCGAATCGAGTCCGCCGGTACTTGGCGTGTGGAAGAGTTGGCAAGGCAGCGATCACGAGAGCGGCAGTACGTTTGCCGGCCGGCCTCAGACGCCGGGCAGCAACTACCTTGCGGAGAAAAATAAACGCTTTGTGGCCTGGCTGACGTCTGCCAATCAGACCGATCCGGCCACCCTGCCGGACACCACGAAAACGCCCGGCAAGGCGACCTTGGTTGGCAGCGGCACGCTTGGCAGCGGCAAGGGCCAGGACAAACTTGAAATTCATCTCCCGCCCACCGCCGTGACTCACGGGTACCAGAAGGGGGGCATGGCCTGGTGGATTGGCGGCGAAAACCAGAAAGCCAGGCTGCCCAATCCCTATAAACCCGACACACCCACCTCGTGGGCACGCTGGGCGGTGCAGGCCAAATCCCATGCGGTAGCCGTTCCGCTGCCATTCCGGCTGGAGGCGGTTCTCAGCGATGCGACGCTGGCGGACAAGGCTCTCACCTTGAAACAGGCCGATCTGATCGCTACGACGGCAAGCAGCTCTACCTCTCGCGAGTGCTTCTACGACCTCTCGGTGGTTTCGGTCGGGTTGCTGACCAACACGGCCACCGGCGCGTGGCGCAAGGATTTGTCGCTCCTAACGGAAAAATGGAACGCCCAGCCGACCTCGGGCCTGCCCTTGTTCCGACTCACGCCCACGGTGGATATGAAATACACGCGGCCCTCGTCAGCCAGTCCGGTGCCCGCGGCCTCGATGTTCTATCCGTGGGCTGCTTACCGGGGAGGCAGCGGTTCGCCGCCGATCTATCAACACGGCCCGGTCACCAGTTGGGAAAACCTAGTGGACTTCGCCACGGCGTACAAGCGCATCACGGCCAACGCGGACGGCTACATGACTATTCCGATCCAAGCGGTGTCCATCGGTGGCAACCGCTTCACCTTCCTGCACCGGGTTCGCATTTTGCCGGTCATTGCGCGAATGCAGTGGGTGTTTTCGCACAGTGCGGGGGCGCTGGGCGATCCGAGCAAGCTGGAGCCGCGGCTATTGCTGACGCCGGTGATTACAATGTGGAACCCCTACAACATGGAAATCACCTCACCCGCCCTGTCCTTTGGCATCCCCAAGCCGTTGCCCGCCGCGTTGCGCTACACCATCAACGGCGTCACTAACAGCATCTATAATTCTCCGATGGCCGGTTCTAGCAACAACACCCCCTCGCTTTCCGGCTCCGGCTCTCTGAGCTTTCAGATCAATGAATCATTCACCCTCCAACCGGGCGAAACCCGCCTCTTCAGCCCCTCTAACTCCACTCCAGTGCCCGCCGGTACTTCCATCCCGCTTGCCGTCGGTTACCGCAGCGGCAGCGGTCATTACTTTCAAGTCAAGGACGACGCCGGCAACACGCTCGCCCTGGCCAGCAGCTCGACCATCAAGGCCGACGCCAAATTCGATACTACTTACACCGACTTCGCATCTTCCGGAGTGGCCCAAGGCGTCGGCATCTATCTGGACATGACGGTAGGCGGCAGCCATGATCTGGCCTATCGGATGGTGTTCACCCCGGACGTCGCCATCTCCATTTACAAGCCGCTGACGCAAATGGCCGAGGGCACGCTGAGCCAGTGCCTGACCAACCCGGTGCCGTTTCTATCGACTATCTTCGGGGCGCGGATGGCCAGCCGCACGCACCTTGCCGCCAAGGGGTTTGTGCAATCCTGCCCGTTGGTCGATTACACCGCCATGGGCCTCAAGGACCAGGAGGAGGCCACCATCCAGCGCCACTACGGCGGCACCGGCAACCCCGTCAATTCGCCCTTTGACTACAGCTTCG
>JBAXOP010000113.1:0-15294 GCA_037133195.1 Verrucomicrobiota bacterium | reverse complement strand
GAAATAGACCAGCAACACTAAACCAGCTGGAATAGGATCCAAACGGCAGGAGAAAGAATGCCGCAGACAAAGAGCCTTAGTGAATACTAAAGTAAAAAGCCTGAAAGTGACATAATGAGGTAGTTCTGAACAAGCTGATACTGAAGAGTACCAGTTAAAGAAGACGAAGAGACTTGAGATAATATCGAAGGAAGTTCAGTTTTCGGCTACTATTAAACAGCTGAGGGAATAAACAATCTCAGTATGCAATACAAGCTAAACCCAAGTATCGCGTAGCAGAAGTATAGGCAACTGTACAACTCTGTGAAATCTTCACGATATCCTCTTTTTTTGCGTTTAAATTCGGAGCTATTTCACATACAAAAACCAATAATATAAGCCCCAAGTATAGTTATCCACAGACCAGTAAAACAAGCATTCTAGAGACTCACTTCCCTGTTCCTATACGGATAAAAAACAATAAAAACTCGCGAAGTTAAAATTTAGCAAATAAAGTTGGAATTAAGATAAAATTAAGAATAACTCCATTTATCCGACAATAGTTTTTTAACTAAAGAAATGGGTTAAATAATTACTTTAACACACTAGAAGTTGCTATTTGATAACAAACTAAGTGTGTGTAGCATAGATAAACATCATTCACGCTAAAGATTATATAGATAGAGGTAGGTCAAAATGCGTCATAGTTGATACAATCATTAAACAGTTTATTCTTTTTATAAGTTTATGATCTACCATTAATCATCTATAAAGTTATAATTTGAAATAGGTTAGATATTGCACTGTCAGCAGTAAAATATTTATAACAATATTTCAATTAATATCCTTGCTCTATGGCTTCATTAAAATTTAATAAACTTGGTTTAGTGTTCTCAGGAGGAGGAGCAAAGGGAGCCTATCAGATAGGCGTTTGGAAAGCTTTAAAAGAATTAGGAATAGATAAGCAAGTTAAAGCAGTTTCAGGGACTTCTGTTGGCGCACTAAATGCCGCTCTGTTTTGTCAAGGCAATTACGAGACTGCAGAAAAGCTTTGGCTTGGGTTAACAAAATCCAAAATTCTTACACCAAATGCCGAAATTATTTTAAAACACATAGGCGCAGGGATATCTGCTAAAGGCGGTATATTTGATAAGTTATTATCTGTAGGAAAATCAATCTTTAATAATGGATTTTTTTCTAGAAGTGGATTACTTGAACTCTTTGACGAATATTTGGAGCCAGAGCTAATTAAAAAATCCAAGATAATGCTTTATGCATGTACTCTTAACCTCTCAAACGCTAAACTGGCTACAACAAAACTAAATACTCGCTCAGTAGAGTCAATAAGAAACTTTCTTTTGGCTACATCAGCTATCCCAGCGATATTCAAACATGAAAAGATAGGCACTAATCATCACCTCGATGGCGGGCTTGTTCCGTTCTTAAACAATAATCATCCTTTTGAAGTTCTTATAGCTAACGAGAGATGCAAAGAGATTATAAATGTTTTTCTTACTGCTAAACCCGATTTAAAGCTACAGGAAAATTATCCCAAAGTTAAATTCATAAACATATTTCCTGCTGCGGATTTTAAAGGGATAACTCCTTCATTAAACTTTTTCTCTGATGGGGCCAAAAAACTCATACAAAGAGGGTATGAGGGTTCTTTAGAAACAATAGATAAGAAGTTTACACAAATCTGTCCAAACAAAAGGGATCAGTTCCAGCCGCTTTTCTAGCAAAATGTAATGCCGAGTCGCTGGGGCTTCCCGTTCTGAAAATAATTTCCTCTGCCATCGGATTCACTAACTCCCCTTTGGCCTCTATCATTGAGTTTGGATTCTTGGTTTTATCCCCGAAAAGCAAGAGATTGAAAAATCGTCTATACGTTATCAAACCCCTTTCTAGTTTATTTCTCGGCATGACACAATGTATCAACTCTTATTACATGAGGAATTATTATTGTCATACTTATGTTGAAGCATAATTGTTTACTTCAAATCATTGATAAATGCATCAAAATTATCTTTTATGCTATGAAAAACATCTAGCTCATGATCCCAAAAAACAATCGAAGGTTCTTTTGCATTATCTATAAAATTGAAGCAAATTAAATTACCAAAAGGGTCATCCGCAAAAGGGATTATAGATTTATCGTGCTCTTGAGAAAAATAATTATAAGTCGAAATAATATTATCCTCTTTGTTCTCGTCCCAATCAATGAGATAGTTGAATACATGTTTAGTTCCTTTTTTTGTACAGAAATTTTCTGGTGTAGGCGTTGCTCTATTTGCTTTTACTACCAAGTTAACATATGACTGAGGGAATTTTAATTTCATCTTTTCTTCAAAATTTTCAATAATACTTTTACTAATTTTCCCTTCACTAAAACGCCATTCAATTTTATTCATTTAAGTATCTCCTTCTATTATTTACTATATTAACTATCTGTTTTCTGTACCGCCACCCCAAATTGCCTTTCCTCCATTATGTCCAGTCTCTTTGTGGATTTTTTTATCTACTAATTGCATTTTGCCAGTATCTTCGTGATGATGCACAACATCGTCACGCCGGAACAAACCCGCAGGCTAACAGATTCGCTGCGGGATCTGTCCAAACGGCCGCCGATAGTCGCCATCGACCAAGAGGGCGGGCGCGTCACCCGCACCAAGGATATTGCGCCGGTGGCACCGTCGGCACCCGCGCTGGCGGCGTGGGGTAAGCCGGCTACGACGTGCCAGGCCGGCGCGCTGACCGGGGACTTGCTGCGAATGTTAGGTGTGAATCTCAATCTGGCCCCGGTGCTGGATCTGGATCATCACCCGGCGACGCAAAACGCGCTGCGCGGGCGCAGTTGGGGCCGCGACCCGCAACGCGTGATTGATCACGCGGGCCAATGGAACCGCTGGATGCGCAAACGCGGGGTTGCCAGTTGCGCCAAACATTTTCCCGCCGGCGGCCGCGCACTAACTGATCCGCACCATGAGCTGCCCGTGGCACTGGCCACGCTCGACGAGTTGCTGCGTGAGGACGTGATTCCTTACACGGCATTGATGCCGGAATTGGACGCCATTATGGTGGGGCACGTCGAGTTTCCCAACATCGATGCCGCTTTTCCCGCGTCGCTTTCGCCGCGCATCATCCGGCGCTTCCTGCGCGACCAACTCGGGTTTGATGACCATCTGGTTCTAACCGATGACTTGGACATGGGCGCGATCACCCGCCGCTATGGCCGCGGCCAGGACGCCAGATTGGCGCTGGAGGCCGGCAACGATCTGGCGCTCATCTGTCATCACATCGAAACCGCGGAAGTGGCGGCGGCCGCGCTCCGCGAGCTGCCATGGATTGTTCTATCAGAAGCGTGGGAGCGCGTCGAGCGGCTGCGCGACAAGCTGCACTGGCCGCGGCCGTGGGCGGAGCAGAAATGGCAGGCCGCCTGCGCCGGTCTGGCGGAGTTGGCGGCGGAAGTGCCGGAAATTACCGTTGAATCCGGTGGATCTAACAGCCCTGTGGCGGGCTACTGACGGGCAGATTCGCCTCCTGGTATTGCAAGCGGTAGAGGTGGGCGTAGAGGCTGTTGTGATCGCTGATGAGTTCCTGATGGGAGCCGCTGGCGACGAGGCTGCCATTTTGCAGGACATGGATGCAGCGGGCATTGCGAATGGTGGAAAACCGGTGGGCAATGACAATGGTGGTGCGGCCTTGCATCAGGCGGTCAAAGGCGAGTTGGATTTGTTGCTCGGACTCGCTGTCGAGCGCGGACGTCGCCTCATCGAGCAGCAGGATGGGGGCATTTTTGAGGAAGGCGCGGGCGATGGAGATGCGCTGGCGCTGGCCGCCGGAGAGGCTGCCGCCGTTTTCCCCGATCTGGGTGTCGTACCCTTGCGGTTGTTCCATGATGAAGTCATGGGCGAAGGCGGCCCGGGCGGCTTGCTCGATCTCCGCATCGGTGGCGTCCGGACGCGCGAGGCGGATGTTGTTGCGCAAGGTGTCCGAAAACAAAAAGGTGTCCTGGCTGACCAGCGAGATTTCGCGCCGCAACGAGGCGGTGGTCAGATGGCTGATATCCTGGCCGTCGATTTCGAGGCCGCCGGCATCCGGCTGATAGAAGCGCTCAATGAGGTTGAGGAGGGTGGACTTGCCGCTGCCGGAGGGGCCGACCAACGCGGTGACGTGACCACCCGGACAGAACAGGGAAACCTCACGGATGACGGGCTGGTCTGGCCGATAGGCAAAAGTCACGTCGCGCAGCGTGATGTCGCCCGTGGCCACGACCAGCGGCTTGGCGTCGGGGCGATCGGGCAGGGAGTGGTCGGAGTCCAGGACATCATAGAGCATCTGGACGCCAACCAAGGCCCCTTGCAGCGTGATGTTCATGCGGGCGATGCGCTTGATCGGCTCGTAGGCGAGCAGCAGCGCGGTCAGGAAGGCGATGAGGGAACTGCCACTTTGGCCATGCACGAGATTGCGATAACCGCCGTAGAAAACAATGCAGGCGATGGCCACGCCGCCCATGGATTCCATCAGCGGACTGGTGCGGGAGGCAACCACCGCCATCTTGTTAGAGCGTTTTTCCACGGCACCGATGGCCGTGTTGAAGCGCTCCCTCATGTGCGGCTCGAGGTTGTAGGACTTGATGAGCTTGTTGCCGATGATGGCTTCCTGAAGGGTGGAGATGACCTGGACATTGCCCAGAAACTCGGCGTTGGCGATTTTGCGGATTCGTTTGATGATGCCAGCCAATGCCAGAATGAGCGGCGCCATGATGAAGAGCGCGCCACAGGATAAACGCCAATCCAGCGAGAACATCGCCAGCAGCAAGGCCAGCGCCGTGAACACATCCTGCACCCGCATCATGAGCAGGTTCATCACGTTGCGGGAGGAGCTCGCGGCTTGGGAGATGCGGGGAATAAGATCGCCGGAGGGGAAGTGGACGAAAAACGCGAGGGATTGATCGAGGATGTGGCGGCTGACCCGGGCTTGCTGGCGGGCCACGATGTTGTTGCCGATCTTGGAGAGGATGACCGATGAGCCGTATTGACTCGCCCCCTTGATGAAAAAGACCAGCAGAATGGCAATCGACACATTGAAAATCTGCAACATGCCAGGCTCGGAGGAGGTGAGCCAGGAGGTGAAAAACTCACCCGCGTGGCGCAGCCATTCCCTGCCCAAGGTGGCAGCATGACCCGTGGCGGCGGAGTCCAGCCGGAGTTGCTCGGGGGTTCCGAAGACGACCACCGTGACGTTTTTCATCAGAAAAACCGAGGCGCCACTGGCCGCCGCCGCAAAACCCATGAGCAGAAACGCCAACAGGTAGCGCCCCACATACAAGCGGAAATTCTCCCGCAGCACCCTGCCAACGAGGTCGCGATAGGTTTTATTGGCAAGAATGCCGGCTTTGAGTTTGAGCATGCGAAAGGGGACCTCCCGCGACCCTTCACGGGCGGCGAAGACGGTGGCAGCCTGCCGCGACAAGGGTTTGGGGTCAACCCGAAAATCCGCGCTTGACACCGCGCCCGCCTTCTGGCACGGGAGGCGTCCGCTTGTGCACTCGCGTGCCCATTTGCCTGATGTTGCTTCGGGTTGACCCCGCATCGCTCCCGGTCGCCCGCCTCTTTCCTCCACCCACTCATTCCCCTTTCAATCCTCATGGACTGGTCTTCCCCGCTTTGGTATTTCTGTTACGTCATGGTGTTGCTCGGCCTCGCCGGCTATGGCTCGCACCGCCTGACCATCCTGTTCCTTTACCTCAAGCACTCCCGCAAGCGCCCGCACCCGCTCAGGCTTTTCGCGGACCTCCCGCTGGTGACCATCCAGTTGCCTGTTTTCAATGAAATGCACGTCGTGGACCGCCTGCTCGATTCGGTCGCCGCGCTCGATTATCCGCAGGATAAGATGCAAATCCAGCTGTTGGATGATTCCACCGACGAAACGGTGGAAATCTGCCGGCGGGGGATCGAGCGGCTCAAGGCCCGCGGCTTTGACGCCGAGCACATCCACCGCAGCGACCGCACCGGCTACAAGGCCGGCGCGCTGGAAAACGGCACCCAGACGGCCAAGGGCGAATACCTGCTCATCCTCGACGCGGACTTCGTTCCCAACCCGGATTTGCTGCAAAAAACCGTCCACTATTTCACCGACGAGCGCATCGGCCTGATCCAGACCCGCTGGGGCCACCTCAACCGCACCTTCAACGTGCTGACCCGCATCCAGGCGATGTTCCTGGACGGCCACCTCGAACTCGAACAAACCGCCCGCAACCGCTCCGGCCGCTTCTTCACCTTCAACGGCACCGGCGGCATCTGGCGCAAATCCTGCATCACCGACGCCGGCGGCTGGGAACACGACACGCTCACCGAGGACATGGACCTCAGCTACCGCGCCCAACTCAAGGGCTGGCGGTTCATTTTCCTCAACGATGTGGAAACCCCGGCCGAATTGCCGGTGGATATGGACGGCTTCAAAAGCCAGCAACACCGGTGGACCAAGGGCTCGATCCAAGTCTGCAAGAAAGTGCTCCCCGCCATTTGGAAAAGCGATGTGCCGTTGTTCATCAAGATGGAGGCCACGGCCCACCTCACGTCCAACTTTGCCTACCTCATGCTCATCTGCCTGTGCTTCCTGATTTACCCGAACCAGCACTGCCAGCCGGACTTCGGGAAATTCGGCTACTACATCATCAATGTGCCGATTTTCTTTTTCTCCTCGGTGTCGGTGGTGCTGTTCTATCTGGTCTCACAAAAAGCCCTGCGCCCCGGCTCGTGGTGGAAGGAAATCCCCTATCTGCCATTGCTGCTGGCCCTCGGCATCGGCATGTCCATCAGCAATGCCAAGGCGGTGTTGGAAGCCATTTTCAACCACCAGTCCGGCTTTGTCCGCACCCCCAAATACGGCATCGACACGGGCAAGCGCCACGAATGGAAACAGAGCAGCTACAAGGCCATGAAGACCCTCACCCCGTTTGTGGAATTGCTCTTCGGTTTCTTCTTCCTCTTCGTCGTCGCCGAGGCCGCCATGCAGGGCCGTTGGTCCTCCGCCATCCTCTTGCTGCCATTCCCAGTCGGTTTCTTCTACACCTCGCTGGCCTCCATCGCCCGCATGCTCCCTGTCGCCCCCGCGATCCAGCCGAGCCCTTCCACCCTCAGCGACAAACCCTAACAATTCCGTAACCCTTGGGTCACTTGATGCGTCCACTCCCGCTTATCACCCTCAGCGTGCTCACCGCGCTGGGGTTCACCGGTTGCGCCACCCCCAGCAAAGACGGCTGCAACAAAATGGTGGTCAGCGTCAGGGATCAGAAAATGCTGGTCTTGCGCGACGGCAAGCCGCTCAAAACCTACAAGGTTTCCACCTCCAAATTTGGCATCGGCGACCGCCCGGGCAGCAACTGCACTCCGCTCGGACGCATGGAAGTGAGCCGCAAAATCGGTGACAACCTGCCCGCTGGCACTGTTCTCAAGCACCGCCGCCCAACCGGGGAGGTCGTCCGCCCCGACGCCCCCGGGCGCGATCCGATCGTGAGTCGCATCCTGTGGCTGCGCGGCATGGAACCCGCCAATAGCCACGCCTTCCGCCGCTGCATTTATATTCATGGCACGGCGGAAGAACGCAGCCTCGGTGCCCCTGCCTCCTATGGCTGCATCCGCATGAGTGGCCGGGATGTCATCGATCTCTACAACCGCGTCGGCCTCGGCGCCGATGTCGTCATCATCCGCGGCTCCCTCGACCAGCCACAAACCGCAGCCCCACCCTACGCGAGCCTCTGAAAATTTCACAAACCCGAGCTTGACAGCTTGGCCCGCATCCTTACGGTTTGCCGCCCGCCGTTCCACCCTCAGGCACATTCTCCCCTAATACCATGGCCAACACGAAATCCGCCCTCAAGCGCGTCCGTCAAACTGAAGTCCGTACCGAGCGCAATCGCGCGGACAAAACCCGCATGAAGACGCTCCGCAAAAAGACCCTCTCTGCCGTCGCCGCCGGGGATGCCCCCGCCGCCGCCAGCGCCGCCAGCACCTACGCGTCCGCCCTTGACAAGGCCTCCAAACGCAACCTGATTCATCCGAACAAGGCCGCCAATCTCAAGAGCAAGACCGCCAAGGCGCTTGCCAGCTTGGCCTGATCCGGATCGCCCAAGCTCTCGAAACAAGCGGTCCGGTTAGCCGGTGCCGCTTTTTTCATCCCCCCATGCCAGTTCCCCAACCCCACAGCTCCCGCGCGGAAGCCGCCGCCAAAATTGCCGCCAACCCGACCGCCTACAAAGTCTGCGAAGGGTGCGATTCGATCCTGGGCAGCAACACTGCCCTGTGTCCCAATTGCCACAGCTACCGGTTTGATGCCAGCGCAGCCCAAGTGACCCGCCACGCCCGTCTCCTTGGCTCCCGCGAGCAAACCTCCGTCACCGCCAGCGATCTCACCTGAAGACAGAAGACCGCTGCGCTCCCAGATAGGAAAATGAAGATCCATCGGACCGTGCGAAGCCCTTCTTCCACTTGTCTTCTGTCTTGTGTCTATTAGTCTTCTGTCTCTCCTCTTATGCACGACATCATCGGTTTCAAAGAATGGCAGGTTGTTTGCGATGCGCTCGCCAGCGGCCGCCAAGCGATCCTCCTGCGCAAAGGCGGCATCCACGAGGGACGCCATGGGTTTTCCTTTGCCCACGAGTCCTTTTTCCTCTTCCCCACCCGGTTCCACGTTCAGGGTGCGCAAGTCCGCGAGGGCACCGTCACCCCGCTGCCGGAATGGCAGGTGGGCGACACCGTCCGCATCACCCATCATGCCGAAGCGCTGTGGGCCATCACTCTAACGGATTGGAACAAGGTCGCGGCGCTCGCCCCCTTCCACATCTATTCCGAGGCCACCGTGCGCGACCGCTTCGATTGGGAAGGCAAGGGGATGGCCTCCGGCTCCATTCACCTCGCCTCGGTGCGCGTGCGCGAACTGGCCACCCCGTGGGAATTCCCCTATGAGGCGGGCCTCGGCGGCTGCCGCAGTTGGGTCCAACTGCCCGAGCCACCCGCGCAGTGGCAGGCAAGCGCCCGCCCGGTGCTCGATGAAGACACCCTCGCCACCCTCGAGGCCCGTCTGCTTGCCTGACTGCATCGGATGATTTGGAGCATTGGGACTCGGCGCATGGTCCTCAAGCAAACGCCCCAGGCACTCGATCTCTAACATAAAGACCACAGATCGGTTCTGAGGGGGGGCGCACGCTTCCTGTTGGCTTCGCCATCGAATATCACTCCGGGCTCGAATCCACAATTCCGCTGCCCGAGATCGCCGCCGCTCTTCCGTTGGCCGCACTCTATAAGCGGGGGGGGCGCGCCTTGATGCCTGGGTAGTACTAAGATATGCCAAAAGCGAATCCCTGCCGCAGGCTGCCGGGAATGTCTTTATCTAACTGATTGTTGGGGCGAGTGCCCCAAGAACCGGATCTTGCGCACCGCCACCGGTGAACCCGGCCTCAACTACCTATGTCGCGGCCTCATGGTCGAGCACGACATGCAGGTCGGCGAACTGCTCAAATTGATCGATGAACTCGGCCTGGCTGACAACACGATCGTGCAGTATTCCACGGACAATGGCCCGCACTACAACACCTGGCCCGATGGCGGCACCTCGCAGTTCGCCGAAATCCACCGATCCCTTCATCTGGGGCGTGGGTCCGGCGTTCCTCATTCCCACCGCCACCGACTACTTGTTAGGTGGAGGAAAATGGGGTGCCGGCCCAACCGGCGTGATCCTGAAACAGACCGGTCCCTGGACCTACGGTGTTCTAGCCAATCAGATTTGGTCGTTTGCCGGATCTGACAGTCGCGAGGATGTCAACGCCACCTTCATCCAGCCGTTCCTCTCCTACACCACCAAGAGCGCCACCACCTTTATGGTCAATACCGAGTCCACCTATGACTGGCACGCCAGCCAATGGACGGTGCCAATCAACGCCGGCGTCAGCCAACTGCTGAAACTCGGCGACCAACCGGTGAGCCTCGGCCTGATGGGCACCTGGTTTGCCGAGGCCCCGGCCGGAGCACCCGATTGGGGCATCCGCTTCGTCTGCACTTTTTTGTTTCCGAAAAGCTGACCCTTGCGAACAGCAAATTCGTGACCAAAGGTTTGACGCGGCGATAAGCGTCAAGTCACGCTGATATGGGAAGTTTGCCGGATGCGGCGGTGCGCGCAAGCGGCAGGGCATTCATGGCTGGAGTTCCGTGGGGGTGCATATTCTAACACTTAGGTTGCCGTAACGCTTGGTGTAGGCGGGCTCGCCCGAAGGGGTGACCAGGAAGTTGCGGCCCTTCGGATAGAAACTGCGGAACAGCTTGAGGGCCGAGCTATCAAATGCGCCCGGATCCCACTTGCACTCGATGGCGTCCACCTGGTCGCGGCGGTGGGCCAGGACGAAGTCCACCTCGTGCCCCGCTTTGTCGCGCCAGTAGCAGGCGGGCGTTTCCGGGAAATGAGCTTGGAGTTGTTCCAAAACCAGATGCTCCCAGAGCGTGCCGCAGTCGTCCGTGCGCAGCGGATCCCAGCCGCGTGCAAAACTCACGAAGCCGGTGTCGAAGGCATAAACCTTGGGTTGTCTAACAATCTCGTTGTGGCCGCCGCCATGGAACGGTCGCACCACCGTGACGGCGTGGGTTATTTCCAGCGCACGCAGATGGCTTTCGACGGTCGGCCGGGTGATGCCTAGCGCCGAGGCGACCTTGGTTACCTCAAATTGTCCACCGCTCTGGCGCAGCATGAATTCCAACATCGCGTTGAAACGATTCATGTCCCGGAAGCCGAACAGGCGCTGAATGTCGCGGGCGAAAAACGAGTCCATCCACTCGCGGTAGAAGGCGGGTTGTTTCGATTGCGCCAACAGCGCGGGTGGCAGCCCACCGTGAAACAGGCGTTGCGGTAGCGTCACTCCAAATGCGGGAAGTTCGCCCCACCCCACCGGCGTCAAATGCACCAGGCGTTTGCGACCCGTCAGAGTGTCGCTGAATTTTTTGCTCGCCGCCAGCGTCGAGGAACCCGTGGCAAGAATCCTCAATTGCGGAAAGCCGTCCGCCCCAATTTTCAGCAGGCGGGCCGGATCGCGCAACTGGTGGATCTCATCGAAAACCACCACCGGCTTCGCACAAGTGCGGAAAAAGACCTGGGGATCAACAAGCATGTCCTCGACGCTGGGCAAGTCGCAATTCATATAGAGCGCACGCTCCCCGCCGAGGCTCTCGGCCAGAGTGGTCTTGCCGGACCGTCGGACACCCGCCAGCCAGACAATTGGGGTCTCGCGCCACGCCTCTTCGATGCGTTGCTGCCAGAAAGGTCGTGAAATCATGTCAGCGCACTATACGTTTAGGGATGCCAGATGTAAAGTACGGTTTTTCGAATGCCCATCATCTGGTCTATCCAGCAGCCAAACATTCCCGGCATCAAAACAGTGAACTTCGCACCGGCGGATAAAAAAAAGACCCAAAATAGGGCTTGCTCAATAGCCTGCTACAATTTACTCATTGGCTGTAATTGTTAGAAGGCGCGGGCATGGTCTCCGGTTTGCATAAATTCTCCGGCAATCTACTCCGCCAGCGGGCCTCCAGCCCCAAGCTGCAAGTGCTCAACACCGCGCTGATGACCGCGCAATCCGGGCGACAGCCCGGCGCCTGGATCGAGGATCGGGATCTACTGTGCTTCCATTCGATTCATCCCGGTTAGGACTTTATCGCGCAAAGGCGCAAAGCCGCAAAGTTTTTCAGAATCAAAAAATCCCAGATTTACTGAGAATTTCTTAGGTTGGAATACAAATGATTTAACCACAGAGAACGCACAGATCACAAAGGGGCCAGTTTCTTTGTGTTCTCTGTGTTCTTTGTGTTCTCTGTGTTCTTTGTGGTTCATCGTCATTCTCTTTTGTAGTCCAAGCCACCTCGCGCCCCGCCTTGTCGCGCCAGTAGCAGGCGGGCGTTTCCGGGAAATGGGCTTGGAGTTGTTCCACAACCAGATGATCCCAGAGCGTGCCGCAGTCGTCAGGCGTATTGAACCAAAGTATTATAGACGGGCACCGGGAATTGCATTAGGTTGCCTACCCTGATGAGCCGAGACAGTCCATGGGGTCCTCCTACACGCCGGTCTATGATCCGATGGCCGACCAACTCAAGGGCAGCTACCAGTGACCAGTGACCCCTCTCCATGCTAACAGAAAGCAAACAAAACAGAACAACAACAACATGAAACTAAATCGATACCTCAGCGGCTTGGCGCTGCTCACCGCGGCCGGGGCGCTGCTGGGCGCGGCCGCTCCAGCTCTCGGTGCGGACAAGAAACCCAACATCCTCGTCATCTGGGGAGACGACATCGGCTTATGGAACATCAGTGCCTACAGCCGGGGTATGACAGGCTACCGCACTCCAAACATTGACCGGATTGCGAAAGAAGGCGCGATCTTCACCGACCTCTACGGCCAACAGTCCTGCACGGCCGGGCGCGCGGCGTTCATCACCGGCCAGAGTTGTTTCCGCACCGGCCTGCTCAAGGTCGGCTTGCCGGGTGCCAAGGAAGGGCTGTCCGAGAAAGACCCAACAATCGCCGAGTTGCTCAAGCCGCAGGGCTACGCCACCGGCCAGTTCGGCAAGAACCACGTCGGCGACCGCAATGAGCACCTGCCAACCGTCCACGGCTTCGACGAGTTTTTCGGCAATCTCTATCACCTCAATGCCGAGGAAGAGCCGGAGAATCCCGATTACCCGAAGATGCCTGGGTTCAAGGAAAAGTTCGGCCCCCGCGGAGTGCTCAAGTGCTTCGCGAGCGACAAGGACGATCCGACCGTGGATGAGCGGTTCGGCAAGGTCGGCAAGCAGAAGATCGAGGATACCGGTCCGCTAACAAAAAAACGCATGGAGACCGTGGACGAGGAATTCCTCGGCTCCGCGAAGGATTTCATCGGCCGCAATGCGAAAGCCGGCAAGCCGTTCTTCTGTTGGTTTAACTCGACCCGCATGCACATCCACACGCACCTGAAGGATGCATCGAAGGGCAAGACGGGTCTGGGTGTTCAGGCCGATGGCATGGTCGAACACGATGGCATGGTCGGCGAACTCCTCAAGCAACTCGACGATCTCGGCATCGCCGACAACACGATCGTTCTCTATTCGACCGACAACGGCGCCGAACAGTTCTCCTGGCCTGATGGCGGCAACACGCCCTTCCACGGCGAGAAGAATTCGAGCTGGGAAGGCGGTTACCGCGTTCCCGGCATGATGCGCTGGCCGGGCGTCATCAAGCCAGGTTCTGAGATCAACGCCATTGTCTCCCACGAGGATTGGCTGCCCACGCTGGTAGCAGCCGCGGGTGAACCCAACATCAAGGAAAAGCTCCTAACAGGTTATGAGGCTTCGGGCAAGACGTACAAGGTTCACCTCGACGGCTACGACCAGGGTCCATTCCTGGCCGCTAAGGCCACAGACCCGCGCAAGGAGTATTTTTACTGGACGGACGATGGCAATTTGGCCGCCGTGCGCTATGACCGCTGGAAGCTTCTCTTCCTGGAGCAACGCGCCAAAGGCATGAAGGTCTGGTCGGAACCAACGGTACCGCTGCGGGTGCCGTTGATCATGGATCTGCGAGCCGATCCCTTCGAACGCGCCCCGGATGAGGCCGAAGGATACGGCATGTATATCGTCAACCACGCGTTCCTGGCCGTGCCGTGCCAGGCCTTTGTGGGCAAGCACCTGCAAACCTATCTGGCGTTTCCGCCGCGCCAGAAGCCTGGCAGCTTCTCCCTTGAGGAAGTGCTGCAGAAGCTCCAGGATTCAGGCGGCAGCGGCAAACGCTAACCCTACGGCCGGGCCGCATCCGTTCGATCCAGGTGCGGCCCGTGCCAGTCGTCAGTTAGGGATGTTCCCCTCAATCATCTTCCAGCGGAACAACGACAACGCTTAGCCTTCCCATGAGCAGCATCGCAATCAGTCTTATCATCCTCCTGTGCCTGACCGCCGGGTTCCTGCTCGGGATGTGGCTGCAACACCGGTTGCCGGATCACCATCTATCCAAGGAATCCCAGGACACCGTCAAACTGGGATCCGGCATGGTGGCCACCATGTCCGCCTTGATTCTCGGCCTGCTCGTCAGTTCGGCCAAGAACACCTTTGACGCCATGAATCTCGCCATCGCCCAGAACGGCGCCCGCATCATCCAACTCGACCACTACCTGGCCGAGTATGGACCGGAAAGCCGCCCGATCCGCGACCAACTCAAAACCTCCGTGGCCCTACAGGTGGATCGGGTCTGGCACACATCCGCAGCGGGCGGGTCCGGCCTGCGCGCCGTGGAAAAATCCACCACCATGATCGATCTGCAGGCCAGCCTCCGGGCGTTGGTGCCACAAAATGAGCGGCAGAAATCCAGCCTCAGCCAGATCCAACAAGTTTGTAGTGATTTCTGGCAGAACCGGCTCTTGATAATGGAGCAACAGCAGCAACCGGTGACACCGGTATTTGTCGTGCTGCTGGCATTCTGGCTGGCCATGTTGTTTCTGAGTTTCGGCCTGTACGCACCGCGCAACGCAACCGTCCTTGCCGTGTTGCTGGTCTGCGCGTTTTCGGTGTCGTCCGCCGTGTTCCTGATTCTCGAAATGAGTCACCCGCTCGACGGCATCATCAAGGTGTCCAACGCGCCAATGCTCAAGGCCCTGGAATTGATCGGCCAATGAAAACCTTCCACCACTCCATTACTCCATTACTCCGCCCCCCATGGAGAAATGGAGAAATGGAGAAATGGAGAAATGGAGTAATGGAGTAATGGAGTAATGTTATGAACAACCGGCGAAACAAGAACAGGGGTTACCAGCAGTTGCGGGTTTGGCAGGATGCCATTGAACTGTATGCACTGACTGCGGGAGTCTTGCGCCGCCTGCCATATGAGGTGAAGCGAGTGAGCTCACAAGGATTCGCCTCGGCCGACTCCGTTCACCGCAATATCGCCGAAGGCTATTGCAGACGATCGATCAAGGAGTATCTCCAATTCCTCTATGTTGCTCTCGGATCATTGGGAGAAAGCGTCTCGGGCTATCACGCGCTTCATGCTGCGGGTCAAATTTCTGACGACGATTTCGAAGCACTCGATAGCCATGCCTACAAACTTGAAAACGGCCTACTCCGCCTCGTGGAGTCCATTGAACGCAAGAAGAATGACGGCGACTGGATCGACAGCTTGGTCGTGAAGGAAGAGGAAGAGGGAGTGATGGAGTAATGGAGTAGTGGAGCAATGTGCGAAACGTCATCCTCCACCACTCCACCACTCCACCACTCCACCACTCCACCACTCCACCACTCCACC
>JBAXOP010000112.1:0-15546 GCA_037133195.1 Verrucomicrobiota bacterium | reverse complement strand
GACGTCTGCGGCGTCTCCACGACTTCCGGCTTGCATCGCGCACTTTTCGCACGATACTCACGCCCTACACGACAGGGGAGCGCGGCGAACACCGGGCTGAGATTTTCCAAAGCGCGGAAAAGACCCTCCGTACCTGACGCGGGTCATGCCGCCGGAGGGAGTCGAAACCTGGTTTCCCTTCCCTCGGCCGTGCCTGATCCGCACGGCTTTCTGCTTTTTTATCAACAAAAATATATCGATCCTCACGTCCATGATCCGCCCCGAAGACCCCGCCATTGCCGCTGCCGCCAGCAGCCGCACACCCCTGCCCGCCTCCACCCGCATTTACGTCGGCGGCACCCTGCATCCCTCGGTGCAGGTGCCGATGCGCGAAATTGCCATATCTAACACCACCAGTTTCAACGGCCGCGTCACACCCAATGCTGCGGTTCGCGTATATGATTGTTCGGGCCCGTGGGGTGATCCGGCCTTCACCGGCACTTCCGACCAGGGTCTCCCGCAATTGCGCCACGACTGGATACTCGCCCGCGGAGACGTCGAGGCTTATGCCGGCCGGCCGGTCACCGCCCAGGATAATGGCTACCTAACGGACAAACACGCGGAGTTTGCCTCGCAATCCGAGCGCGCCGGCCGCTTCGTGGAATTTCCCGGGCTCAGCGGCCAGCGCCGCCACCCGTTACGTGCGATCAAGAGGGGCACCGGGGGCTCGCCCGTAACGCAACTCCACTACGCCCGCCAAGGCATCATCACTCCAGAAATGGAGTTCATCGCTATCCGCGAAAACCTTAAAATCGCCAATCTCAATTCCCAAATCTCAGATTTGAGAGACGATATGATCCGCAATGATCTAGCCAAACAACATCGCGGATCCGCCCAAGAATCCTCAATCCAACATCCGCCATCCTCAATCCTCAATCCTTACACGCCCAGTGTCTTTAGCCGGTTCCCTCAGCGCATCCCGGCGGAAATCACTCCTGAGTTTGTTAGAAGCGAGGTCGCCGCAGGCCGTGCCATCATCCCCTGCAACATCAACCACCCGGAATGCGAACCGATGATCATCGGCCGCAATTTCTTGGTCAAAATCAACGCGAACATCGGCAATTCCGCCGTCGCCTCGTCCATCGAGGAGGAAGTCGAGAAAATGCGCTGGGCTACCAAATGGGGAGCGGACACCGTGATGGATCTATCCACCGGCAAGAATATCCACGCCACCCGCGAGTGGATTCTGCGCAATTCGCCGGTGCCCATCGGCACGGTGCCAATCTATCAAGCACTGGAAAAAGTCAATGGCAAGGCTGAGGACCTGACCTGGGAATTGTTCCGCGACACGCTCATCGAGCAAGCCGAGCAAGGCGTCGATTACTTCACCATTCATGCCGGCGTGTTGCTGCGCTTCGTGCCGATGACCGCCTCACGGATGACTGGCATCGTCTCGCGTGGCGGCTCAATCATGGCCAAATGGTGCCTCGCTCATCACCAGGAAAATTTCCTCTACACCCATTGGGATGATATCTGCGATATCTGCGCCGCCTACGATGTCGCCTTCTCTATCGGCGACGGCCTGCGTCCCGGCTCTATCGCTGATGCCAACGACGCCGCCCAATTTGGCGAACTCGAAGTGCAGGGCGGGCTGACCACTCGCGCCTGGGCCAAGGGCGTGCAAGTGATGAACGAAGGCCCCGGCCACGTGCCCATGCACCTCATCGAGGAAAATATGGCTAAACAACTCGAATGGTGTCACGAGGCACCGTTCTATACGCTCGGGCCTCTAACCACAGACATCGCCCCCGGCTATGATCACATCACCTCCGGCATCGGTGCCGCCATGATCGGTTGGTACGGCTGCGCCATGTTATGTTATGTCACACCTAAGGAACACCTCGGCCTACCTAACAAGGATGACGTCAAAGTCGGCGTTATCACCTACAAGCTCGCCGCCCACGCGGCGGATCTAGCCAAAGGCCACCCGGGTGCCCAGTACCGCGACAACGCCATCAGCAAGGCGCGATTCGAGTTCCGCTGGGAGGACCAGTTCAACCTCGGGCTCGACCCGGAAACGGCGCGCCTCTATCACGATGAAACGCTGCCTCAGGAAGGAGCCAAGACCGCGCATTTCTGTTCGATGTGCGGGCCACATTTCTGCTCGATGAAAATCAGCGAGGACGTCCGCCAATATGCCGCCGCGCAAGGCCTCGCCGAAGATGCCGCTCTCGCACA
The DNA here is from genome assembly GCA_037133195.1 of Verrucomicrobiota bacterium. Lineage (GTDB taxonomy): Bacteria > Verrucomicrobiota > Verrucomicrobiia > Verrucomicrobiales > Akkermansiaceae > Luteolibacter. The sequence goes on along the minus strand of JBAXOP010000112.1, from coordinate 13,329 downwards.
AGGTATGGCGGAAAAATCCCGCGAATTTGTCAACGCCGGCGCGCAGATCTATTCCAATCGAGGAGCGGATGCCTAATCCGTAGAAAGAGAAATGAACCGCAGATAAACGCCGATGGACGCCCTTGTTTCAGCTTCGGAGTACGGGTTGAATGTTTGATGACGCGTAGAGCATGCGCCTATCGTTAGAAAATCTCAGCTGGCGTTTACCTGCGAGGCTTCGAGCGGAAGAAGACACCGGAGCTAATCAGACATGCGAGGACTAGCAAACTGCTCACCTCGGGGATGGCGGTGAGGCTCAGTAATATGTAATGACTGTTAGCAAGCGCGGTGTTAAAGTTACTGCCGCCGCTATTGGCGTTGTAGTGGATCGTCCAATGATTTGACTTGCCGTCGGTGAACGCTTCCCCCTCGCTCAATTCATTCCCCTCATATGTAAAAATTCCGCTGTAGCTCCCTTCGTATTCGATGAGCGACAAAGTGGTACCCGCCTCAAACGTGCCGGACTCCACATCGGCCAAGGTGAGTCCGACATGGGTTCCGATGGCCACACCACCCGCCCCCTCGACCACCACCAGATCACCCGTGCCCATGCTGGAATTCATTTCATAGGCAAAGGTTGAATCACTGGCAAAATTCAAATTCCCCTTCACCGTAAGTTTTCCGATGGCGGCGTCCCCTGGCGCAAGCGTACCGGATAGCGTCACATTCCCGCCGATGGTGCCGGAGCCGCCCAAGGTGGATCCGGCGTTCACGGTGACTGTGCCGGTGCCGGTACCGGTGCCAGTGGGGTTGTTGACTAACAGGGTGCCTTCATTGCGGATGAGGGTGGGTCCGTTGTATGAGTTGGCGGTCAACAAGGAGACAGTGGCACCGTCCACTATCAAATCGGAATTGGCCGAAGCGCCCTGGATAGCCCCGCGCACCTCGAAATTGCCGTTGGAAAACGCAAGCACCGAACCATCTTTGGTTAGCGTGCCGGTGAGGACGACGGTGCCGTCACCGGTATTGCGCAAGGTGCCCGTTTGTGCGGTGACGGTGATCGGGTTGGAGAACGTATTGGCAGTCCCGTTGTTGGCCGCGAGTGAATCAAAGACAAGTGCCGCAGCGGGGGCCAATTGAATGGCCGCCGCGCCGAGGTTGTCCTTGGTGGTGACAGTGAGGCTGCTGCCGTCGAGTACTGCGGCCGTTCCGGTAAAGGTATTGGTTCCAGTCAAGCGGATGCCGCCAGCGCCTGCGACATTCACGTTGCCGCCGCCGCTGATGATGCCGGAAAAATTCCCTTGGGTGGTCGTTTCCTGAAAGGTGAACTGAGCGCCCGTACTCACCAAGACCGCGGTTCCGGCAGCAACGGCTGGAGCTACTTGCGCGGACCCCGCTTCAATGATGCGCGGCGCTGCACCCACATTGCCAGTAGCGCCCGCTAGGATAGCGCTTCCAGTGGTGTCGTAGGCCCAATCTTGAATCAACCCGTTGCTGCCATCGCGGGTCAGCGTCACCTGCATCCAGCCGTAATTGACAGTGTTGTTGCGGGTGAGCTGGAAGCCGATATAGGCCGCTTGTCCGTCGGTAAACTGAGACACCCCCGGTCCCAGGTGGCCCGAGTCGTCCTCGGCACCAGAGCAACCGTAATCTGCGGAAAAGCTCAGGCTACCATTGATGGAACTTCCGAAACTGATAGGCACAATCGAATCCTCATTGCCAGTGCCCATGCGCACGGGTTGAAAACTTGGTGAGTTGGCGATACCAAGACCGCCGAAAAATGCATTGAGATCCCAGCCGCTGATTTCCGAGGTGCTGTGCTGTTTGGTTACGACGTTGAGATATACGCCGTCGAAATCCGCCGGAATCGCAATGTCTTGCATTCCGCTATACACGACATCCGCCCGCGCCGATTGCGGCCATGCCATGCGCATCGCGCAGAGCAACAGCGTCCATCGATATGCATATGCAGGTGGGCGGCTCATAATGCTATATTCCTTGTTCGGGTTTCTACTTTCACGCGGAAGTAACGCGCCTTCTTCCCTCCAACAGAAAACGGATAGGGAACGGACACCACTTGTATCCGCCAATCGTCTGCCAGCACCGACGGGGTGGCGGTCGATGCCTTCCACGTGAGCAAATCCCCGCTAAACTCAACTGTATAAACAAGATTGACGGACTCATAATCTTTGCGACGCGCATAGACGGCCCGAAACGTGAATACACCATTTTTGTTCGTAACAAGCTGGGTTGGCGCCCCGGGATTAACCTGCATCGTCCCAATCCACGTCACGGGCGACGGGTTCCCCTGCATCGGATTCATCCCAAAGGCAAATGCCTGCAAATTGTTGAATCCGTCCCCATCGGGGTCCGCTGTGGGGGCTGCCGTGGCTTTGGGCGGCGCACCGAAATACTGCACTTGCCATACGTCAGGAATTCCATCGTTGGCGAAGCTGCCGAAGTTATCGCCCTCAATGTTGGTCACGGTCACTTCCTGCGTGGTGGAAAACCCCTGGAAAACCGCGCTGACCCGCGCCGGACTGTTCTGATAGACCGGTCCGCCGGTGATCAGACCGACGCTGCTGATGGTGGAAATCGGCCCGCTCACCACACTCCAGGTGATGCTCTCCGGAGGCAGCTCCGAGGTAGTCTGGTCATCGTACACGAGGGAGACGCCGAGCTGGCAAGTGCCGCCTTCCCCAACCTCTAACAGCGGTGCGGTGATCACGATGGACGTCGCCACCGCATCGCCCAATTGCCCGGCAAACCCCGTGCGGTCACTGTACAGCGAGGAACCCATCGCCCCGCCCGCTGCGGCCGACGAGTTGGCCCGATAGTTGGTGCTGCTGGTGCTCAGGCCGCCGTTATCCACCACGGTGGGTTCGAGCGAATAGTTCGCACTCGTTGCTGCCTCCGCCGTGAAGGGCGTCAGCCATGTGCCACAGATCAATAACATGCGCTGCCAATTCATCCGGTTATTTGGCGAGTAAGGCCTCCAATTTGCGCAGGCGGCGTTCTTGCTCGCTTACTTGTTGTTTCAACACTTGGTTTTCGCGATGCAATTCCTGCACTGCGGCGGCCGTGTAAATTGTTAGAGGATAAGTATCCACCTGCAAGATAGGTGATCCATCAGGCATCAGTTCGCCGCTGCTCGTTACGTTGTTAGGAAACACCTCTGCAAACTCCTGAGCGATGACGTTCGGATAGCGAATATCCTCAATGCTCGCATGGGCGGCGCGGTACTCAGCGGTGTAGCGAAAATCCACTAGCCGCACTTGGTCGATTTTTTCCAAGGCACCCGTGATCGACTCAATGTCCGTCTTGATCCGGCGGTCCGAATTGGCCAGCCATCCCGAGGCCGTCGTCTTGCTGGCCGTGCCTTCTACTTCGAGGGCGTTGACGGCCGGGTTGCGCTTGATGCCTACCTTGCCGGCGAAAACATTGTCCTGATCGAGGCGTGCAACTTGCGCTGGAATGGAATCGGCACGCAAAGCCAGTGCGTGAAATGCCCCTGCAGCAATCGCCGTGACCTGAGTAGCATCGATTGGATAGGTCCTTTGACCGTAACTATTGTCGCCCCAAACAACCAGCGTGCCGTCGGCTTTCAATGCCATACTGAAGGTATAGCCACCGGCAATTGCAGTCACTCCGGTTAGATTTGCAGGCAGCGAGGAGACCTGCAATCCGCTATCCCAGCCCAATGCCACCACGCTGCCGTCGCTCTTCAAGGCGAGGCTGTGATAAGCGCCCGCCGCAACCGCAATGACCCCCGACAATTCACGCGACCCATCGGTTTGGCCGGCATCGTTGCGTCCCCAGGCCACCACCGTGCCATAGGAAGTCAAAGCCAGGCAATGATCGTACCCTGCGGCAATTGCCGTGACAGTCATTGCACTCAGCACGCCCGGAATGGTTGTTTGCCCAAAGGTATTATCTCCCCAGGCACGCACACTCCCGTCGCTAAGCAAGGCAAGGCTGTGCTTATCGCCTGCTGCCACCTTGATGGCGGTGGTGATACCGCTAGGAATGGTTGATTGGCCGTAAGAATTATCCCCCCAGGCCACGATCGTACCATCGCTTTTGCGAGCCAGGTTATGTGAAGTGCCCGCTGCAATCTCTGTCACGCCGGTCGCCGTGCCGGGAACCGTCGTCTGACCACTGGTGTTAAGCCCCCAAGCAACCACCGTCCCGGCTTTGAGTAGCGCCAAACTATGCGCACTACCCGCAGCCACCGCAGCTACGTTGGCCAAGAGCGGAAGCGTGGTTTGCCCATCGTGATTGTTGCCCCATGCGAGCACCGGTTTGGGCGGCGCGGTCACCACACTCGTCAGTGAGATTTGCGAGTTGCTGACAGAATCAGATAGCGAAACGATTTTCCGCGTTGGACTCGCAGCGTTAGTTGTTAGATAAAGATTGGTGCCGTCAAACTCGACGGCTCCCAAGACAGCCGTTGTCAGATTAGTGCCACTCGTGAGTTTAAGCGGCGCTGCCGAACTGTTGCCTGCGGGAAGCGTCACGGTCCCACTAAAATTTGGCGATTCGACGTTGGCTTTGATATCCAGGGCGGCTTGCTGCGCCGAGGAGACCGGCTTGTCTGAGTCGCTCGTGTTAGTGACGTTGCCGAGGCCAACCATCTCAGAAGTGATGCCGCCGACGTTGCCGGTGAATGTGGGAGATTCGAGGTTTGCCTTCATATCAAGCACAAATTGCTGGGCGCTGGACACCGGCTTATTGGCATCGCTTGTATTACTTATATCTCCCAGTCCAACCATTGCCGCGGTGATGCCACTGACGGTACCGGTGAACGTGGGCGATGCGAGGTTTGCCTTCAAATCCAGCGCAGTCTGCTGGGCGCTGGAAATGGGTTTGTTTGCATCGCTGGTATTGTTCGAATTTCCCAGTCCGACCATTGCCGCGGTGATACCACTGACGGTACCGGTGAACGTGGGTGATGCGAGATTTGCCTTCAAATCCAGCGCGGTTTGCTGGGCGCTGGACACGGGCTTATTTGCATCGCTGGTATTGGATACATCGCCTAACCCGACCATTGCAGAAGTGATGCCGCTGACGGTTCCGGTGAAGGTGGGCGATACGAGGTCTGCCTTCAAATCCAGTGCCATATGTTGGGCTATCGACACCGGCTTATTTTCATCGCTGGTATTGGTTACATCCCCCAATCCAACCATTGAAGCGGTGATGCCGGTGACCGTGCCGGTGAAGGTGGGGGAAACGCGTGGTGCCTTCAAATCCAGTGCCGTTTGCTGGGCGTCGGATACGGGTTTGTCGGCATCGCTGGTATTGTTAGCGTTGCCCAATCCGACCATCGCGGAAGTGATGCCTCTAACCGTGCCGGTGAAGGTGGGGTTGGCCAGTGGAGCCATGAGTTTATGGTTGCCATCGAGTTTGCCAAACGCCGCAAGCAGCGTGTCCGTCTCGGCTAGCGTGCCGGCTTGCGAAACAAAGCCCGTGAGCATCTTGCCGGTGACCGTCTCTGCGGCGATTTCCGTCCCGCCTTGCGGACCTGTCACATCACCCGCCAGCACACTATCAAAATTGCTGGCCGTAACCGCCTTGTCTGCCACCAACGCATACGCTGCCGCCGCCAGTCGTTGATCGGGAATCATCAACTGGAAGCCATTGGTGCCATCGTTGAACCACACCCGCAGCCGCACGTCCGCGTTGTCAAAAACATTGGCCGTAAGCGCCACCATATTCGGCAATGTCGTATCACCTAACAAAACAGCATACAGTCCTTTGCTCACCGCCAGAGTCACCGCATCGGTGGGTTCTGATCCGGCGTCGCTAGTCGCGTCATTACTCCAGTAGCTTTGCGTACCGTCGATGTTGACGAGCGCAAACTTGAACTGGCCATCGCCTTCAAAGCTCACCGCGTTGACGGCGATGCGCCCCTGGTGGTTAAGCAACTGCGGCACGTCCGCCGTTGCTGATAGACATAGCGTTAGGCAGGCTGTCAAAAAGACAAGCTGGCGGAAAATTGTGAGATGGCAGGGTGTGTTCATTGGGATGAATCGGGGAGTTCTGGGAGATAGGCATCCTGCCTATCATGCACGACGGGCTTCCAGCCTGGCGTCTCATGTGCAGACAGGCGTGTGGCGCTGTCTTCCATCACAGGCGTGACGCCTGAGGTCCCACCAGTGGGAGGCTCGGGGATGGGGGGATGAACATTAGGCAGACGCCCTGGAACGGGGGATTGGCGGGCGGGGTTGGCTGGCTTGCCAGGTTCGGGCGCGCCGGAACGGAAGCCACGCCCGGTGTCCGTTGCGTAGAGCGTGTGCTTATCGTTGGAGAATATCAGTTGGAGTTTTCCTTGCAAGGCTTTCAGGACATTCACCCCGTCCATCTTGTAAACAAACCACTCGGGAGCGTCGCTCGGCGGGCTCGTGACCGCAGCGGGGATCAAGCCAAAAGCATTGTCATCGCGCAAGCGCTTGAGCAAGGCGGCCGACGGTTCCACAACCAAGAACCACTGCCATTTCTGGACTCCATCGGTATCCTTCCACTCGCGGCGCTCCGCATGCAGGATTTTGTCTGAGCTGGTCGGACGAACCCAAAACGCTCGTTGGAAAATCTGCACGGGCTCGTTCTCGATACTCGTCGGCGGATCGATCCTCGAAGCCGTGTTAGAAGCGACGTCAACATGCGGTATATGCGGCGCATAGAGTCTATGCCAGCCGAGCCAAGCGAGCGGCACGATTGCGAGGGCGATAGAAAGTAGTGAGAGCTTTTTTATGGGGAGATGGGGGTTCCTTAGTTCCCGGAATTCGAGTACGTCCGCAGGAATAGCTGGATATCGGAAACACTGGCCACAAAACGCGTGAGGCCATCTTGTTCATCACTGAGCAAGGTGTAAGCTGGAATCACGATTTTCCAACTGGTATTCCAGACGCTGCGGCCGATCAGCCGTGTGTTAGTAAATTCCGTCGGCACTGAGCTATAGAAAAACGCAGGATCACTCACCGGGCGGAACGCCTGATGCTTGCGCAGAATCCACGGTTGCTCACTGAGCGTTCCGTTAGCATCAAAAAATTGGGTTGAGTTGAATGCAGAGGCCCCGAGATTGTAGGGCAGCGGAAGCGCCTGATCATGCACGGTCCAACTGCGGAGCGTGTTGGTATCGCCCAGTGGAGGAGCCAACATGCAGTCGCTGCCGCATGGGATCAGATAGATGTAGGGCGTGGCTCGCAGGGCATTGGCGGATGAACTGGCCGTGCCGGTGGTGCCTGGGGTGTTGAAGGCGTATGGGTCCATGCCGACGTAGCCTTTGAGGACGACGCCGACACTGCTGATCTTTGTGGCATAACTGCTGGTCGAATAACTGTGATCGCCAGCTGCACCGGGCAAGCCGAAGAAATTGTTGATTTGGTCAATGGTGCTACCAAACGGAATCAGAATACCGGGCGCGGCGCTTCCATCGGCTTTTTTCAGGTTATTGCAATATCTGGCAACATCCGGATCGGCCATCAGGTCAGGCACGATATATTGCTGCATCGTCTGCTTCCAGGCATCGTCGTCGCTGGTTGCCGCCGCATCGGTGCGGATGCGGAACAATTCGCCTCGCAGGCTGAAAAGTGTGCCATAAGGGTCTGGGTTATTGATTCCAAGACGGCCCTTCGCCACCGAAAAATCAGCGCTGAGCTGCGCCATCGTGCCCGCCAACCCGGAGTCGCCCAGCGTGCTAACCGTCGCTTGTGGCTGATCACCGGTTAGATCGCCCAGCGCTCGGGAGGCGACAATATTGGCGATAACCGCCTTGCCCGCGCTGCTGCCCAACAGGCCGGTCTCATAGTCGTAGCTCTTGGCGGCCAGATAGGTGTAGCGGCTCGCCAGATCGAACAAAGTGCGGTATTGCTCAAGGGCTTCGTTGCGGAACGTGCGGAACGTCAGGTCCTTGGTGCGGTAGCCTGTGATGCCCGCCGCCGCCCTCTGGCGAAAACTCTCGCGGTCGGTTAGCACGTTTTGGCCCTCAACGAGCACGTTGCGCAGTGCCTCGTTGCAGCGCTGATAGTCCGTAGTCCGTTGTGCCACTTCAAAGTGCGCAGAGAGCAGGTCGCGGTAAACCATCTCAAACTCATAGAGCTGTTGTTTCTCTTCATAGTTGATGTTTAGCATTTCCAGATCCGTGGCTAAATTGCTGGTCTTCTCCGTGATTTGCGTATCAAGTTTATTGGCGAACTTGCGCTCTACGACGGCTGCCAAGCTGGTCACTTGCGCGATGATCGCTGCCGTGAATTTGACCGCACTTCGCCCAGGGAACGTGACATCGGTAGCTAGACCTACGGTTAGCGGAAATGCTTCCGCCGTTGCCTCACCAATATTATAGGCATTGCTTCCGACCGCATCGCCTAAATCCGCCAGCCCCCGCAATACCACTTGGGTCGTCTGCAAATCTTTGATCGCTGCTGTGGCTTCTGTACGTGTGGTTTGGCTGCTGGTGTGCTTCGTCACCATCTCATTGAAGAGTTGGAAACCGCGTTTAAATCGGGCGTTGAGCACCTGGAGGTTTTGGTTACTTTCCAGCAATGCCAGCTGCGCCTGATAGGAATTGAGCAGCGATTGCTGGATCCGACCGACACTGGCACGCTGGCCGATCGTGCTGCCGCCCCACTCGCTTGCCCACAATAGGTTTTTGTTAGGTTGAACAGTTACGGTTTTGGAGACCGAGTGGGTCGGGGTGATTCCGTCGAGGGTGATGTCGTTGATGGAATTGCCGGTGAAATCCGCGATACCCGTGGGCACGTTTAGCGTGATGGTGACAGCCGGGGAGGTATCGACCAGATCGGTTGGGCGATCCAGCACGTAGAAATTATAGAGATCGGGCCCGGCGTAATCCTGGGCAAATGTTTTGCCTACGCCGATATCGCCGCTGTAGGGCGAGCCAAAGATATCGATGAGTCGTCTTGTGTATGCAAACTCCTGATCAACGTAGGCAGTGGTCGAATTGCTGATCTGATTCTCCTGGTTGCGAAGTAAACGCGACATCTTGGCCGCCTGATTGAAGGCACCCTTGGCGTTGAGCGTCGCCCGAAGCGCACGATCGTAAATTTGCTCAAAGTGCGAGTGACCCGCCTGCAAAAGTGACGGCGAAATATCAAACGCGATGGCGTCCGGGCTCAGGCCAAGCGGGTTAAGGTGGGCGTTGGCGCTATCTATGGTGGCTTGGAATTCATTGCCTGCGCTAGCCAGATTGCTGAGTTCTGGAACTGTCGTGCGGTCGATAATCTGCACGCCGCTGTGGTTCGGATTGGTATCTATATCTGGCAGCAAGGCATTAGCCGCTACCCAGTTAAGATAACTGCCCTGCGCGCTGCGTGAAACCCACTCGTCCAATCCTTGATAACGCGTCACACCCGTCTGCGAGTTGTGCTTGCCGTCGCGAAACTGGCTCCAGCCGCTGGCGGGGTCGTCTCTGTAATCTTGGCGGTGAACCAGCGCCACAATCTGCCGCGCGCTGTTAGCTACGTTGGCCGCTGCGGCCGCAAATTTCCTCTCATCCTTATAGTCGATTTGAACCGCCTGGCCGAGCACAGTCACATCCTCTGCTGAGGTCACCCAAGTGAAGTATGGATCTTCGAGCAGTTTGTAGTAGCCGGTGAGAGCGGTTAGGTAATGCCCGTAGGCATCGCCGTGGCCCTGCGGGAACATCCGCTGGGCATCCGCCGCATCGACCACGCCGTTAGCGGTGCTGCTGCCGACCTGTTCCTTGATGTTATAGTTGGTAGCGTAAAGCACCTCGCCGCTATTGATACCACGGGTATAGTTCCACCACAGACGGTTGTAGGCGGGGGCGCTGGCCACGCCGGGGCTGGCGAAATCATCGCGGCCTTTGAGCAATGCCAGTTCTTCATCTAGCGAACTGGCCACCTGCCCTTCGAAGGAAAAGCGGCTGGTGTTCACCTCGGTGACGGTGGTTGGGTCGTCGATGGAGATGGTTGGGTTGGCAGCGTCGGCGTAGGCCTCGTTGCCGAGGATTGTGTAGAGATCATTCAAATAGCCTGCGGCGAGCATCAGACCACTGTTAGCCGAGGTGAAGTCGATGCCCGAGCCGATGGTGAAGCTCTTACCGCGATTGAGCACGGTTTCATAGATTGCGATCAAACCAGCGTCGTTGATATTTTCCAGATTGAGAGCGACGTCGCCCTCCCAGCGTGTGCCAGCTTGGGTGAGCATTGAGACGTCCGTATTGATTTCGTTGTTGTAGAGATCAGTCATGCGCTGGTTAAACGGTGTGATCTTGGCCAGCACCCGCTTGATCCACCCCTCGACCAAGGCTGGCTCGCTCCAACCGGACCAACCCGCATTGTCGGCCTGGTTGGTGACCTTGAGGCGGTAGTTCATCGTAAAATAAGTATCCCCCATCAATACGGCGGGATTACTGATGGCGGCTGTCGGCGAACCGCCGACGACAATCGAGCTGCCGAGCGTGCCATCGGGCTTGATCCAGGCGTTGGTGCTTGAAGATGTACTAATCATGTTAGCCGTGATAAACGGACTTGTCCCATTGGTCTGAAACCCGTAATAGCGCCATTGAAATTCATAGAGTTCCGGGTGGCCGGCGTAGTCACCACTGTGGCGCAGGGTCACTTGTTCGTCGAGCGGGTTGCTTGCTAGCAGCACCTTGAGATCGCCTTTATAGAGGGACGGATCGACCTTGATAATTTGCATTGCGATGGTATTGCCGGGGTCGGTGAAGGCCTCGCCATTTTCAAACATCAGGGTGACATAGCCCGTGCCCTTGCCGGTGGCACTCAGGGCGTAGGAGTCCACTGCGGTATCGCGATCGCGGATATCCGCCAGGGTATCGATGTCGATTACGCGGTGATCCTTGGTCATATCCACCACATATTTACCAGGAACGGCCGTACTCTCGCTGAAGGTTTCCAACTGAGTGCTGAGGCTGATGATGGCGGCATCCCATTTGCCTTTGTAAGTGCTGCCGTCGCTCGGGCAGAGGCCTTGCAATTCTGCCAGATCCGCTGAGCCGAGCACGTTGAGATTGAGGTAATTCTCGCCGGCGATGGCCTCGACAAATTCGCCCTTGAATACCAGAGCGCCAGAGCTACCGATGCTAGAATCGAAATAGAACCGCTGTTGCAGCGATGGCGAGAGTTTCTGGAAATACGTCTTACCGGCGTAGTCACTGGTCAGCACCGAAGGGGGCAATATATCCAGGCCGCCTGTGTTGAGCAGGAATATCTTATTGCGGGTGGGATCATGCAGAGTCACGCTGTTGGCAGTGCTACCCGTGGTGGCCACGGACTGCTGGTAAAGCACCTCGGCGCTGGTGGCTCCCCGAACTTGCGGCAGTTGCCCGGCGATGGCGCTGGCCTTGGCCATAGTCAGGGTTTGCGCGGTTTCTAGCAATGGCACCACCTTCTTCTGGGCGACCGGCAGCGTCGGGTCATCCGGCCACTTCGGTTGGTAATGCAGCGTCACCGGCACGCCGTCGCCTGTGTCCGCAATAAAGGGCATCAACGTGCCCACCGCCGGTTGATTCGCGAGTGTGAGACGAGGATCGAAAAATCCATCCAGCGAGTTGTAATAATACTTCATGCCAAAGCTCACCGGCGGCGCGATCTTGACTTGCGGTGCGGTGATATAGCCGCTGCCCATATTAATGATATTGAATCCCGTGACCCGCCCATCAGTCAGGATCGCTGTGGCGGTGGCGGTCGTTCCAGAGGGCGGCGCATCGATGGTGACCTCCGGCGGGCTGAGGTATCCGCTTCCGTGGATTTGTTCAGGCATCAAAATATACCTGACCAAGGTGTCTACCACATAGGCCGTGGCGGTGGCACAGCTCTTGGTATGGGACCCGCGATAGGTCCAATCATACCCTTGTCGGTCCTTGAAGGTGAAACTGGCGTAACTCGTCGGTGCATCGGCCGCAGTGGCAGCATCGGCCAAAACCTCAACTTCGTAGTTACTCACATTGCCAGTGCTATCGAGCGGCAGCGGCAAGATTGACAGCGGTTGTGGCGGCTGGGTCTTGGTCCCGGCTATGGCAGCATAGACCAGCGGATAGGTGGAGGTTTCCCGCACAACCTGATAGATATCGATACTCGGCCGCAGATCATCCGTGTTGGTGTATGCTAGCAGCACAAACGGCTTCGAGGTGGTCGTCGCGTCATTCAGGTCGTCACGCAGCGCATAAGCGCGGCCGCCGAGCAGCAATGCGTGCTCTTCGTTGGGATTGAAGCCGGGCTGGCTCGCGTCATTTTGATAATAGATACTGCCGGCCTGTTGGGCGGGTTCGAGATCGCCGGTGCCGATGCCAGAGGCGATCACAATCTGCGGCTTGCCCGCCGGATAGACGACGGTGTAATGGCCGATAGCGGACGGCAGGTAAAACGCTGCGAACTTTGCACTGGGTGCCGGTACCTTTTTGAACCACCAGACGGTGAGCTGGTCGTGGTCGGCGAGCGTATTGACCGGAATGATTGCCCCGGCTTCCGCGGCCGCCGCGCCCTTAACAAACGGATTGATATAACCCGCAGGATAATAGTTATCACCGCTGGCAATGTAGCCGGCCGTGGAATATCCGTCGGGTGGCACAATGCGATCGCCCACGTTCACCGTTGCCACCAAGTCTGCCACTCCATCGGCGTTGGTATCGTTGATCGTACTTACTGCGGCCGAGCCTGTCAGGGGACCGCTGCCATCGGGATCGGCCAGCGCCGGGCTGCCAAGTTTACTATCCGATTGAATGTAGAGTGGCACATACCACGGTGTCCCTCCTTCCATGAATTTGAGCAAGGTGCGGCTCGTAGAGTCGCTGGAAACACTGAAGTCCGCCAGCAAACGCTGCGTCTGAACGTCAATGCTCACCTCAGTTTCCGCAGGATCATCCTGGAAAATCACTTGTGGCAGGTGGGCCGCATCAAACTGCGGACCGATGGCGATATCATTGCCAGTGTTGGTGACCGTCACCGGCTCGTATGCGGAAAACGCCGACGGCCAGACCTGGGTGTATTTGCACAGGTATCTCGGCCATTGGATTGAGAGGTTAGGCGCGCTGCTCTGAAAATAGATGGCGGAGTCATCGGTTTCCATCCAGTAGATCTGGATTTTATCAGGGTTGTCGTTGCTGCGCTCGGCATGATAGACGAGTTGGCCGTTGGCGAGGGCGGACGTGCCGTAGAGCGGCTTGGTGCTGGTCTGCGTGCTGTTGAGCGCGATGGAAGGCGTTAGATCCAAATCCCCGGCTGCGGGTGTGTCTTGGAATGGCTGGAGTTGTTGGCCGAGAGGAGTCTCGATGTTGACCGATTCGGCCTCGCGCGAGGTGGTGACCACATCGGCGCCGAGGAACTCGCGGTTGCCGGCCCCTTGGAT